>DAIOGN010000022.1:0-33035 GCA_036745245.1 Candidatus Zixiibacteriota bacterium
AGCCCGAACAACGCATAGGTCATCCCGTAGGACGACGTCGCCTGCAGCACCATGGTGACGGAGTCGCCCGCCACGGCTGTTGCAGGTCCCGTGAGGTTCACGACCGCCAAATCCTGACCCGGGATGGAATCGCCCAGGCAGATGGAGTACACCGGAAAGGGCCAGGTGGCGGCGGCAGGATCACGCGCTCCGTTGGTGGCGCCATCGGAGAGCAGCACCACGACCGCAGGCGGCTCGGGCTGTTCGGCCAGTCGGGTGAGGGCCGCATGCACGTCGGTGGCTTCGCGATCGAGGCCGCTCGAATCGGGTGCAGCATCGCCCCCAAAGTACGTTCGTTCCAGCCTGACGCCGGACGCCGCCTCTTGCCAGGCTTCGTGACCGGCAATGGCGAGCGCTTCGGAAAACCGCGTCTGCCCTGAGCCTTCGACCTTGTCCATGCTGGTGGAGTAATCCACCAGGAATCTCCATGTCGGCTGCATGGGCCGCGAGGTCTGCCAGTCGAACACGGGCTGAGCCAGGGCGAGTGCGAGACAGGTGAGCGTGACCAGCCGCAGCCCCAGAAGCACCCCGCGGGCCTTCGGAGAAATCTCAGGAACGGTGCGGCGGTAGTAGTACACAGACAGCACCACCAGGGCTGCCCAGACGAGGCCAACGATCCAAACGGAGAGGGGGCCGGTATCCATGGAAGAACTCAGCCCGGCCGGAGGGCGGAGCTTAAGCTTCTCTACTCACCACGAAGCGGGTGAGTTCCAGAAGAGCATCTTTATACGGGGAGGCCGTCAGGGTTTCGAGGTGGCGTCGGGCCTGGCCTTCGATACTGATCGCCCGCTCGCGGGCGTAGTCGAGGCCGCCCATTTCGGTGACGAACTGGCGGACTTCCTCGATGTGCTCACCGCCCGACCCGTTGTCGAGCAATCCCACGATCTGACGACGGCGTGCTTCGGGCGCCTGCTTGAGCGCGAAAATCACGGGCAAGGTCACGCGGCCTTCCTTCAGGTCGTTGCCGGAGGTCTTCCCCGTTTTCTCCTGCGAACCCACGAGGTCGAGCATGTCATCGGAGATCTGAAAGGCGGTGCCGATCTCGCTGCCAAAGTCCCGGAGACTCCTGCGCTGAGGATCGGCGCTGCCACCCAGAATGGCGCCGGCCTCACACGCCGCCGCGAACAGCGACGCGGTCTTGGCGCGAATGATGTGCAGGTAGCCCGCCTCGTCGATGTCGAAATTGTGCGACTCCTGGATCTCCACCAGTTCGCCCAGCGACACCTGCTCCGTGGCGGCGGACACCGACTCCATCAGTTTAGGCGAACCGACCTTCACCAGCAGATGAAACGCCTTGGAGAACAAGTAGTCCCCCATGAGCACGGATACGAGGTTGCTCCACTTGGAGTTTACGGACGCCTGACCCCGACGTGTGGACGACTCGTCGACCACATCGTCGTGCAACAGGGTGGCGGTGTGGATCAGTTCGATGGCCATGCCGGCCAGCACGGCGCCGGAGGGCAACGGCCCTGTGGCACGCGCGGAGAGGTAGACCAGGGCGGGGCGCAGGCGCTTTCCCTTCCGGCCGAACAGGTGTTCCGTGACTCCCAAAATCAGGGGGGAATCTACTGCCAGGAGTTCTCGCAACCGCACCTCGAAGTGGTTCAGATCCTCCTCGATGGGGGCGATGATGGCTTCGAGCTGCATAAAGCGGGGAAAGTATGCCCCCGGCCAAAGAAAGGGTCAATCGGTGATTTCCGCCTAGGATGAGGGATTTGGCCTTGCTGCAGCTGCGGATGGTGAAAGGTGGCGCAGGGGAAACGTGTTGCGATGGTGGAGGATCAGGCTGGAGATCACTGGGAATCTGGCGTGACCAAAGCGATAGGACCACACAGACATACGCTTGCTGAGCGCATCGTCGGCGCCGAGTCGATCTATGAGAAAGCCGAATGCCTGCGGCCGCTGTGAGAGCTGCCGCAGGCGATCCGGTCATGCCTGTCCGAGGAGCCCACCTCCTGCATGACCGTCTCCTATAGAATCAAGCTGGATACGTACAACCCCGTTACGAGCGGGCTCGACAACAGTGAGCCGGACCTACACGGTTGAGGCGGCAAGGATCCTGAATCACCGGCCTGCAGTAGTGTTGGTGACGCACTGAACGAAGCGGCAATTGCGAGAATGGCGAAAAGCTTACGTGCCTGCATTGGGTACTTCTCCTTTCCGGGAGAAGTCCTATTGCAGAAACGTTGCCCAGTGGAGCCTTTGAGCTAGAAAGGCAACTGAGTGACTAGCAGTGACTTATGTGTGTTGTTCGAGCCTTGAACTGGACAAAATAATGGCGCCGTTGCGCTAATTATGGGAACGGCGCCATGCTGTTTCGCTATGCTGTTGTACTACAACAACCTACCCATGCGCAACAGGCGGAGTGGCCGATTGCGCGTTGCGCCTCGACCTCCGCGGCTTGATGGCGCGGCGCATCTGGAACATCGTCGGGTGATGCAGATCCAGCATCCTCAAGCGCCGACGTAGAGTGGCCTCTGGCATCTCAAGAGTCCGGGCGGCCTTTCGAATCCGCCCCTCTGCGTTCTCGAGCGCTCTCCGCAAAATGGCTGCTTCAGCGATCGCCATCATGTGGTCAAACGAAGACGATTCATCGAATTTGGGCGACTGCAGCATCCGCTGAGTTTTCACATCGGGCGGCAGGTCATCCCAGGAGAGAATCCCGTCTGTGTCCAGTGACGCCATTTTTGAGATGATATTGGCCAATTCGCGGGCGTTGCCTGTGAGCGGCGCGTCCTGCAGCCAATCCAGGAGCGGCGGATAGATCGACAGTTCCCGCCCCAGACCGGTTTCGTCGACTTCTCGCGCCAGGAAGTGATAGGCAAGCCCCGGGATGTCAGCCGAGTGTTCCCGAAGGGGCGGAATGTGAATCCAGAACTGATTCAGCCGCTCCAGCAGGTCCTTGTTGAAGCGACCATCACTCACGGCCTTCTCCAGATCCGAACTGGTGGTGGCGACAATTCGCACATCTACCGGGACAATGCGCTTTCCCCCGACGCGCCGAATAGACTTCTCTTCCAGCGCACGAAGCAGCATTGACTGAGCCTCGCTGGACAAATCTGCGACTTCGTCCAGTAACAGAGTTCCGCCCGAGGCCAGTTCGAGCATTCCATCCCGCGCCATCACACCGGTAAAAGCTTCTGCCGCAACTCCGAAGAGTTCTGCCTCAACATTCGCATCCGGAACACTCGAGCAATTGAACTTGAGGTAATTCATCCGAGATCGCGAACCGTGCTGTTGAATGATGTCTGCGATGATCTCCTTGCCCGAGCCCGGTTCGCCGGTGATCAGGACGTTCTTGTCGGTGCGAGCAATGGACATCGCTTGCTTGAAAATCTTCTGCATTCGCCGGCTGTCACCCACCACCCCGGCAAACCGCAACCTGCGCGTCCCCGGCTTGCGGGCCTCGCTGGACTTGTATTTCAGGGCTTGATAGTCGAAAGAAGATTCGAGGGCTGAGGCCAGCAAGTTAGCCATCCCGTTGATCACCTCGCGATCGCTCTCCACGAAGGCCCCGGGAACCCCAAGTGTGTCGGCGTACAAGACGCCCATAATCCGCCCCTGACGCATGAGCGGCGCCGCCAGAACGGAACGGATGTTGAGACGCCTCACGGAGGGACGGTCGGCCAGGTTTGGATCCTGACTCGCATCGGCGATGTGCAGGTACCCACCCGACTCAAGCGCCTCGTCAATAACTCCTCGGCTGAACTCACTGATCTCGTCGAGCTCAGAGTGCTCGGCACCCAAAGCTCCGGAGAGGGAAACGTCTCCTCCGGTGTCGTAGGTGAACAGCGCCACGCGGTCGGCCACGAATTGGCGCTTAACAAATCTAAGGATGCGCTCTACGAGTTCGTCTTGCTCTGATATGGTAGCGATGATGGCGGCAAGGTCGTTGAGTTGAGAAGAAGCCAGCTTCCTTTGCGCCGAGAGCGGAGTCCCCGCTGTTTCGTTTCTGGGAGTATTCTTCATAAACAGCCCCTTTAGACCTGGTTTTCCTGAAAAGGAAAGGTTCTCGACCAGAAAGATACCACGTCCTCGACAGTACGGGAATGCTTAATTAGGTTCCGCCCCAGATTCAGGATGTGGCCGACCATGAATGGGTCCTGTAGTCGATTAACCGACGCCAGGGTATCCCGGCTATAGGAGGAGCTGCTCACTTCATCGTCCAATAGGGCAAAACCAAGTGCCACAATAGCATATGTGTAGGCGCTGCGGGTCTGAGTGTCCTGCCGGGAGCTTCGAAGGGCGTCGAGCTGCTCCTCTGAAAGCTCTCCCGGGGCTCGCCTCAGGGTCAGCTCCAACCGGAGGGGGTCAATGAGAGCGGCCTCCCGAGGCCACCCGTGAGAGGCATACAAGGAATGAGCCCCCTCAATCTCGCTGGCCGCAGATTCAATCCTCCCCAGTTCCAGCTGAATCATCGCGCGATCGCACTTCATGTCCGCTGCGCGCGTGAATTGGTGCATGCCAGCAAACGCTTCTTCAGCGGCATTGAGGAGTTCGAACGCACCGTCCACGTTTCCTAGGCAGCTCGTGAGGCGAGCCCGACTCCAGACAGCATTTCCGTATGCTAGGGGATCCCCAATTCGCGTGGCCAGTTTTTCGACATCGTGGTAAATCTGTTCTGCTAACTCAAATTCTGCACACCTTCGAGCACGTTGCGCTTTGCCCTCAAGCACATATGCGTACTGGTGCACCGCCCCTGATCTAAGTAATAGGTGAAGGGCTTGACGACTTGTCCATGCACCACTCCCGAGGCGAACCCGGAAGTTAAGGAGAGAAGACTGAACGCCGAGCACTCCGGGAACCGTCGCAACGCGGTGGAAGAGTAAATGGCGACGCGCTAGGCCCCTTAGCATGGCAGTCGCTTGCTCGACTTCTCCGGTTTCAAACAATGCCAAGGCAAGATTTCGCATGAGGATCATTTGCCGTTCCTGCCAACCATTTTCCACCGCCAACTCAATCGCTCGCCGATTCCAATCCCTCGAATCCGCATACTGCTCCAGATAGTAGTACGCAGTCGCCTTCCAGCTCGCGATCACCGGATCCACCCACATAAATCGCGGAGACCGATTGCGCTGAAGAAACTCCAGCATCCTCAGAGCACGACGGTAATTCCCGGCGTACAAATGCCACCAGCACCGTACCAGCGCAAACCAGAATCGCGCCTCACGCGAATACGCCGGCGGCCGAGGATTGCCCCGCTCGATATCCGAAAAGGCCTTCACGGCTCGCATCCGTGCGCTCCAGTCTTTACGCGAAAACACACGATCCAGCCGGCCCTCCCCGTCCAGCTTCTCAAACCATTCGTTCAGCGCGGTGAAGTGCTGCGACTGTACCAAACCCAGGGCAATCGTCACCGGCACCGAAGGATGGCGCTCCAATAAGTTTGTCTTCGTGTCGGCCAGAGCACGCGCCCACAGGGCGGCTTCATGCCAGCGGCCCTCCTTCCTCAGTGCCCGCAGCACCTGCCACACAGGGGAATTGATCGGCCAATCGGGCGTGGGAACAGGCTCGTCCGACAACCACAGATGCAATCGCAGGCGCATCGTCATTCGCAAACCACGTGCGCCATCGCGCACCAGGCCGCGCATGAGTAGCTGCTCGAGCCATTCAGGACGACTCTTCCACTCCGTCTTCAACGGCATGGGAAGGTCTACGGAATCCCAGAGGCGAAGCAGCGGTTCCGAGGTGAGCGGCACGGTTTCTCGTGAGAGCTGATACTGAGCCGTCTTCTCCCCGAGGAAATCGCGCAGACAAGCTCGTGCAGCGACGTCGTCGAACTCCAGGAAGGCGCCCTCATCCAAGCGCAGCACCCGTTCGTCGCGGAGCCGCTGCACAAGCGCCTTACCCACATCGACGCTGCCGCCGGCTACTTCGCGGACCAGCTCGAACACGCGCCTCTGCGCGGCCAGGCCTAAACGGACGCCGCGATCCATCGGTACCAGTCCCTCGCCCCGAAGGCGGGAAACGACCAGGTATTCACCTGCGCGCCGGCGGCTCGCCAGGCATCCGCCGACACTTCGCGCTCGGTCTCACCAGCAACCACAACGAGCCACCGCCCTCCAATTAATCTGCGGCTCAAGTCGTCGTCGATCCTGCATCCGGCTTCCGTCAACAGCACTCGCCGTGGGCCCGCCGCAGCGTTCACGTCGAGCATCTGCAAATCCGGCTCGGCAACTCCCAGCAGATTTACCACATGCGCACCGCCTGCCGCCAGTTCGCCCCCCGCGTGCGCGAGAAAGCTGCGTTTGCCCACACCGGCAGGTCCGTGCACCAAAAGCACCGAGCCCGCACCATTTCCACCATCGCCCACCAAAGTCTGCCACGCCCGCATCACCTCGCGCCGCGGCACCCACCGTGCCACGCCCAGCGCAGTGCAGTCCGCAGGCACCGGCAGCTCGGCCTCAAGCACCATCTCTCTCAGAATGGTCCACGCCGCACGAGCATGCGGCATCTCGTCGAGGTAAAACACGCTCTCTGCGCGCGCAGCGAACGCCCGCAGCACTCGCACCGCCTCTCCATCCGCCGAGCCTTCAAGTATTTGCCCCAGCAACAGACAAAACGTCCTCACGTCATCCTGCGGGTTGAAGGCTGCACTCCCCCTGTCTTCCCCCGCAGGGCGCCCTGCGACATACGACACCCCTGCCTCGAGCATCCCCTCGGTTACAGCGTGCTCCAGGTCGAGCCAGCGAACGCGCGGACCCGTCGGACCCTCCACGATCAGGGCATTTCGTGCGCGAATGTCCCGGTGACACAACCCGGCGCCATGCAGGTGGTCCAGACCTGCCAGAGCGTCCAGCACCGCTGCCACTTGGTCCTCGGCCCCAGCCCTCTGCAGAAATGCGTCAAACGGGACAGCGTCTACCCAGGCAGCCGTCAGGTACGCCTCGCGCTCGCCTGCGCGCGAAAACTCCACTGGAGTCGGCACGAATCGATTGGAGAGACCCAGCAGATACCGCCACTCGCGGGCGAGCCCCTGCGCCTGAAGCCGGGTCGTAGCCCATTTCAGCGCCACGGGTAGACCGCGCAGCAAGTCGAAGGCCCGTGCCGTGCGCGTGCCGACGTCGGCCTTTTCGACTCTCAGGTGCTTCGGAAAGGCGGGAGGGGTCATGGCCGAAGGGAAGGCCCTTCGAGACTCAAGCTGCCGACCCGCCGCGGCTCCAGCAAGCGCAATTGTCGGAGTGCGGAAGCCGCTGGCCCAACAGTGGTTGGCGTGCCTCTAGCGCCGGGCCATTAAGGGTTGGCACAAGGAGCGAAATGTGTATATTCAGCGGACAGGACGGCCTGCCGAATCACCATAACGGGGGCTTGGGCTCGTCCTTGGTAACGACAACTGGAAACGAGAAAAGCATCGGGACGATCTTCCCGATCGGGTTCATGAGAAACACCTTAGGCGGCGAGGGACAAACCGAGCCGTTTCTATATGCGGCGGCCGACCGCACGGGCTCCGGTGGAGCTTCGGCCGCGTATCTCCGCGAGAAAGTCGGCGATCTTTTCACCCCCCATCCGGTGACGGTGGCGGCAGACATGGCCGTCCACGATGTCATTTCGCTTATGCAGCGACATCAGATCGGGGCGGTGCTGCTCGAATCGCGCGGCCGCCTTGCGGGGATCTTCTCCGAACGCGACGTTGTGAATCGGTATCTGGGCCTCGACATCGACCCCAACACTCCGGTGAACACCCTCGTGTCGGGAACCGACGTCTCCGTGCAACCCACGGACGACCTGGCTCACGCCATCGAGGTGATGGCGCAGCACAAGCTGCGACATCTTCCCGTGTGTAACAATTTTCAGCAGATCGTGGGCATCCTCTCGGTGAGAAACATCATCGACTGCCTGGCCCAGCATTACCCCACCGAAGTCATCAATCAGCCGCCCACGCCCCGGCCTCACCGGTCCGCCGAAGGCGAATAGATAGAAAGGCTCGCACCATCCCTATGGCCGAAACCAAAACCTCCGTGAAGCAGTTCACCGACCTCGAACGGGTGACCATCCGTTTCGCGGGCGACTCGGGCGACGGGATTCAGATTTCGGGCTCGCAATTCACGATGGCCACGGCACGCATGGGCAACGACCTGTCCACGTTGCCCGACTATCCCGCCGAAATCCGCGCTCCTGCCGGAACGCTTCCGGGCGTGTCCAGCTTCCAGATCAGCTTTTCTGAGAACCCCATTTTAACGCCGGGCGATCAACCCGACGTGCTGGTCATCATGAACCCGGCCGCATTGCGCGTGCACCTGAAGGACCTGGTGGAAGGCGGCATTATCATCGCCAACTCCAACGCCTTCGTCACCGCGAATCTCAAGAAGGCGGGCTACGAAGCCAATCCGCTGGAGGACGGCGCACTCACGGCCTACCGCGTGGTGGCTCTGCCCATTACCGAGCTCAACGCTCGGGCCCTGGCCGATTCGGGCATCACCAAGCGCGACATCGACCGTTGCAAGAACTTCTACGCACTGGGCGTGGTGTACTGGATGTACGACCGAGACCTCCAGCCCACGGTCGAGTGGCTCGAAGACAAGTTTAAGAAGCGGCCGGAAATTGCCGCCGCCAACGTGAAGGCGTTGCGCACGGGCTACAACTACGCCGACACCACGGAGATCTTCACCAGTCACTTCCGCGTGGCCAAGGCCGACCTCGAGCCCGGTGAATACCGCAACATCACGGGCACGGAAGCCACCGCCCTCGGGCTGGTGGCCGCTGCGCGGCTGGCCAACACGCCGCTCTTCTACGGAAGCTATCCGATCACTCCGGCCTCCGGAGTGCTGGAGGAGCTGGCGGCCATGAAGGCGTACGACGTTCGCACCTTCCAGGCGGAAGACGAGATCGCCGCCGTGTGCTCTGCGATCGGCGCGTCATTCGCCGGCAACATCGGTGTCACCGGCACGTCCGGCCCGGGCCTCGCGCTCAAGAGCGAGGCGATTGGCCTTGCGGTGATGACAGAGCTGCCGCTGGTCATCTTCGACGCTCAGCGGGCGGGTCCGTCCACCGGATTGCCCACGAAGACCGAGCAGGGGGATTTCTTGCTGGCGTACGGCGGCCGGCACGGCGAAAGCCCGTTGGCCATTGTGGCGCCCATCTCTCCTTCGGACTGCTTCAACATGGCCATGGAAGCGGTGCGCCTGGCCGTGAGGCACATGACGCCCGTGATTATTCTGTGCGACGGCTACCTTGTGAACGGCGCCGAGCCGTGGAAGCTGCCTGACGTCGACACGTTGCCCAGAATCGAGATCCGGCACGACACGGGGGAAGAGGAGTTCCATCCCTACCGTCGCGATCCGGAGACCTTGGTCCGTCCCTGGGTGGTGCCGGGCATGCCGGGTAAAGAACACCGAATCGGTGGCCTCGAGAAAGCCGATGTCACCGGCAATGTCAGCTACGATCCCGAGAACCACGAGAAAATGGTGCACCTGCGCGCAGAAAAGATCAACCGTATCGCGCGCGACATTCCGGCTCTAGAAGTGGAGGGCCCGCGCGAAGGCGATATTCTCGTGCTGGGCTGGGGATCCACGTACGGGGCCATCTCGTCGGCGTGTCGCGATCTGCGTCGTGAAGATGTCCGAGTGTCCAACGCGCAGTTGCGTTATCTGCATCCGCTGCCTTCGAACCTGGGCAGCGTGCTGTCGCGCTTCAAGGTGATCCTCATGCCCGAACTCAACATGGGGCAGCTGCGGATGGTCCTTTCGGCACAATTCAAGGCTCACTTTGTAGGATTGAACAAGATTCAGGGACAGCCCTTCAAGATCCATGAGGTCAGGGCTAAAATCGAAGAGATCCTCGAAACAGGAATACACATAAAATCATGACACCGACTACGATGGCTGGACCCAAGCTCGAACAGCAGAGCCTCACTCGACAGGATTTCATCTCAGACCAGGAAGTGCGCTGGTGCCCGGGGTGCGGCGACTACGCCATTCTCGCCCAGGTGCAGAAGGTCATGCCCGAGCTGGGCATCCCGCGCGAGAAGATCGTATTCGTGTCGGGCATCGGTTGCTCCAGCCGGTTTCCGTATTACATGAACACGTACGGCTTCCACTCCATTCACGGACGTGCGCCGGCCATCGCCACGGGCGTGAAGTGCGCGAATCCGGATCTTCAGGTGTGGATCGTCACAGGCGACGGCGACGGGCTGTCGATCGGCGGCAACCACATGCTGCACACGCTGCGCCGCAACCTCGACGTGAAGATCCTGCTGTTCAACAATCGGATCTACGGACTCACCAAGGGACAGACGTCGCCCACGTCCGAACACGGCAAGAAGACCAAGTCCACGCCGTACGGCTCCCTGGAGAATCCGATCAACCCGGTGTCGTTCGCGATCGCGGCCGAGGCCACGTTCGTAGCGCGCGCCGTGGCCACCGAGACCAAGCACTTAGCCGAAGTCATCGAGCGGGCCGCACGGCACAAAGGCACGGCGTTCGTGGAGATCTACCAGAACTGCAACATCTTCAACGACGGCACCTTCGAAGAGGTGTCGGCGCGCGAAGTGAAGTCCGACCGATTGGTGCTGATGGAGCACGGGAAGCCGCTGGTGTTCGGCAAGCAGAGCGACAAGGCCATTCGCATGCGTCACCTTCACATGGAGGTGGGGCCGGCGAACGCTGCCGACAACGGCTCACAGGTGGTGGTGCACGACGAGAAGTCGGCCGACACCACCCTGGCCTACATGCTCGGCAACATGCGCTGGCCCGCCTACCCCGAGGCCATCGGGGTGTTCCGTGCCATCGAGAAACCCACCTACGATGAAATGCTCATGGATCAGATCAAGCACGCGCAGGGCGGCAAGGGACCGGGCAATTTGCGTGACCTGATCTACTCCGGGGAGCGCTGGAAGATCAATTGATCTGCACCTTCTGCGGTTACGATAACCTGCCGGGCGAAGACTACTGCGTGGAGTGCCGCGCCGACTTACGGGATCAGGACATCCCGCAAGCGCGCCTGGGCATTTCCGACAGGCTGCTCAACGAGACCCTCGAGCGACTATGCAAGCATCCTCCCGCTACGGTGACGCCCGACACGCCGATTTCGGAAGTGTTGAAGCTCCTGCGTTCGAGGAATATCGGTTCGGTCGTGGTCGGCACGACGGCGCCCTTCAAGGGCATCTTCACCGAGCGCGACTGTCTCACGAAGCTGGCCAATCGCCCGTACGATCTCAATAAGACCACCGTGGGTGAGCTCATGACTCGCAATCCGCTCTCGGTGGAATCTTCGCAGCCCATCGCCGCGGCCTTGAACGCCATGTCGGCCATCGGGGTGCGGCACCTGCCCGTGGTTCGCGACGGCCAGATCGCCGAAGTCCTCTCGGTGCAGGACATCCTCGAGTACATCCGCGACCTGAGCTCCCCCAGCGCCGCCCACTAGAGCCTCGGGTCAGACCCCGGTCGTCGGTTTGCACACCATCAAATAGGGTAATTGGGATCTGACCCTGTTTTTCTGGAACGTCTCCCGCTTCATCAAGTAAAACTCCCCGTCAGGAGGAAGGCAGGCTCTGTCGGAGTGCATCTGCACTCCGAACTTCCGTTGCTTCCAGGAGGGAGCCATGCCGAGTTACACACAGGGTATCGCACGATTCGGACAGATTGCCGCATCCGTGGTTCTGGCTGTGCTCGTCTGTTCGTGCTCATCAAAGAAGATTGGCGGACCTTTCGATTCCTCCGCGAATTCCGCCCCGTTGCCTTCGTCCAGATCTGAGGCGGTGGATCTCGCCACTCAGGATCGCGACTTGCTCGAACTGGCTGAGGGGGATCCTCGAGCCCGCCTGATCCAGTCCGAGGCTGAACTGACGATCGAAGCCGTGCACCAGGATTCCTTGCATCTCAGGCTGGTTTACCAGGCAGAGCTTCTTGGGGGGTACGTGGTGGAATCCACCCGCCAGCGCACCCAGGTGCGCGTTCCTGCCGGCGACTTCAAGGCCCTGTTTGCCGAGATGGAGACATGGGGCAAGGTGTCCCGGCGCGTCATCAAGGGTGCGGACCTGACCGACTCGTTTCGCGACCTCCGGATGGAACTCGACAACATTGAACTCCGTAGGTCACGGCTCCTGCAATTGCTGGGTCAGACCGACGACGTGGAGGCCAAGCTCAGGATCGAAGCAGAACTCGAGCGAGTGTCGATCCAGATCGATCGGCTCACGGCAACACTTGCTGCCGCTCGTCACGAGTTGAAATTCACAACGGTCACCATGGAGACCACCAAGCCAAACAAGGACTGGAAGCCTGGATACGTCCTGGAGGGCCTGGGTCTGGTGTTCAAAGGCGTCAGGTCGCTATTGGTGATTCGATGAGCGTTAGGCGGCCCGCTCGCCCCGGTACAGGAAGACAGCGTTAAACTCGAATCGCTGAATTGTGGTGCAGTCTGATCGGTGTCGGTGGCGCAGTGCGTTGCGAAGCACTTCGCCACTGACTCCGATAACCTAACCTACCACGCCTACGGCTGTGCTCAGGTAGGTGTCGGTCTCGAGCTGGTCGAGCATGAAGGCGGCCACGTCTGCGCGCGAGATGCTCTGTGTGGCGAGGAAACTCCCCACACCCTGGCCATGCCGGGCCCGCCCGTTCGGCGGAGCATCGGTGAGCCTGCCGGGGCGCACGATCACCCATTCGAAGTCACTCTCGGCGATCATTCGTTCCTGACGAGCTTTGTCCCAGAAGTAGAAGGGCAGAACCGTGGGAACGACAAACAGCGAGTACAACAGTCCCAATCGGCCTGCACTGTCGCCGACCCCAAGCGATGTGGCACACACGATTCGCGGCACATTGTGCGACTTCATCGCTGCCATGATGTTGTGCGTGCCGAGGGAAAGAAGGCGCGGCGCGCCATAGTACTGCCTGTGGCCAAGCACCGACACCACCGCTTCCACTCCAACCATGGCCCGCTCCACCGAGGCGAGATCTTTCACGTCGCCCTGGACGATCGTGAGCCGCGAGTCCTGCACCGCCACCGCGCTCGGATTGCGCACCATGGCCGTGACCTGATAGCCTCGCTTGAGTGACTGCACGAGCAATTCGCGCCCCGTGCCGCCCGTACCGCCCACCACCAGGATCCGCTGAGGACGGCGACGCAGCGCGCTTGCACCGGAAGCCCCTCGCGACCGGTGACCGGCCACACCGAGTGCAGCTGTCAGCCCCACGGCGTAGGCCAGATACCAGGGGAGGATTTTCATGAAATGGACTTTCAATGTCCCACCCGCTGCCACGGCGGGCGAGTTAATAAAGAATCCCGCGCCTCTCTTCCCTTCGCGGCCGGCTCAGCAACTGTCCGATATCGAACACCGCACGTTCGGAACTGGACGAAATGCCCCTGGTCCGCCTCACCTAATGTGTTGTCATACAATAAGATAGCTTGTGGCACGCGGCTTGCCATACAGAGTGTTTCGAGCACCTACTATGGAAGCAATGGACCGCCCCCTCGACCCCGCCGTGCAGCGGCAGGTGAAACTTCAGCGCCTCAGGCTGCCGGTCATTGTGGCGCTGTCGGCGATCGGCGTCATCGTCCTCGGCATCAGCCTGATGAGGCCCTCCGTGGAACGCGACCGTCTGCGCACGGCCGTGGTGGAGCGAGGCGACGTGGCGGCCACGCTCGACGCATCAGGCCTCGTGGTGCCGCAGTCGGAGCAGGTCTTCACGGCGCCTCTGGCCACTCGCATCGTGAAGGTGCTCAAGACTCCCGGCTCCGCCGTCACCCCCGGCGACACCATCCTCCGGCTCGACAACAAAGATGCCTCGCGCGACGCCGCCAAACTCAGAGAACAGATCGCACTCAGGATGAATGCGCGGAAACAGGCCTCGCTCGAGCTGGCCCGCGCGCGCAACGACCTCACGTCTCAACGCGACATCAAGGTGCTCGAGCTCGAATCGGCCCGGTTCGAGCTGGAGCGCAACCAGAAGATGTTCGAGCGTGGACTCATCGTGAAAGACGACGTCCGCAAGTCGGAGACCGCTCTCGAACGCGCGCAAATCGAGCTTCGACACATCGACACACTCATCGCCCATTCTCAGGCCGACCTCGACGCACGCGAAGAGGGGCTGGCCCTCGAGATCAAGATTCTCGAAGGGGACTACGCCGTCGCGCGCGAACGCCTGAACCGTACCAGCGTCACCGCCGACCGAGCCGGCGTGGTCACCTGGGTGATGTCGCAGGAGGGCGCCTCTGTGGCCGAAGGAGATCCGGTGGCGCGCGTATCGGATCCCACTTCGTACCGCGTGGAGGCGTCGCTCTCCGATGTGCTGGCGCGCCGGCTCACCGTGGGACTCCCGGCCGTGGTAAGAAGCGGCGACACCGTGCTCACCGGAGTGGTGAGAAAGGTCCTGCCCACCGTGCAGAACGGCATCGTGACCTTCGAGGTGACCCTCGATCAGCCCAACCATCCCGTGCTACGACCCAACCTGCGCGTGGACGTCCACGCCGTGACCGAACAACGTCCCACCACTCTGCGCGTGCGGCGCGGGCCGCTCATCAATCTCGAAGGCCGCGATGTGGTCTTCGTGATTCGCGGTGACGAGGCCGTGCGTACTCACGTGACCGTGGGTCTTTCGAACTTCGAATTCTATGAAATCACCGACGGCCTGGCCGAGGGAGACGTCGTCATCATCTCGGACATGTCAGATTACAGCAAATCCAAGGAGGTTCAGCTTCAATGACTCCACCTACCACACCCGACAGCATCTCCGGCTGGCAGCCCTCCCCGGATACATTCACCGGAGGAGTCGCCGTTACTCTGAACGCCGTGGAGAAAGTCTATCGCACCGACACCATTGAAACGGTGGCACTCTCCAGCATCAATCTCAAGATCCAGCAGGGCGAGTTCCTGTCGATCATGGGGCCTTCGGGTTCGGGCAAAAGCACGCTGCTCAATGTGCTCGGACTGCTCGACGAACCCACCGCAGGAAAAGTAAGTCTCGACGGCCTGGAGGTGGCCTACCTCCGCGATCACGAGCTGGCACAGCTGCGCAACCGGCACATCGGCTTCATCTTTCAGAGCTTTCACCTGATCGCCGATCTCGACGTGCTCGACAACGTTCAGATTCCGCTTCTGTACCGTTCGATGTCCAACCGCGAGCGGCGCGAACTGGCCGAAGCCGCACTCAAGCGCGTGGGCCTGGGCGCACGGATGCATCACTTCCCTTCGCAACTCTCCGGCGGCCAGCAGCAGCGCGTGGCGATCGCCCGCGCCATCGTGGGGTCCCCCAGGCTGCTTCTGGCCGACGAGCCCACCGGCAATCTCGACAGCAAGATGGGCGAGGAAGTCATGCAGATCCTGCAGGAATACAATCGCGAAGCCGGCGTGACCGTGGTCATGGTGACTCACGACCAGCGACTGGCGGAACGCACCGAACGAATCGTACGGCTGTTCGACGGCCGCCAGGTTCACTGAGGAGCCCCCCATGCTTCGCAACTATCTGATGATGGCCTGGAAGGTGCTCAAACGCCGCAAGTTCTTCACGTTCATCAGTCTGTTCGGCACGGCGTTCACGTTGACGGCCATCCTGATCGTGGTGGCGCTCGTTGACCATCAACTCTCGTCCTCGTATCCGGAAACCGAGCTCTATCGGATTCTCGAAGTGCGGGACATGGCGATGTCTGGTGACGAAAACCAGTGGTCGTCGGATGCCGGCTACAAGTTCTTCGACCGCTACACCAGAGATCTTCCGGGCGTGGAGCGCATGTCCGTTTACACGCAATCCGATGCCAGTACCACCTTCCTCGACGGACGCAAGCAGGTGTTTCAACTTCGGTTCACCGACCCGGAGTACTGGCGTATCCTGAAATTCAACTTCCTTGAAGGTGCTGCGTTTACGGACGCCGACGAAGAGGATGCCCGGCTGGTGGCAGTGATCAGTGAGTCCGCGCGAAAGCGCATTTTCGGTGAGGCCTCGGCCATCGGGAAGACCGTGGAGGTCGACGCACGGTCTCACGTGGTGGTGGGCGTGGTGGAAAACGTGCCCGTGCATCGTGAGATCGGATCGTCTGAAATCTGGGTGCCCCTGTCTACGCATCCAATGCAGGGGTTCTTCGATCGGCTTATGGGCGGATGTCAGGCCAGCTACCTGCTTGAGCCAGGGGCCGAAAAGGAACAGGTCCAGGCGGCGTTCCGCGAGCGTCTCAAGCGGGTCGAATTCGACCAGCCCGACCTGTACCACACCATGGAAGGGCTGCCCATGACGCGCCTGGAGCTGTTGGCCCAGGACATGCTCAGCATGGATGCGGGCCACACGGCTCCCTCCCGGTTGATCCTGCTGGGAGTGCTTGGGATTCTCGCCTTCATGGGCCTGCCTGCGATCAACCTCGTGAACCTCAACATCAGCCGCATCAATGAGCGGCAGAGCGAAATCGGCGTGCGAAAGTCGTTCGGCGCTTCAAGCCGTGACCTGGTGATTCAATTCGTGGTGGAGAATGTGTTCCTCAGTGCGATGGGCGGTGTCCTGGCCCTCGGCGCGGCCTTCGCGATCCTGTATGCGTCCACGTTGCTCCCGCAGCTGCCCTATTCCACGTTTCATCTTAACTGGCGCATCTTCACGGCCACGTTCGCCGTGGCCACGGTCTTCGGCCTCTTCTCCGGCGTGTGGCCGGCCTGGAAGATGTCGCGTCAGGAGCCCGTGTCGGCTCTCAAGGGAGGTCAGTCGTGATCCGTCATATCATGCGGCTCGTCTGGAACCGCAAGCGCACCGTGGGCCTCGTGGGGCTGGAGATTTTCATCTGCTTCCTGGTGCTGGCAGGCCTGGGCACCGGAGTGGTCCACTATGTCGGACTGTATCAGCGTCCTCTCGGCTTCGACTGGGACAATGTCTGGGCTGTGAGCATCCATGGGCTTGGGTACGGCGACCCGGAAGACGTGCAGAAGACCAATCGCATCTCCGCGCAGGATCTCCTTCGGGCCGCCCACTCCATGCCCGAGGTGGAAGCGGCCGCGATTGCCACCAATCAGCCGTACGGCAGCGGTTCATGGATCACGACCACATATGTGGGTGGGAAGCAGGTTGGGTTGCATCGCACGTACGTATCCGTGAGACAGAAGGATGTGTTTCGCATCAACATTCGGCAGGGACGCTGGCTGGAAGAATCGGACGCGGCATATGATTACCTGCCGATCGTCATCAGTCAGAACGTGGCGGAGGGCATGTTCCCCGGGGAGGATCCGATTGGAAAAAACCTCCCCCGCTTCGATGACAATGGAAAGGCCCTGCCGCCTGGCGAGGTGCCTGAAGGCCACGACGCCACGATTTATCGGGTGGTAGGTGTCAGCGATAATTATCACCGCTTCGGTGAATTGGGCGATGACGTGTACGCGATGTTCATTCCCATCAATTTCGAGACCTCATCCGAACTGCCCAACGAGATCATGATCCGGGTGCGTCCCGGTACGGGCGCCCTCTTCGAGGAGCGGCTGCTGCGCACGTTCCAACAGGTCGCGCCACAGTGGACGTACGACACCGAGTACCTTCCGGACCGTCGCCGCTCCAACCTGATGGAAACGGCCGCTCCCATGTTCGTGCTCGCCGTGGTGGGCCTGTTCCTGGTGATCATGGTGGGGTTAGGACTCGTCGGGGTGCTCTGGCTCAACGTGACGCGGCGCACGTCCGAACTGGGCCTGCGCCGGGCCATGGGTGCGAGCGCCCAGGCCGTCCGCCGCCAGGTGCTCGGCGAACTGTGGGCCCTTACGGCCCTGGCCGTGACGATCGGAACCGTGATCTTCTTGCAAGTTCCTCTGTTCGGTGCGAACTTCGGGGTGGGTTGGTACGTCTTTGTACTGGGAGTTGTGTTTGCCGCTATCACCCTGGTGGGGTTCGTCACCTTGTGCGGACTCTACCCGGCCTGGCTGGCCACGCGCGTGCAGCCGGCCACCGCCCTGCAATACGAGTGAACAGGTGATTCTGATCATCGACGACGACGCAGCCGTGGTGCATTCGCTCGAGCTGTTGCTCAAGCAGGCGGGCTTGCCCACCACCAGCGCCGCCTCAGCGGAGGGCGCACTCGCGTCGCTCGATCGACCCGATCTTCAGCTTGTGCTTCAGGACATGAACTTCTCCCGTCAGACCACGGGCGAGGAGGGCCTGGAACTCCTGCAGCAGATCCGATCGCGCCGCCCGCACATACCTGTGATCCTGATCACGGCCTGGGGATCCATCGACCTGGCGGTGAAGGGGATGAAGTCGGGCGCGTCGGATTTCGTGACGAAGCCGTGGCAGAATGAGCATCTCGTGCAAACGGTGCGCACGCTTCTCAATCTTGCCGACACAGGCACCGGCCGCACGCCTGCGCCCCTCTCGCGCGAGGAACTCGACTCGCGGTACGATCTCGAGGGGATTCTCGGAACCGATCCGGCCTTCCTGCGCGTGCTGGAACTGGCGGGCCGCGTGGCCGCCACCGACGCCTCGGTGCTCATCACGGGCCCCAGCGGCACGGGCAAAGAGCTTCTCGCGTCGGCCATTCATCGGAACAGCCCGCGACGACAGCGGCCGTTCGTGAAAGTGAACCTGGCCGCCATTCCCGCCACGCTGTTCGAGGGCGAGATGTTCGGTCACAGGAAGGGCGCCTTCACCGACGCAAAGCGTGACCGACCGGGCAAGTTTGCCGCCGCCGACGGTGGCACGATCCTGCTGGATGAAATCGGCGACCTGGATGCGCGGAGTCAGGTGAAGTTGTTGCGAGTCCTCCAGGACCGCACGTTCGAACCGCTGGGCTCCGACACCACGCTCAAGCTCGACCTGCGCGTGATCTGCGCCACCAACCGAGATCTGCGTCAGGCCACGGCGGAGGGCTCTTTCCGGGAAGACCTGTTGTACCGCATCAACCTGATCACGCTCAATCTTCCCGCCCTCTCGGAGCGGCCCACGGACATTCCTCTATTGGCCGGCCACTTTCTGGCACGTGCAGCGGCCGCGTTTGGAAAGTCCGATGCACCGCGCCAGATCGCTCCCGACGCACGAGCCTGGTTGACCCAGCAAACCTGGCCAGGCAATGTGCGTCAGCTCGATCACTTCCTGTCCCGGGCGGTGCTCATGGCGGGCACAACGTCGTTGGATCTGGCCACCTGCAAGCGCGTTGCAGCCATGGACCCCACCGATGGCGAGGGGTCCGGCATCCCGGCCGTGGGCGCCATGACCGTGGACGAAGTCGAAAAAGCCATGATCGAGCGCAGCCTTCAGCATCATGAGGGCAACATTTCGAGGGCGGCCGAATCCCTGGGGTTGAGCCGCGCAGCACTGTACCGTCGATTGGAGAAGTACCGGATCGCCACGTGACCCTTCGGTTTCGCTTCATTCTTTACCTCGTCCTGCTTCATCTAGTCTTTGCCGGTTGCGCCCTGTGGTTCCTGTGGAACGAGCGCGTGTGGCTGATCGCCGTGGAGGTGTTCTTCGCGCTCTCGCTGGCCGCAGGCTTCAGGCTGATGCACTCCTACTTTGAGCCGCTGAAGCTCGTGGAGGGGGGCGCGCAGTACCTGCGTGACGGCGAATTCACCACCCGCCTTCGGCCCACCGGTCGCGCCGACCTGGATCGACTGGTCCTCACGTACAACGAGATGGTGGATCGCCTGCGCGAAGAGCGGGTGCGCAACGAGGAGCAGGAACACCTGCTCCGCAAGGTGATGGCCGAGTCGCCCGGAGGGGTGATCACGCTGGATGTGGACGGCAAGGTGTCCGACCTCAATCCGGCCGCCCTGGGCCTCCTCGGCGCCACCGAGCAGGCGGTAAAGGGCAGGAAGCTCGAGGACCTGGGCACCCCGTTCGCCCGACAGCTGGCCGGGTTGCGAGCCAGCGAATCCACAGTGGCAAACCTGCGCGGACGTCGCCGCGTGCGCTGCCAGTCGGCCACGTTCATGGACCGCGGGTTTCAGAGGCAGTTTCTGCTGTTGGATGAACTCACCGACGAGCTGCACAAAACGGAGAAGCAGGCGTACGAAAAGCTCATCCGGATGATGAGCCATGAGGTGAACAACACGTCGGGCGCCGTGCAGTCGCTTCTCCAGTCATGCCTGGTGTACGGCCGGCAGCTGTCCGACGTGGATCGCGCAGATTTCGCATCGGCCCTCGAGGTGGCCATCAAGCGCACGGCCCACCTCGACGAGTTCATGCGCGGCTTCGCTCGCGTGGTGCGCCTTCCCCATCCGCAGAAACAGGAAGTCAACCTCTGGGAGATGGCGAGGCATCTGGGTGTGTTGTTCAAGGATCGCAGGGAGGCGTCGCGGATCGTCTGGCGTGAAGAGATGGCTCCCGACCTGCCGGCCATTCACTGCGACCCCGTGCAGATCGATCAAGTCCTGGTGAACGTGGTGAAGAACGCGATCGAGTCGATCGAGTCGAAGGGCGGACCCGGCGAGATCGTGCTGCGTGGCGGACGCCAGGGTCGCCGCTGTTTTCTGGCGGTGGCCGACACGGGGCCCGGCCTGTCACCCGACGTGGAGTTGCACCTGTTCACGCCGTTTTTCACCACGCGCGAGCAGGGCCAGGGCATCGGGCTCACCATGGTGCAGGAGATCCTCCTGGCTCACGGTTTCGACTTCGCCCTGGAGAACAGACCACAGGGCGGCGCCGAGTTCGTGATGTACTTCCAGTAGCAAAAAGGGGCCAGCACACTTTTCTCACTCGAGGGCGCATCCGGCGAGTTCGCCTGGGCGCTCGCTGCAACTCGATCGCCGATCCGGCGCCCGAAGCGAGCCTCCAGAGCCGCCATTGTCGGCCCTTCCAGAATTCGGTACATTGGGTCTATACATGTGTCTCATGAGCCCACCTCCCCGGGGAATTCCCGCGGGACTCCCAGGTCGATAAGGCCGATGCGAGCGACGATTGTGCTTCTGGCGTCTCTGGTGGTGTACCCTACCGCCGTCTCCGGCCAGTCCACCAAAACGCTTTCGCAACCCGGCGTGTCACGGAGATCCCCGGGCCCATCCGCCGCCGCCGGGGTTCCCTACACCGACAATCGCGTCCAGAAGGTGGGCAACCTGTGGCTGAACGTCACCAACTATGGCGTGATCGGCGGGCTCAACGGACCCATGCTCGATCCATGCACGCGGCTTCAGGCGCCTACGCTTGAGTTTCCCGGTGGATCCGGCACCATCAATCTGTGGGAGGGAACCATCTGGATCGGCGCCGTGAAGGGACGCGACACGCTGGTGTCGCTGGGGTCCAACATCTGGCCCATTCAACAGCACGAACTCTATCCTGCCACCTTTCCCGACGGAGCTCTGCTCGAGCGCACGTCCCGACCGCACCTGAACGCTCCGCCGAACTCTGCCTGTCGGGACGTGCAGTTCAGCAAGGACGCAAGGAGCGACTACGACGTGGTCGCCACCTACTACGACACGACCACGTCCCCGCAACTCATCTTCAGCGATCCCGACGACGGCCGCCCGCACATGCCGCTGGGCATCGAGGTGACGCAAACGTCGTACTCGTGGTCCGTGCCGTTCGCACAGGACTTCATTCTCCTTGAATTCGCCCTGCGCAACGTGAGCGACACGCGCCTCGAGGATACGTACCTGGGGCTGTACATGGACCAGGATGTCCACCACGCAGCCAACGGGGAGGGCTGGCTCGATGACATGTCCGGATTTCGCAACACGATTCCGTCTCAATTCGGACCCGACATTCTCGACACCGTGACCATTGCCTGGTCCGCCGACAATGACGGGGAGCCTCAGGGCGGGCAGTTCGGTCGAGCGTCCAACACCAACATCACCGGGGTGAGAATCCTGAAGCTTCCCGAACCGCGCTCGCGGGTCACGTTCAACTGGTTCATTGGCGACGTCGGGTCGCCGGTGGACTGGGGCCCCGTATTGCGTACCAGCAAAGTACAGTTCGTGCGCTCCGGCCTGGGCACGCCCTACGGCGACATCGCCAAGTATCAGATGATGGCCAACGGTGAGATCGACTACGATCAGATAGAGGCCGCCATCAGCCACGAGGCGGAGGGCTGGCTGCCGCCTGCGGAAGGCTCCATGCCTGTTCAGATTGCCGACGGCTCCGACACGCGGTATCTCGTGGCGGCGGGACCCTTCGATCTGCCGGTCGATTCCACCGTGTCGCTCACCGTTGCAATCGTTGCGGGCGAGAACCTGCATGCCTCCCCCACCAACTATTCCACCTACTGGAATCCAAGCGATCCTCAGGCGTTTCATGAACGGCTGGACTTCTCCGATTTTGAACTGAACGCCCGCTGGGCCGACTGGGTGTATGACACACCCGGCTTCGACACCGATGGCGATGGGTACAGAGGAGACTACCGCATCGTCGCCGGCGATACCGTGTACTACCGCGGCGACGCCGTTCCGGATTTCAGCGGCCCGCCCGGACCGCCTCCACCCGGCGAACTTCGTTTCAGCACCACTCCGGGCAGGGTGGTGGTGCGCTGGAACGGCGAGAAGAGCGAAACTGCGAAGGACCCATTTTCGAATCTAGTCGATTTCGAAGGGTACCGGCTGTACATGAGTCGCACCGGCCTGGCGTCCGACTTCCAGCTTCTGGCTCAGCGCGACAGAATCGACTACGGGAGATTCCTCTGGAAACAGGGGCGAAGTCGCTGGGAGTCGCCGGATCCGCCGTTTACGCTCGATTCATTGAAACAGATGTACGATTCCATATCGCTGGCCGACTACGGCCGGCCGTTCCATCCTGACGATTACGCTGAGCCGAGTCTGCTCGATGCCTGGCGCGTCATCGTGCTGGATCCCAAGGATCCGAGCAAACTGGACACGTTTTACCATTACTTCGCCCCGTTCGACGCCAACGCAATGGCCGACGATACGTTGCTGGCGGAAACCGCCGCCAGCGGGCGCGAAGTCCTCTCCGTCATCCGCAGACTGTACCCCGATGCGTCTCCCGATTCCACCGCACAGCGAGAGGATGGCACCACGTACGCTCCGTACTACGAGTACGAATTCATCATCGACGGCCTCCAGCGCGCCGAGCCTGTGTACTTCGCGGTAACGGTGTCCGACTTCGGGTTTCCTGCAATCGGCATGGAGCCCATCGAAACCTCGACCCTGGCCAATTCCGAGCAGGTGTGGCCCGTCAACTCCTCGGAGGTGGTGTCGTCCGAGCGCCCGGAGCCCGGCGTCTACCCCAACCCCTACCGGCTGGCCGACTTCTACAACTTCAACGGCTGGGAAGATCCGCGCCGTGAAGGGCTCGACCCGGAACGGGCGCGCAAGGTGACCTTCACCAATGTTCCCGACACGTGCGTGATTTCGATCTACTCGCTCGATGGCGATCTGGTGCGCGAACTCCGACACAACGCCAGCCCCGCCAGCTCGGACGCCTCCATCGTGGTGTGGGACCTGATTACCCGCAACACCCAGGCGGTGAAGTCGGGCGTGTATCTGTGGACCGTGGAAAGCCGCTACGGCGTGGACATTGGCAAGCTGGTGGTGATAAAATAAATGGGGTCAGAGGCAAATTAGCTCTCTGCCTCTGACCCCGGTTGCAGCTATTGCTTTTTCTTGCCCTTGGAAGACTTGCTCTTGCCGTCGGAGTCCGACTTCGCCTGCGACTTCTTCGTTTCGATGTCGTGGCTGATGCTCACGAATCCGCGGCCCCCGCTCCGGGCCTGGATGACCTGATCCGGACTGCATCCCTGGTGCTCCGAGACGAACTTCAGATTCACGAAGTTCACGATGTCCGCGTCGCTCAGGCGGATGTCTTTCCACTTGGACTTGTCTTTGTTCTTGTAGTGGCCATAGGCCTTGCCGTAGGGCGGGCCCGGCGTAGCGGCTACGGGCACGTAGAATACGTCGGCCGTGATGCCGTACTTCATGCAGATCTCCATCCAGGATGAGCCGCCCAGCCGCAGCCCGATCAAGACATCCGGGGCCACGCGCGCACGCCCGGCCAGGAAGAACACCACTGGAATCTCGTCGTCGGGAACGTTGCGCTTTTTCACCACGACGACCTGCTCATCCGAAACGTTGTAGAAATCGCCCACGGCGAGATAGAAACTCTTAACTCCGTCGTCTGTGATTTCCAGGCCGGCCAGCATCCCCGATTTCGAAGTGCCGGGCAGGCCCACGCACAGAATGGCCGCCAGTGCCACAATCATTGACTTCGTTCTCATGGCTTCCCTCCCCTCGATTTGTGCCCGCGCGATTTGGTCGCGCAGTCGCAGGGCACATGACTATGCCCTTATACCCCTGTCTCGGCACCGGCGGTGGGAGGAATTAGGCTCTTGTGACTTTAGAGATCACAATCGATGTTGCAGCGTCGCAGCGAGTTAGCCCGCCTGATAGATTGAAGAAAGCGGGGTCAGGCCCGGGTTTCCAAAGAATTCGGGTCTGACCCCAGATCCCCGGTGCCCACTACGTCCACCGACTCCACGCGCGCCGTGAGGCCCAGTCCGGCGGAGCGATTCCACAGAAGCTCAAGCGCGGCACGCCCTTCCGCGCCCAGGTCCAGAGTGTCTTCGTTCACGTACATACGTACAAATCGAGCAGACGTGCCAAGATCCAGCCCGCGGCCAAACGTGCGGGCATATTCGTCCGCCCCTTCGGGATGGGCCAGGCCGTACTCGATCGACGCCTTGAGCGCCGCACACACCTGCTCGGCCATGTCGCGCCCCAGGTTGCGACGCACCAGGTCGAGTCCCAGAGGAATGGGCAGCCCGGTTTCGTGTTCCCAGGCTTCCCCCAGATCCAGAACCTTGTGAAAACCGGACGCCCTGTACGTGAGCTGACCGTCGTGAATCACCAGCGCAAACTCGGCTCGGCCGTCCTTCACTGCCGGCATCACGTCATCGAATGGAACCACCACCGGCTCAAACTCAGCCAGGAAGATCCGGGCCAACAGATACGCCGTGGTCTCCAGGCCCGGCACCGCCAGCCGCCGACCCGCCAGCGCACCCACCTTGCGCGGCGCAGGCGACACCACGATGGGGCCGTACCCTCGCCCCACCGACGACCCCACGTTCATGATGTAGTACTTGTCGGCCACCGCCGGGTAGGCGGCCGCGGACACGGCGGTCACTTCCAGCTCGCCTTCGCGCGCAAGCGTGTTGAGTTCCTGAATGTCCTTCAGGACATGTTCGATTTTGTACCCGGGGAGCTGCACGGCCTCCGTGTGGAAGCCGTAGAACATGAAGGCGTCGTCAGGGTCGGGCGTATGCCCCACCCGCAAAGTTCTGATTGAATTCACTGGCCACCGCTGGACCCGGGTAGACTTTGACCTGCTCGTACGTGCTGGTGCGTTCCACCGGGACAAACCCTGCGTCCTGTATGATGCGTACCACTTCCGGAGTGGTGGTACGGTTTTCCCATTGGGCGTTGGCCAGCACGTTCTCTTCGATGAGGGTGCCGCCGAAGTCGTCGGCGCCGAAATGCAGCGACAACTGGCCGGTCTTCTTCCCTTCGGAGAACCATGAGCCCTGAATGTGCGGCACGTTGTCGAGGTACAGCCGTGCCAGAGCCAGAATACGCAGGTAGCGGCCGGCCCCCGCTTCCTTCTTCACCGTGGCCGAAAGCGGCGTGTCGCCCAGCTTGAAACTCCACGGGATGAAGGCAAAGAATCCGCGCGTTTCGTCCTGGAGCGTGCGCAGGCGGTCGAGGTGCTCCACCACGTCGTGGTCGGTTTCCACATGGCCGAACATCATCGTGGCCGTGGTGGTGTAGCCGATCTTGTGCGCCTGCCGGTGGACGTCCAGCCATTCGTCGGGCGTCCCCTTCTTCACGGAAATGGTGCGCCGCACCTTGTCCGTGAGAATCTCCGCGCCCCCGCCGGGAATCGTGCGCAGCCCTGCGTCCCAGAACGCCTTGAGCACAAAGTCCACGGACTGGTCGATGTACTTGGCGATGGCGCGAATCTCCGGCGCCGAGAAGAGGTGCAGATGCACCTGCGGAAACTCCTTGTGCAGATACGAAATCATGTTCAGGTAGTAGTCGAGCCCCAGGGCCGGATTGTGTCCCCCCTGGATCAGCACGCGGGTGGCCCCCCGATTCGCCGCCGCCGCCACTTTTTCGCCCATCTGTTCCGGCGTGAGTGTGTAGGCATCCGCCTCGCCCGGTCGGCGATAGAAGGCGCAGAAGGTGCAGTCGGTGTCGCAGACATTGGTGTAGTTGGGATTGCTGTCCACGACAAACGTGACCTGCTTCTCGGGGAAGCGCCGGTAGCGCTCCGCCTGCGCCCACGCTCCGAGCTGATTCAGCCCCGCGCTGCGCAACAGGAGCACGCCGTCGTCCTGCGTGAGACGCTGCCGCGAGGCAATCTTTCCGGCGACCAGCTCAAGTGAGGACACGCATCTCCCTGCGAAACAGCTCGATCCCCTTGAGACACTGAGCATCGAGGCGGTAGATGATATGCGAGAGGTAATCGCGCGCGGCCCTGGGCGACAGCCCGGCCGAGTTGATGTCGGGGATGATCGGAATCACCGACAGGGAGTGTGCGAGGTGTTCCGCCAGCCGCTTCTTGTCCGCGGCCGGAACCGCTTTGCGAATCATCCAGCGCGCAAACACGAACGGCAGATGGGTGAGCTGGAACCAGCGCTCGGACAGGTCGGTCACGTGGGCGAACGGCGGGTCCGCCGCGGCGCGAAGTGCGCGATCGCCGATGGCCATGTAGCCATCGAAGCCCTTGTGTTGGTCGCCACGCTCCACGTGGTAGTCATGGTTGCCCGCACGGTCCAGGAGATAGCGCGTGAGGGCTGCCGAGGTCACGCTGTCCGAGGTGAACAGAAGGCGCGCTTCGGTGAGTTCGTCGAACGGCTTGCGACTGAACAGCAGAACACTTCCCACCGGCCCCTTGCAGGCCACGCCGAAGTTGGACAGCGGTTCAAACTCGTCTTCGATGTAGAATGTCTCCACCAGCGGCAACGGCGCGGCATCCAGACTGCCGTCGCGCGCGAGCTTGGCGAGGTGTGCGGGCGTACCCTCCACGAAGGGTCCCCAGTCCCCCTCGAGCGAATGGTAGAACGGCAGAACATTGAGATAACTGATGCGCCCGATGTTCATGCCGCGGCCAGCTCCACCTGATTGTACAACGCGTCCCGTTCCACCGGCACCTGACCGGCGTCGCGAATCATGTCGATCAGCTGACCGCGCACCAACTCCACAGGACTTTCGGCCCCGGCACGATGTGCGATGGTCTCCTTGCCGATGGTGCCGTCCACGTCGTCGGCGCCGAAGTTGAGCGCCACCGTAGCCGTGGGCAGGCCCAGCATCACCCAGTAGGCCTTGATGTGTGGAATGTTGTCGAGCACCAGGCGCGCGGTGGCCACAATGCGCAGATCCAGCCCGGCCGGAGTGTGCCGATCGGCCAGGCCCGTTTCCCCCGGCTGAAGCGCCAGCGGAATGAACGACATGAATCCGCCTGTGCGGTCCTGGAGCTCGCGCAGAAGCAGCATGTGTCGGGCCACTTCCTCAGCGGTTTCGATGTGGCCGTAGAGCAGTGTGGAGTTGCTCTTGATCCCCATCTGGTGCGCGATCTCGTGGATCTCCAGCCAGCGCCTGGCGCCGATCTTGGTGGGAAAGAGCGCCTCGCGCACGCGCTCCGAGAGCACTTCGGCGCCTCCGCCCGGCATGGCGTCGAGTCCGGCGTCCTTGAAATCCTGCAGCACCAGGCGCACATCTTTCTTGGCGAGCTTCGCGAAGAAGTCCATCTCCACGGCGGTCCAGGCCTTGATCTGCAGGTCGGGAAAGCGCGCGCGGATGGAACGGATCATCTCAAGATAGTAGTCGTATTTCCAGCCGGGATGCAGCCCGCCCACGATGTGCACTTCGCGCACTCCACCCTCACAGGCGGCGAGAACCTCGGCCATGGACATTTCGTAGCCGTCCGGGGCATTGGGGCGCGCCGCGAAATCGCAGAACGCGCACGTGAGCACGCAGATGTTCGTGGGATTGACCTGACGGTTGAACACGTAGGTCACGCGATCGCCGTATCGCTTCAGCTTTTCGGTGTGCGCCAGACTGCCCAGGCCGAACAGGTCGGACGTGGTGAGGCAGTCTGCCGCATCCTGCAGATTCAGGCGCAGGCCGTCGCGCAGCTTGGCTGCGACGCGCGCCAGATTCGGATCTATGATTCCAGGTACTGCGCCCAAAGTCTCTGTGCTTCCTTTTCCGACGCCGGATCGAGCACCAGGGGATCTGGATAGCCCGGCTTGAACGTGGCGTCGAACCCCATGCGCCCGTGATAACGCGGTACGGCTCCCTGCATCTCCACGCGGGAAAAGGACACATCCCGCGCCGGCTCGAACCGCGTAAACCAGCCCCAGAGCATGCGCAGCCGGTGAGCGGGGTCGATGTCGGAATCCACCAGCACCACCACCCGGATGCGGCCCAGGGCAGGCGAGTTAAGTAATTCCGGCATAAGCTCTTGCGCAAGACGCGATTGGCACTGAGCCACCAGAATCCCGCCGCCGTAAGTGGCGAAGGCTCCGAGCTTTGCGGCCCATGCGGACAGGTCCGGCTCGCCGGTCCGGGCAGGCTCCGCCAGGCCCCCCTGCGGGTGCGAGAGATCGATCACCAGCTTGCTGCCGTGATGCGTGCGGGCGCTCGTGAAGTCGAGCGAGTCATAGGCGGTGTCGGCGATGATGCGCACATCGGTGGCGGGGTTGAAGCGCTCCGACCAGATGCGTGCCACCGAGTCGAAGTCGCGCGGGTTCGTCTGCTCGTCCAGCAGCACAAGGCACTTGGTAAGCGAGAATTGTCCTTCACCGAGAAGCGCAAGCGCCGCCTTCATCGACTCCCGATTGTAGCGGTTCATGACGGATGCCACCGCCAGACTGTGAAAGCCCGTTTCCATGTAGGCCCACAACGAGCGGACTTCCGGGTGCACCAGCTTGAGCAGAGGCGACAGCATCTCCTGCACCGCGTCGCCGAGGAGCGCATCCTCAAGTGGCGGCGGTCCCACGATTGTGGCCGGATACACAGCGTTCTCGCGCCGGCGCACAGAAGTTACATGAAGTACCGGCCATGGCTCTTTGCGGCTGTAATGTCCGAAGTGGTCGCCGAAAGGACCTTCTTCCTTGCGTTCGCGCGGCCGCACTTCGCCCTGAATGAGAATCTCAGCTGAAAGCGGCACCGGGCCATGCGCGGCCGTAGTGGCCATCATGGGCACCGGGGAACCGCGCAGGTAGCCGGCGAAGGCGATTTCATCCACGTTTTCCGGCAGGGGCAAGATCGACGCGATCATGAGCACCGGGTCGGCGCCCAGGATCACGGTCACCGGAAGCGCCTGCCCCCTCTGCTCCGCTTCGTAGTAGTGAAACCCTGCGCCCTTCTGAATCTGCCAGTGCATGCCGGTTTCAAGCGGCCCGTTCTTCTGGAGCCGATACGTTCCAAGATTACGACCGCCCGTGTCCGGATGTCGCGTGAGCACCAGGGGCCAGGTGATGAACGGCCCGGAGTCCTGCGGCCAGCATTTCACGATAGGCAGATCGTCCAGGCCACCGGCACAGTCCAGGGAACACGGGCCCGTGGGCCGAACGCGCGCCGGACGCATGGCCAGTGCGCGCGCCACCTGCGAGCGGTTCTTCCAGAGTGCGGCCAGACTCGGGGTGACCAGGTCTTCAAGAGCGGTGAGAATCTCCGCTCCGATCTGTTGCGGATGGCGGCCGAGAGCCCATTCGATGTGGGACGGCCGTCCGAAGATGTTCATCGCCAGAGGCACCTGCGCGCCCTTGGGCCGTTCCACAATGAACGCCGGCCCGCCTCTGCGGTAGGCGATCACGGCGAGCGCCGGCGCCACCAGGATCGGATCCACGGGTTCCGGAATGCGCACGAGCGACTTATTGCGCTCGAGCAGCCGCAGGTAGTCCGAGAGCGAACTGAAGCGCATCAGATGCAGTTTGGCTGGAACCGAGTCGCTGCGTGAATCAACTAATCCTCGGCGCCCGAAGGCTGAGGCGCCTCCCACTGGCGACCTGTGGGGACACCCACAAGCGACATCAGGTGGTCAACGAACGGAGTTACGATGTCCTGGAGGCGCTCCGGCCGAAAATAGAACGGGGGACACAGCGGCATCACGATGGCGCCGGCGGCGGACGCCTCAGCGGCCGCCTTGAGCTGAATTGTGGACAAGGGCGTCTCGCGCAGCACGAGGATGAGCCTGCGCCGCTCTTTCAAGGTCACGGCGGCGGCGCGCGTGATGAAGGTGTCGCCGATCCCGGAAGCGATCTTCCCCAGCGTGGTGGAGCTGCACGGGATCACCACCATGGCGTCCAGTGGATTCGTGCCGGAGGAAAACGTCTGCGACAGGTCGTGATCCGTGAGGATCCCCTCCACATGCGGGGACAGGTCCGCAGGCGTCAGATCGAGTTCCTGCCTCAGCACGTATTTCCCCCACCGCGAAAACACCAGGTGTTTTTCTCCCGGACAACGGCGCACAAAGTCCACGGCGAACATCGCACCCGATCCGCCCGTGACGGCGATAAGAATGCGCATCAGGCCACTCCCACCCACACGAACAAGAGCATCACGAACCCCACCAGCGTGTTCACGCGGAAGGCCGCAAACTCGATGTCGCCGGAGTGCATGTGCTGCAGATAAAAGAGCACCGCCATGGCGCCCGTGGGCAGCCACAACCAGCCGGCGTGGTTGAAGTACAGCGCCCACAGCAACAAGAGCGCGAGGATGGCTCCCATGTGCAGCGCGGCCGACACGCGCATGGCCACGCCACCGAGTCGTGCCGGCAACGAATGAACCCCCGTGCGGCGATCGTACTCCACGTCGGCCTGCGCGTAGATGATGTCGAACCCGCTCACCCAGAGAAAAGTGAAGCCGGCCAGAAGCCATGCCGGAACGGACAGGGGCCACTCTTTGGCGGCTGCGAGATATCCGCCCAGGGGTGCCATCGCGAGTCCCGCCCCCACCCCGAAATGGCACAGCGACGTGAATCGCTTCATGAATGGATACAGCGTGAAAATCGCCAGCGGGATCCAGCCCAGAACGAGGCAGATCGGAGCGATGAGCCAGGCCGACACCGCGTAGAGCACCAGATTGAGGGCGATGAAGAACTGCACCTGCAGCGTGTTCAGCCTGCCCGCAGGGAGTTCTCGCGTGCTGGTGCGCGGATTGCGAGAGTCGATGTGTCGGTCGATGAACCGGTTGAGAGCCAGGGCCAGGTTGCGCGCGGAGGTGCCGGCCACGGCGATGTAAAGCCAGTCGAGCCACGAAGGGAACCGCCCGGGTCCGGCCAGGAGCGCACCCGAGATGAACAAAGGCAAGGAGAACAGGGCATGCTCGAGCCGCACAAGGCTTACGAATCGCCTCAACGTCTCTGTGAGCGCTCGGTTGGACGTGTGACTGGTCATGGCTCAAGTGGTTCTGATCTATCCATATATAGGCAATGGATCGGACGGCAGAAACAGTGATGATTGCGGGGGAATCCGCCTTATGCCGTTGGTGGATCATGAGTTAGAACTCGACCCGCCAAACGACTTCCCGCCCTGCCGGTCCGCCGCCTACTTCAGGAGAAGGAGCTTCCTGGTGGCCACGAATTCGCCCGCGCTTACAACATAGAAGTATAACCCGCTTCCAAGGCCCTGCGGACGCCAGCGCGCCGAATGGGTACCTGCGGTCTGTTCCTCATCCACGAGCGTGGCCACGCGGCGGCCCAGGACATTGAAGATTTCCACCTCGACCTTGCACGCCTCGGGTAGCGAATATCGGATCACGGTTTCGGCGTTGAAGGGATTGGGAAAGTTCTGCTCAACGGTAAGAGTTGAAGGCAACGTGGTCCCCGCATCCGGTTCAGTCACTGAGACGGGAGCGCCTTCGAAGGCGTAAAGGGTTCCCGAACCAGACGCCACGTACAGGTGGTGATTCGCCACGGTGAGATAACCGGATGCGGGATAGCTCCACTCCTTCTGGTGCGTGGTCAGGTTGATGGCATGGCAGCTGTCTGTCCCGCTCACAAATACATAGCCGCTGGAAATTACGGGGGGATAGGCCAATTTCCTTCCGGCATTGTAATACCACACACCCTTTCCCGTGATCTCGTTGTACACGTAAAGATCACCGGCCCAGATGGTGTACATGAGTCCATTTCCTATGGCAGGAGCGGCCCGAAACGGGCCCGTCTTGGCGTATTTGACCTTTCGTGTGGCAAGATCCATCACGTGGATGTAATTGGGCGACGGCAGCAAGAGCAGCCCCAGGGTGGTATCGATGATGGGCGACGCGTTCATCGATGTGGGAGCGATCCAAAGATATACGTCAGGAATCCCCCATTGCACCACACCCGTTGCGGTCTCCGCGACGGTCAGCTGGCCGCCCGCGAAGCCATACACGGATTGCGCGTGCACAGCTGGAGTCCATTCATCAGCCGCCTGCATGGACTGATTCCAGATAAATCTTCCGTCAAATGCATCATAGGCGTACATCCCTCCCGTGAACCCGCCCTGCACAAACACCCGACCGTCGGTGATGGTGGGGGCAAAGTAGCGCGCGGACTGAGACAGGAAGAACCCCTGCCACTCTAAAGCCCCGTCCTTAAGGTCCAGGCAGAGGATGCGATTCCCTCCACAAATTTGCACGTACGCGTTGCCATAAGCTGCGGACGGCGGGGTGATGGAATACTGAACTCCCAGGGACTCGGTCCAGACGGGCGAGCCGTCCTCGCGGTGAAGGCAGGCAATACCGGCCTCCGCGGTGGTCACGATGGGGGTGACGAGAATGTAATCGCCACTCACTGCCACCTGGTTCAGCGGCGCCGCGAAAGGTGTGGCCGTCCATTTCAGGCCCAGCGAAGCGGGCGTGGAGTCCTGACGATTGAACCCGGTGTGCTGCGGGTCCGATCCGAGTTGCGTCCAATTTGCGGCGGGCTCCGGGATCACGTACACGTCTACCTCTCGGAGTTCACCCCAATGGCCGCTGGCGTCGCAGCCCCGCACAAACACGGGGCGGCGGCCGAACGGCCAATCGTCGCTGCTCATCCCGAGTAGTGCTGCTTCCGTGCTCGAATCGAATTCGTCGTCCACAGCGGTCAGGGGAATTCCGGTTCCTGGTGCGCCGACAGAGTCGAGGAAGCACTCCACCTGCACGACCGGTGAGTTTGCCGGAGAAGCCGTATCCGAAATCAGTA
>DAIOGN010000023.1:0-17588 GCA_036745245.1 Candidatus Zixiibacteriota bacterium
CGAGTTGTCGGCGGGCGGGAGGCGGCGGTCCGAGACGATCTCCTCGGCCAGCACCAGTACGTGCCGGGAGGCGGCCGCCGCATCCGCAGTCACGCCGAGGTTTCCCCACGCCATGCAGTTGCCCTGCACATCGGCCTTGCAGGCGTGCACGATGGCGAGGTCGGGGTGCAGGGCTTTCACGGCCACCAGGCGCTCATCGCTCACCGGCGAGTCGAAGGCCACCAGTTCGGGACTCCCGTCGAGCAAGGAACTCCCCAGGGTGGAACGTGTGGGCAGAAACGGTACGCCCAGCGCGGCCGCGTGCAGTGCCAGAGCCATGGTGAAGTTCGAATAGTCCACCACTTCGAGCGGGCGCGGCACTCCGTTTTCCACGGCGCGGCGGAAGTTGTAAGCGGAACCCATCATGACATTGCCCACCCACGCCGCCATCACCTTGCGCACGCACCCGGCGCCGATCAACTGGTCGAAGAGGATGTCGGAGATGGGCCCGATGAGCACGAGATCCTGTTTGCCCTGGCGGATGATTTCGTGGCCTGCGGCGAACGGGATCTTCTGCTCCATGTAGGTGCCCGTTACGATCGACGAGCCGGGTGCCACCAGTCGATCGATCGCCTCGGCGAGGCCGATTACTTTCGACGTCACGCGCCATCCTTGCGGATTTCGATCACGTCACCCAGGCGGCAGTATTCGTTTCCGCCCAATCGTCCGAGGGGCATAAGCCGCCGGGCATCCACCAGGCCGGTGGCCGGGTCGAGCACATCGGGATCGATGTGAAACAGGACGACGCGACCGTAGTACACAACGGTCCCCGTGTCCTTGATTTCGTGGCGATCGTGCAGCATGCACTCCATCTGCACCGGCGCACCGCCGATTCGTGGCGGGCGGACTTGCTCGGAGGGAATTGCGGCCAGCCCGGCTTCTGTGAATTCGCTTGTGCCATAGGGATAATCGTGACCCGTGCGCACCATCTGACGGCCCAGGGATTCGTTGCAGATATTCACGGTAAATTCGGGAAGGTGATCTATGTTCTTCGACGTGTCCTTCACTTCGCCTCGCCGCAATCCCACGGCGAACGCCAGCACCGGTGGAAACGACGACACGCCCATGAAGAAGGAGAACGGTGCACAGTTGGCCACGCCATCCGGGCCGAGCGTGGCCACCCAGGCGATGGGCCGCGGGATCAGGAGGCTGGTGTTCAATGCATAGGCCGCCCGCTTGTCGAGCTGGCCCGGGTCGATGGATTTGTAGGTCTTCAGATCCTGCGTGCTCATGTGGCTATCCTGTCCAGAAGCGCTCGGGATCGCAGCGCCTCAGTGCCGAAAGTTCTGCCGGGGCGGGTTCGGGAGTTTCGCGACAGTCGGCAGCGGCCTCCAGATCCCAGCCGGTGTTCTCGCGCACGGACTCGACCGTCTCTCCCGGATGGAAGGAGGCCAGGCGCCCCACGCAGTCGGGCGAATCGAAGCGGATGATTCCGCGCGTGGTGATGAGGGCCGACGTGCCGCCGCGACTCAACCCCACCGACGTGCGCCAGCCGCGCCCCTCGCCCCAGCCGGGGGACGTGATGTAATCCACGCGAGGCACGAGGCGAGTTGCCTCGTGTTTCATCAGAGCCACGACGCGACCCGCCAGGCAGGCGATGTCGCAGGCCCCGCCGGATCCAGGCAGACGCACCCTTCCCCGTTCCCCTTCGACATATGTGGAGTTGAGGTTGCCGTATTGATCCACCTGTGCGGCGCCGAGAAACCCGAGCGCCACGCGGCCGGACGCAAGGGGACCCATGACGGACAGCATGTCTCCCAGCATGGTGGCACCTTCCAGGTTGGGACCGTCGGCCATGGTATAAATTAGACTCTCGGCTGGCACTTCACGGATGACTCCGTTTTCGTACAGACCCACGGCGTCGGGTGCATGCGTGGAGCGGGCCACCGCGAAGGCCAGAAGAGGCAACCGCATGCCCACGAATACCACTTCCCCGTCACGAATTTCGCGCGCGGCCGCCACGACCATTCGCATCCCCACCGTGACGTCGGCCCCCGCGTGTGCCATGGCGGGCAACGTACGAACCGGACTTCGGGTGGGGCAACGGGAAGCGCACAGGGTGCGCGATGCGGAAGGAGAGTTTAAATGGTGCGAAAGGGGGGACTCGAACCCCCATGGGTTTCCCCACTGGATCCTAAGTCCAGCGCGTCTGCCAGTTCCGCCACTTTCGCATGGGTGCCGCTACATAGCAGGGCGGACGGGCGTCCGCAAGCGTCGTCACACTGTCTCCGTGGATTCGAGCGGATGAGGGAGGCTGCCGCTGACGAAAGATCGTCAGTGCTCAGTTCCGCCCGGCGGCCACAGCTCCGTTGACGTGTTGGGCGTGGCGTGACGAGCCGCGTTCACACGCACTCCGATCTGAACGATGAACAGACGGTTGTACCAGGACGATGGAGCGACTCCTCCGCCTGGAAACGTCACCGCTTCCGTGCTCCAGTAAGGCGTCCAGTCGCGATCGTAGCGGAACTCGAAGAACAGAACATCCTCACCCACGGTGATGTCCTGCCCGATGCCCAGCGACACTCCGAACGTGACCGGCTCGTAGGGCGGAGCACTCCAGGGCGCGGTGGGCGAGCCAGAGGATGGATGTGAGTGATACCCCTTGTCGCTGAGGAGAATGTCGACACGTGGTGCGGCCAGGAAGTAAAAGCTCGCGTCGCCCAGTGGAAACGTGAAGTGCACGTCGCTGTGACACGAGAGATACGAGAGCGATTTGTGAGAGCCGTCCCGGTACGCCCCCCATAGCGAGGAGTCCGTCACGTCGTAGCCGATGTAGCCGCCCTTGTACAGCAGGCTCAGGGACGGCACCCATCGCCAGCGACCGAACGGCACACTTACGAACAGGGAGGGGACGATCTGCCGATCGGCATACGTGTCGGTGAAGCCGGAGAACATGGAGGCTGTCCCGAACTGATCGTTGACGCTCAGGCCCAACTTGAATCCCGGATCGGCGGCCCGCGCTGTGTCCACCGCCACGCCCGAAAGGAACACGAAGAGTCCGACGGCACCCCGGATGGATCTCAGGGCCACACACACTCCCCAGAATCTGCTGAAGCTCACGCCTGCCCCCAGTACCAGACACCTGACCCCTTGGACCTGCCATGTATTCCCCGGTGCCTCGGCTTGTGCGCGACTGTCCGGTACCGTACCCTTGCGATCACATCAAGATCGCTCCCACCCATCAGCGGAGGTCCCAGGATGAAATCGTGGTGCGCCGTCGTGATCACCGGACTTCTGGCAGCCTGCCAGGCGGACCCGGTCCCCAATGTCACCCTCAACGACGTTCACTCCCGGCTCAACGAGACACAGGTCGACGAATACCACGAGCCCGCCACCAAAGACGAGATGGTGGCCCTGGTCTCGAGTGCGCGGCGCGAAGGCAAGGCGGTAAGTATTTCCGGCGGTCGACACGCGATGGGCGGCCAGCAGTTCGGCGCCGGGACGTTGCATATTAATACGTCCCGTTACAAGCGCGTCCTCGGTCTCGATGCAGAGCGCGGCCTGGTCACCGTGGAATCGGGCATCACCTGGCCCGACCTCATGGACTGGCTTTCCACCTATCAGGCCGGGGAGCCGAATCCATGGGGCATTCGCCAGAAGCAGACCGGCGCCGACCGGCTGAGCATCGGAGGAGCGATCTCCGCCAACGTCCACGGACGCGGGTTGAACCTCGCCCCGTTCGTGGGAGACGTGGAGTCCTTCGAGCTGATCGCTGCGGACGGCCATCTCGTGGTCTGCAGCCGCGAACAGAATGCGGAATTGTTCTCCCTGGTGGCGGGCGGTTACGGGCTCTTCGGGATCATCACGGAAGCCACGCTGAGACTTTCGCCGCGCATCAAGGTGGAACGGACGGTCGAGCTGGTGGCCCTGGAAGACGTGTCACGCAGAGTGGCCGAGCGCATCCAGGATGGCTATCTGTACGGCGACTTTCAGTTCAAGACCGACGAACGAGCGGAGGACTTTCTGGAAACGGGCGTGTTCTCCTTTTACAAACCCGTGGAGGCCGACCGGCCGCTCCCGGAGGAGCAGCGACGCCTGTCGGACGAACAGTGGGCCGAGCTGTACAAGCTGGCCCACCTCGACAAGTCGCGGGCGTTCGAGCTGTACTCCGGCTACTACCTCAAGACCACCGGACAGGTGTACTGGAGCGATGCGCACCAGATGTCGGAGTACATCCAGGGACTGGATCCCTTCATCGACAGCGTGACGAACGCCCGCGCCCCCGGCAGCCTCATGATCTGCGAGTTCTACGTGGCCCGCGACAGCCTGGCCGCCTTCATGCGCGCGGCCAAGGCGAGTTTGCTCCGCGAACACGCCAGCCTGATCTACGGCACGGTTCGATTCATCGAGAAAGACGAGGAATCGTTTCTGGCGTGGGCGCGCGAGAACTGGGCCACCATCGTGATGAATCTGCGCGTGACGCACGACTCCGTGGGCATCGCGGACGCCCAGAGGCAGTTTCAGGCCCTGATCGACGACGCGCTGGCATTGAATGGCAGCTACTTTCTCACGTACCATCGCTGGGCGCGCAAGGACCAAGTGCTGAAGGCCTATCCGCAGTTCGTGCAGTTTCTGAAGTTGAAACACCAGCACGATCCCGAGGAGCGCTTCCAGAGCGACTGGTACAGGCATTACAGGGACATGTTCAGAGCGGACCTCGCGCACACAGACTGAGCGTGACGGCGACTCTACAGCTTGGCCCCTTCGTGATGGCTGAGCCGGCCACTGCGATCACCGATTTCATTCTGGCCGCATCGTCGTGGTGGTTCGCCCGGCGGCTTCGCGACGGAACGTCCAGCGCGGCGCGCAGGTGGTGGAGCCGGGCCTTTGTATTCATCGGTGCAGGTGCGCTCGCCGGAGGCGTGTGGCACGGCTTTCACCAGGTCATGCCTCCGGTCGTTGACTCTTCGCTGTGGCGGCTCTGCCTGCTGTTGACACTGGCTTCGAGCCTGTGCCTGTGGCAGGCTGCGGCCACCGGCTTCCCGCTGGCGAGTCATCCGGAGTCATGGCGTCGACTGGGCTGGCTCAAGGCGGCCGCGTGCGCTGTGCTGGCACTGCTTCGCCCTGAGTTTCTGGTGGTGCTGACCGATTTCGCGGCCAGCATGCTCTTCCTCGCCGTCAGAACACTGCTGAACCGTCACCGGCCGGAAGCTCCGGCCTTCCTCACCGCCCTGGCGCTGTTTGCGGCAGGCGCGGCGATCCAATCACAGGGCTGGGCTCCTCACGCAGGCTTCAACCACAACGACCTGTTCCACGTGATCCAGCTTGCGGCCAACTGTGTCTTTTTCGTCGGGGCTCGAAAGACCTGAGGTCGTCGGCCTGGCCCCAGCGGTGCAGGGCGCAAACGAACGGGGCGGGAGCCCCCTTGCCAGGGTAACTCCCGCCCCTTCCAACTCGACTCGCACGATCGGAACAAGGATCCGACCGTACGCATCCTACCGCCTCAGCACGGACACTCCCAGAGACTCGGAATGATCGTGCATGGATCACACGGAGGCGGACCGCCCTTGAAGATGAAATTCACGAGCTTGATGATGTCCGCCGAGTTGACCACTCCGTTGCAATCGACGTCTCCGACCGCGGGGCACGGACACGGAGGCAACCCGCCCTTGAACACATAATTCACCAGGCCGATAATATCCGCCGAGGTGACGGTGCCCGAGCAATTGACGTCGCCCGGCACGGTGATGATGCAGTTGTAGTTCCACTGCAACTTGCGGGTGGGCACCAGGAGCAGCTCGCTGTTGCGCGTGACGATCTGATGCTGTCCGAACTGGTCGATCGCGATGCGCGTGTTGACCATGGGATCCTTGGGCGAGATCTCGTAGGCCACATAGTGCGTCGTCGAGTCGTTGATCCCTTCCCCGTTCTTCGAGGCCGGCGTGAGGAAGTACACCGGTGTGAGTACGTCCACCACCTCCGGGATGGGATCGAACTGGTCCATGATCTGCGTCAGCCGGGTAAACGGGATCGGATTGCGCACCCTGTAGGCCTTGTAGTGATCCACCTGAGTGGGATCCGGGGCCGGATGCGGCAGCTTCTGTGCCGGGACCAGCAGGTACGAGGCCTGGCCGATGACGAAGGTGTCCAGACCGAACTGGTTGTCGTAGACGACGCGCAGGCAGGTGTTCTTGCCTGTGGCGCCATACCACAGCAGATGGTCGTCCGGCCGCACGATGGGATGAGTGTCCTTCTGCGCCGGGTTGGACAGGTAGTCGATCGTGTCCAGCCGCATGATGTCGGTCATGAACTGGTCCACCACATCCACTGTGGCGAGGAACGGAATCGGTTCCAGCCTCCAGCTCTTGTAGTGGTTCTTGGCCGAATCCTGCGGTGGACCCCAGGTGATCTTATGCGACGGCACCAGCAGAAGTTCGCTGTTGCCGATGGGCAACTGCCACACGCCAAACTGGTCGGCCGTGGTCCGAACCATGCCGGCTGTGCCGGGAGACTTCGGATAGATCTCGTAGGCCACATAATGAGTGTCCGAACCGAACATCGGCTCGTTGTTCTTCTGGGCCGGGGTGAGGAAGTACCGCTGCACTACCGAGTCGATGAATTCCGGCCCCAGCACGTCGAACTGGTCCTGAATCTGGATGAACGCACCCCCCGGGCGCCGGTAGGTGGTGGGGTCCAGAATCTGATAGGCCGTGTAATGGCCCAGCAGGCTGTCGGGTGCCGGGTGGGGATCCTTGCGGCAGGGCACCAGCAGGTGCGTCAGAGGACCGATATGAATGGTGTCGCGCTGGAACTGATTGTCGAATTCCACACGCAGAGTCTGCGTGGGCTGTTGCGACACCGCCCGGTACCAGTTCAGATGGTCATCCGGCCGTTTGATGCCTGACGTGTCCTTGATGCACGGATTGGAGAGGTACTCGAGCCCCTGGAGAAACACCTGGTGATCGTAGAACTGATCCACCGTCGTGGCCAGGCCGGTGAACGGCTGGGGCGGACTCACGCGCCACGTCTTGAAGTGGTTCTTCAGCGTGTCGTTGGGCTCGTCCGGCGGCCGCACATGGAGCTTGTACGTGGGCACCATCAACAACTCGCTGTTGGTGGTCTGGAGAATGTGCGGTCCGAACTGATCCACCGTCTGCCGCGTCGTCCCGAGGGTTCGCTTGGGGATGAAGTCGTACGCCACGTAGTGCACCACCGAGTCGAAAATGGGCTCTCCGTTCTTGCTGGCCGGCGTAAGGAAGTACAGGGGCGTGAGCTGATCCACCGTCCAGGGGGTGGGAAAGAACTGGTCGAACAGCGTGGTGACGCGGATGAACGTCACGGGATTCAGAATTCGATACGCTTTGTAATGATCCAGCTCCGGACGGGGCGCCGGATGCGGCATCTTCTGGGTGGGCAGGATCAGGTGAGTCGGCGAGCCGATCTGCACCGTGTCGAGCCCGAATTGGTTGTAGAACTCGATCTCCAGTAGCGTGTCCCGGCCGAATGCAGAGTACCAGGTGAGGTGATCATCCGGGTGGAGTATGAGAAAGGAATCCTTCTGAGCCGGATTCGCCAGGAATTCGATGCGCGTCATCTGGAGAATGTCCGTCATGAACTGATCGGTGACCTGGGCCGACATGGTCACCGGCGGCGGAACAAGTCGCCACACTTGGAAGTGGTCGCGTGCCACGCCGCAACAGCTGGTGGGGCAGGTGATCCCATCGAGGGTCGGATCGTAGCCGCAGTTCGGATAGGGTGGGGCCGGAGGAGGCACCCCGGTGTTGACGAAGCTCACCAGCTGATTCAAATCGGTGATGTCAATCTGGCCGTTGTCATTCAGATCGGCCGCATCCGGACAGGGCGGCGGCATCCCCCCTCCAAACAGCCAGGCCTGGAAAGCGGCAATGTCGTTGTTGTCGTGGTCGCCGTCGCAGTCGATGTCTCCCCTCAGGAAGGGTGATTGTGCCCAGGCCTGCCCGCCCAGAGCAAATACGCACAGGACGGTTCCGAGCACCACACGTAGCAGGTGGTTGGTGGACATGCGTTCCTCCTTGAATCTGTTCCCGAATGCGACTCTCGTATGCGAAAGGTCGCCGGGTCTTGCTCTTATGAATGCAGGTGCGCTGAGAAAGCGATCGTACGACCGAGCGCTCAGGCGGCGCAGCCATTTCTCCGTCGAGCTATCTAGAAATTCGACTTGAACGCAGAGGACACGTCAGTCGCGGGAGGGTACTGCTTTCACATTCGTGAAGTGACCCTATCGATTCTGTTCGCGAAGAAGTCGCATGAGCGGGTGAATGTCAACTCGAAAGGCGCATCACGCCGAATTCAATCGAGTAACTTACCGTTCGGTTGGTCTTGCAGCAGCCGGACATCACAACGTCCGGCGTCCAGCAGCATACTGACCGATCGGTCAGTCGACGTTTGGCTCGTGTCGGGGGCCCTGTACCCCCAACGAGATCAACAAGAAGGGCGACCGGGCGCGGAACCTGCTCCGCGGCGGTCGCCCTGTTCACACAGACCGGTCGGTCAATTGTGCTTTGTTTAGCCCTTCGGCTGTGGCACGATACGCAGGTACGGCCGAGGCGCCTTCCACCCCTGAGGATAGGTCTTCTTCGCCTCGTCGTCCGACACGGAGCCCGCGATGATCACGTCGTCCCCCTGTTGCCAGTTGACGGGCGTGGCCACTTTGTGCTTCGCCGTGAGCTGGAGCGAATCGATCACGCGCAGCACTTCGTCGAAATTTCTGCCCGTGGTCATGGGATAGGCGATCATGAGCTTGATCTTCCGATCGGGCCCGATGACGTACACATTTCGCACCGTCTGATTGTCGGCGGGTGTACGGCCATCGCATGAGCCTTCCAGGTCCTCCGGCAGCATGCCGTAGAGCTTGGACACCGAGAGATCGCTGTCCCCGATCATTGGAAATCTGGGCTCGGCACCCTGGGTCTCTTTGATGTCTTTCGACCACTTCTCATGTTCGGTCACGCGGTCCACGGAGAGCCCGATGAGCTTGGTGTTGCGCTTGTCGAACTCGGGCTGAATGCGGGCCATGTAGCCCAGTTCGGTGGTGCACACCGGCGTGAAGTCTTTGGGATGCGAGAAGAACACCGCCCACGACTGGCCCAGCCACTCGTGAAAGCGAATCCTACCCTGCGTGGTGTCCGCCTCGAAGTCGGGCGCAGTGCTGCCGATGCGAAGCTGTTCGGACGTGTCGGTATATGCCATGGTGTAGTCTCCTGTTGGTTGGACCGCCCGCCCGCATGCCTCACCCGAGACCGCCGCGTCCGGACCGATGCAGTTGATATCGAATCGACCGGTCGAAAGTTCCAAAAAAAAAGCCCCGCCGACGGGCGGAGCCCATGGTCAGACCGATCGGTTGGTTAGCCCTTCTTCATGTACGACTTCGCCGCAGCCGCAGCAGCGGCGGGATCCTTCGACGCCATCTCGTGACAGGCGTGTGAACAACAGGCGAACGATTCGCCGTCGACCTGGAGATACTCGGTAGTGGCATCGATGTTGAACTTCTTGCCGCAGCCACACATGGCATGCGTGCCGACCTCGGTGACCGAGTAGACGTTGGCCACGCCCATTTTCATGTGGGAGAGCGTAACCATTTTGTCCACCGCCGCCTGAGTCGACTTGGCAGCCGCTGCCGGATCCTTGGAGGCCATGGCGTGACAGCCTTCGGTGCAGCAGGCATACTTCTGCCCTTCGAACTCGATGTACTTGGTGTTGGCGTCTGGCGTGAACACCATGCCACAGCCGCACACAGAAAGCGAGTTGGCGGCGTCGCCGGCCCAAGTGGCAGCCGGCACGGCCAGGCTGAGAGCCACCAGAGCGAGGAATATAAGCTTCTTCATCTTTCACACCCTCCTCTTGCAAGTTGGTGAACCGGGGTTCGCAACTCGATGTCGGGTTCGAGGGAGCCCCGCCGAGTCGTGCTTCCGTTCACATACACGCGCCGTCGACTGAATGTGTGATGTCGCGGACCGCAATGCAATCTGTGAACCAAGATGATCGGTCGGTTGAAGCGGGTCAAGAGCGCGCTGGCCGCGCCCTCGGACGGGGGCCGCGTATCAGATTCGCCTTGCTGAGGAGGAGGCCACAGCGCATCCCTTGGACATGCGCGTGCTGGCAATCTTCGCCATCGGGATGCTGGTGGGACTGGTGATCGGCTACCTTCTTGGCAAAAACTCCGCACCACCCGTCCGGAAGGACGGCGACCGCCAGAACCCCTGGTCGTAAAAGCCCAGGGTCAGTGCGGGTCGGGAGGAGCGCCCGCTTCCTCCGGGATTCCCAGCGGCAGTAACTCGTCCACGAGATTCCTCACTGAATCCAGTGTACCTGACGCGACCGGCCCCACGGCGAACTTCTGCCGGAGCCTGCCTTCCACGTCGAACAAAAGCACGTTGCAGGTGTCCCCGGAGAGTTCGTACGACTTGAAGAACTGACCCTTCCAATCGAGCAGCAGCCAGTCCTTCGGGTCCTTCGGAAGTTTCCCCTTCACGAACCCTTTGAGAAAGAAGGGCACTCCGGACATGTGGGCCACGCCCAGCACTGTCACCCGGTCCGTCCAGGACCAGACGGCAAGCGAATCCCGAAGCGTGCGCGACCACTTCCGGCTGTAGAGGCTTCCCCCCTTGTTGGCCACGAGCACCACGAGTGTGGAGCCGCGAAAGGTCGAGTCCACGTGGATCTGCTTGAACTGATCCTGCAACTCGAAGGCGATGAGCGTGGAGTCGGCGGCGACAGCCGTGTCGCGCGTTCCGGCAATGAGGAGTGTTGCGCACAGCGGCCAGGTCCAGAGTCGTTTCATGGGGTCCCTCCGGCGCCACAAACGTACGAGGCGGCCGTACGGTCAAGTTGCCCGGTTGGAGGCACGGAATCTCAGTTGATGACTTTGGTGATTGTGGAATCTTGAGTGTCGAGAAGGTAGACGGCCGACTTCGGCCATTGGCCGCTGATGAAGGCGATCCTCCGGCCATCCGGAGAGACACGAGCAAAAAAGGCAGGCGCCTTAGTCAGTGTCTCTCGCGTGCCATCGGAGTTGATTCGCACAAGCAGCGATGGAGCCTCCTCGGTGGCCCGGCTCGCGAACACCACGCCTCCCTGCGTGTCGAAACAGGGGAAGATGTCCAGGGCCGAGTCCAGGGTGACGGCCCGAAGCCCCGTGCCGTCCGGTGCTACGATATACACATCATCGTGGCCCTCGGGCTTCCCGCGGTAGAACACGAGCCGCGTGCCATCGGCCGACCACTGAGGATTGTAATCCTTCAGCGTATCGCCTGTGATCTGCACGGGATCGCCTGTGCCGAAGGTCAGAACAAAAATGTGCGATGCGCCGGACCGATCGGACACGAAGGCCAGATGCTTTCCGTCGGGTGACCAGGCCGGCTGCCGATCCTTGTGCTGAAGATCGGTGAAGCACTCGGTGATCCCGCTGTCCAGCGAGGTGGAGAACAAGCCCCACCCTTCCCCGCGCTCGGCGCCATAGGCCACGCGCCGTCCATCGGGAGACCAGGAAACGTACATGGCATGCTCGGCGATCCGTCGACGCTCTGAACCGTCGACACGTGTCACCCACACCGACCACTTCTCCGGCTTGTACTCTCCACCGGAGAACTCCGAAAACGCCAGCCAGTGTCCGTCGGGCGACCAGGCGACGTCCTGATGAAATCGCTCTTCCGCCGGAGCCGGCAATTCGGTGGCAAGCGCTACGGCGTGCAGTACGAGTACGCCGCACACGACCTTCAGCATCCGAGGATGTCCGCGGCGCGTTCGAAATCTCCCGGGGCCACCCAGAGCACGTATCCAAAGTGCCCGCGGCCGTCGGCCACCCCGTTGGCTGCGTGCACGCTGATGCCCGCGGCGGCCAGGTGGACATGGTGCTCCACCAGCGCGCCCACCGTGTCCTCCCCCTGGATGAGGAACGCTTTGCGCGGGCCCACCACCTCCAGCCCTTCTTCCTCCAGGGCCGACTTGAGTTTGTCGGGGTGATCGGAGAAGAAGTCCATCTGCACGCGGTTCCCCGCGGCCGGAAAGGATGTGAAGGCCAGAAGGCTGAGGCCCGACGACCTCAACTTGCCTAGAATCTCGGCGCCCTTGCCGGGCACACTGTCTACGGTGGTGTGATAGTAGCGGGCCCTGCGAACGGACAATGCCATGGGTGCACCTCCTGACGAAAGCTATGAGGAATGCGGGCCGCTCACAACCGATCATTCACCAAGGCGAACTCACGTCCACGAAATCAGTGCGACGCCTCCGAGACAGAGCCCCACGCCCAGCCACTGGAACGGTGACAGTTTCTGATGCAGAAAGCGCGCGGCCAGGAGCACTGTGACGGCCGGATACAATGACGTGAGCACGGCCGCCAGCTCGAGGCGCAAGCTTTGAAGCGACATCACGTACAGGAGATTCCCTCCCGCATCCAACAGGCCGGCCGGGATCGCCCAGCCTGCACCCCAGTTCGCACGCGGGGCCTGCGAGGCGAACAGTATCGCAACCGCGGCCACAAGGGCGCCCATCAGCCTCCCCAGCAGCAGCGGCCACAGTACACCGGTGGAGAGTTGTGCCATGCCGATGAGAAATCCCGATACGCCCAGCCCGGCGAGCACTCCGAACACCAGTCCGCCTGTAGCGTGACTGGACCCCTCATCGGCACGGGTCACACAAAACAAACCAAGGAGTGCCGTCGTCATTCCGGCCAGCTGAGGCCAGGCCACCAGACCGTGCGTGGCAAATCCGAAGAGCACGGGGAGAACTGCCCCCACCACGGCAGTCGTCGACGCCACCACGGCCACCCGGCCGCGGGCCAGTCCGGTGTACAGCGCCGTAATGCCGAGTGCTCCTGATGCGCCGGCACCCAGGGACCACAAGAGGTCGGCACGCTCCGGCCAGGGCTCACCTTGCCAGAAGAGAGCGCCGGCAAGCAGGAGCAGACCGGAGAGGGCAGACATCAGGTACACCCTGAACGGATGCCCGCGACGCACTCCGAGTCCGCCGGCGAAGTCGCCGCAGCCCCACAGAGCAGCGGAGGCCAACGCGAGGCCGATTCCGATCAAGTGCGGCCCCACCGTGCGCGGTGCATGCGCGGAGCTAATTCCCGGTGTCCCGATCGGTCAACGGCCGAGTGTCCGCAGGGCCGTGAGGCTTCGGGATGGCGCGGGCTGTGTGATTCTGTTACCATGTCGGCATGGCGTCGCTGTGGGATTCCCACGACAGCGAACGGATTCGTGCCCGCATCGGCAAGCTCGTGCCCGATGCCTTCCCCCGCTGGGGTTCATTTACGCCGCCCCAGATGGTGTGTCACCTGTGCGATTCGCTGCGGCTCACCATGGGAGAGATTCAGGTGGAGCCCACGTACAAGCTCTTCCACTACCAGCCTCTCAAGGCGCTCTCGCTGTATCTCTTGCCGGTGCCCAGGAATCTACGCACCGCGCCCGAGCTTCTCGAGTCGAAGCCCGGAGAATGGATGCTCGACATCGCCACACTGCTCGAGCTCCAGGATCAGTGCACGAAGCGGCCCGAGAACGATCTGTGGGGGGAGAGCCCGATGTACGGCTGGCTCACGAAGGGCGAGTGGGGAGCCGCTCAGTACAAACACTTCGACCATCATCTCAAGCAGTTCGGCTGCTGACTCCGATCCGCACAAAAAAGAAGTGCGGCCGGGTGGCCGCACCTCTTGTACTTCAAACCGGACTCACGTGGCGTCCGGCCAATCGCTTTGAGACTAGTAGCCCTTCTTCGGGGGCGTCTTCTGTCCCGGCCCCATCGGAGGCGTGGTGGGCTTGCCGGGGTTGCCGGTCTTGGGCTGATTCTGCGGCTGGTTCGGCTTGCCAGGCTGCTGGGGGCGATTGGGCTGATTCTGGAAGTTGCTCATCCTGTTTACTCCTTCCGCCATTCGAGACGGCGGGGCATTTGTACCCATATCCGTTGGGTCACGGTGCGCGGCTCCCTCAATCCGGCACCGGCCCTCACCGGGTGTTACCGGCTGAGGCCGCGCAAAGCGTTACTTAATGTGACAGATCGGCCGATGGGGTCAAGAAGTTTAGGGCTCTGAAAGGCGCTCCCAGAGCGGGCTAAACGAGGCCCGGACCTTCCCCAGTTGACTGAATGCCAAATCGGGGGCTTGTTCCTTCAGGGGGTGCGGCGCTGCCCGTAAGCTCGCCCACCGGGCCGAATCGACCCCCGAAGGAGAGTACACCATGAGCCAGACCAAATTCATAACGCTTCTTGTCACCACCGTGATCCTGCTTGTCGTGGTGTTTCAGAATCGTGGACCTGTACACACGAAATTCCTCGTCTTCTCGTTCGTCATGCCCCAGATCGTTCTGCTCCTCATCGCCGGCGGGCTCGGATTCGTGGCCGGACTCACCGTGGCGGCGCAGTCCAGGTCGAAAGGACAGGGCGGCTACAAGGGGCGATAGTCGCACGGCGTCCCCCGGCAGCCAGCACACGCACCCAGGCTGGGCACGCACCCGGTGTAGGGCCTTGATTCCTCCCGGGAATAGATGGTATTGTATCCGACTCTTGATGGAGCCATGGTGAGCCCGACCTTTACGCAGCCATACTACAATAGAAGCAGACCTCCCCGATCCTGGGGAGGCACTTCGGGCGCGACCTCTTTGGCGGCGTCCCTGGTCCTTTTCCTGCTCGCTTCGACGGCGAGTGCCGCCCCGAAACCCGGTGAACGAACCCCCGACCAGGTCCGCTATCGGGTGGACGCGGCTGGCGAAACCCCCTACGTCACCTTCCGGGTGCATCGGGTGGGCAATCTCGGGCTCAACATCAGCAACACGGGCTATCTTGGAGACCGCAAGGACTTCTGCACCGGCCTGCCGGTCCCGTCACTCGAGTTTCCCATCAACTCGGGCGTCGAGTACAACTACGCGGGCGGCATCTGGGTGGGTGCCGTGCGCCACGGCGACACCGTGGTATCCCTGGCGATCACGGGCGGCAGCGGCGTGGGCTCGGAGTTCTGGCCGCGGAAATTCCCCGAAGGCGACATCCTCGAGCGCACGACTCGTCCGATTCTCAGGCAGCCCGCCAACTCGCGGTGTCAGGACGTGAAGTTCTCGAATGACGCGGTCTCGGAGCAGGACTTCGTGGCCGTGTATTGCGACACCCTGGGAGAGGACCTGGGCCTGGGAGGTGAAGAGACCCGCCCGCTCGGCGTGCAGGTGACCCAGAAGAGCTACTCGTGGTCCACCGAGTACGCGCGCAACTTCGTATTGATGGAAATGACGCTCGAGAACGTGGGCGAAGACACGCTCTACGACCTGTACATGGGGATCTTCATGGATCAGGACGTGTTCGGTCCGGGGGGCACCTACGACGACGACGTAACGGGGTTCACGCACTCCGTGCCGTCGCCCGTGGGACACGGGTTCCTCGACACCGTCAATCTTGCGTGGATTGCCGACAACGACGGTGATCCACGCGGTCTCGGGTATGAATCGTGGAACGCCTCGGGCGTCACGGGCCTGCGCGTAGTGCAGGCGCCCGGCAATGTGCAATTCTCGTTCAACTGGTGGATCTCCAATTCGTCGACGGCGCGTGACTGGGGTCCCAACAAACGCGACACCAAGGTGGTCTTCAAGGACGGCAATCTCGGCACACCGGGGAGCGATATCGAGCATTACGCCATCATGTCCAACGGCGAGTTCGACTACCCGCAATGGGAGGCCGCCATCGATCATTCCCTGGAAGGATGGCTGCCGCCCCCACCCAATCCAGCGCTGGCGGCGGATCTGGCCAACGGATTCGACACGCGGTATCTGTTGTCCTTCGGCCCGTTCGACCTGCGGCCCGACTCCGTACTGCCGCTCACCTTTGCCGTGATCGCGGGCGAGAGTTTTCACGTGGACGCGCAGAACTACGTGCGCTATTTCGACGCCGGGGATCCGGCCCCGTGGCTGGCGAATCTCAATCTCGATGACTTCGCGCTCAATTCGCTCTGGGCGGGATGGGTGTACGACTCGCCGGGCTATGACACCGATGGCGACGGGGTCCGCGGCAAGTACCGCATCGTGGATGGCGACACGGCCTTCTATACGGGCGATGGGGTTCCCGATTACCAGGGCCCCCCGGCGCCGCCTCCGCCGTCGGAGTTGAAGTACTCCACCGAGGCGGGCAAGATCACCATCCGCTGGAATGGGCACGAGTCGGAAACGCGCAAGGATCCGTTCTCGTTCATCCCCGACTTCGAAGGCTACCGCGTGTACATGAGCCGCACGTTGCTGTCGGCCGACTTCGCCCTCATCGCGTCGCGGGATAACATCAATTACGTGCGCCGGAAGTTCCAGCCGGCCTCCGGCCGCTGGCAGATTCTCAATCCGCCTTTCACACTCGACTCACTGAAGACCTTGTACGATGACCTGTCCGACACCACGCGCGGATTCCCGTTCCATCCCGACAGCTATTCCGTCTGCACCGAACCGCTCGCGCTACAGGAGATCGTGCTCGACTCCGTGGACGCGTCGAAGCTCGACACCAACCTGTACTGCTTCGGGCCGTTCGAAGCCAATGACAAGGTCAACGACACCACAACAGCGTATGAGGTGGACTCGCTTGGACACGAACTGGTGCGGGTGATTCGCAAGGTGTATCCCTACGCGCGACCCGAAGATTCCGTGATCTGGCTCACAGACGGCACGCCGGTGGAGTGGCCCTACTACGAATACGAGTTCGCGATCGACGGACTGCAGCTGGCCGAACCGATCTTCCTCGCGGTGACGACGTTTGACTTCGGCAGTCCGGCGGCCGAACTGTCGCCCCTCGAATCGTCCCCTCTGGCCAATGCCACTGAGATCTGGCCGATCAATTCCGCCTCCGTCGTCGAATCGGAGAGGCCCACACCCGGCGTGTATCCCAATCCCTATCGCCTGGCCGACGACTACAACCTCAATCGGTGGGAGAATCCCCGCAGGTTGGAGGACGATGCCGAACGAGCCCGGAAGGTCACGTTCACGAACGTGCCCGACACCTGCTCCATCTCCATCTGGAGCCTGGATGGCGACCTGGTACGCCAGCTCGAACACGCCGCGCCGTCCGGAAGCTCCGATGCCACAGTCGTCGTGTGGAACCTCATCACCCGCAATACCCAGGCCGCGAAGACCGGCGTCTACATCTATACTATTGAGAGCCGATTCGGCACCGACATCGGAAAGCTCGTCATCATTAAGTGAGTGCCCAGGTAAGGGCGCGTTCATCTAGTTGGTTGGGAGGTACCAGCCGGGGTAATTGCCTGTCAGCCCCGTAGCGAGGGATCGGGGGTGGAGTGGCAACATTTCATCTCTAAGCGATCCGACAAAGCCTTCTTCAAGGAGGGCAACGCGAACCGGCAGGTCGTAACGCGAGTGAACCTAAGTGTAGCCTCGTAAATACTGAGGAAGAGGAGGGCGACCCTGTATTTGATGGGGGAAGCCAGGATCTCGGGACATTGGGACAGGCGTACCCCCGAGACTCCTCCGGGGTATCAGGGGCGACATGCCGGGAGAGAGAACGCGTCAACTGGGGAGGCCCTTCCGGGCCTTTGCTTTTCGGAGCAGAGAGCAGCTTCCGATATAAGGTGGCACCGAAGTTCGGGAGTGTCCGGAAGGGAGTCG
>DAIOGN010000023.1:17598-25558 GCA_036745245.1 Candidatus Zixiibacteriota bacterium
AGTACCGCAGACGCCGGTGACAACATAACACCGGAGGAGGGAAGGGCTCCTGCTGTGGGTGCGATCTGAAGAAGGAAGGGACATGCGCATTGCGAGAGCTAATAAGCGCGAGCAGTAAAGTTCAGGACCTTCAGAGGAAGCTAGGGGAGAAGCCTGTACCACGACTATCGCATCACCTGGTCGTGGAGCCGTCCCTGAGTTCCCACAGGAAAGCCGTGTGAGGGAAAACCTCACGCACGGTTTGATGAGGGGCGTCTGGAGACCGGGTATGGAAACGGGACTGAGGCGTGACCGAAAGGCGCACGATACACCACCCGTTCCCTGCAGCCGCGGCGCCAGACGCCTACTCTACAAAGCTTCGTACCGCAAAGGCCGACGCCAGGTCGGTCTGCCTTCCCCTCAGCTTGCATAAACTCCTACGAATTAACCGCTTACGCCATTATTAAGATTTCCACATCCACCTAATCTTAATTTGGAGTTACACCCATGTGATATTACCGTAACAATTGTCTGGTGCGATCGGACCGGCACTTTGCCGCCCGATATAAGCCAATGGAGGGGAATGAGCTATGACATTCGGACTGCTACACGCCACAATGGTGGCCATGCTCACCGCCGGCGCCGGCCAGCCAGTTCAGCCGGAGGTTCAAGATCTCTTCAGCACCGAGGTGGCCACCGTCCTTCCCTCTTCTGTAGACCTCTATGCGGATGCCAGTTCCATTCAGCCCGTCGTGGACAGGCTGCACCGGGGAGACCAGGCCATTGTGATTTTCGTTCAGGGCAACTGGTTCAAAGTGCGTGGCTCTGACGGCCGAGAAGGCTGGCTGGAGCGCACGTCTACATCCACTCGCTTCGAAAACCTGGCCGCTACCGAAATTCTGGCTGGTCGGTAGTTTCAGTCGTCTCCCAGGGTCGAAACAGCTGCGGCTCCTCTCCGCGGATCCGTACGAGTTCCCATGATGCTGTAGAGAATCGGCAGCACCACCAGAGTCAGCAAGGTCGATGAGATCAGACCGCCGATGACGACGGTGGCCAGCGGCCTCTGAACTTCGGCGCCAATTCCGGTATTGAATGCCATAGGCACGAATCCCAGGCTCGCCACCAGGGCAGTCATGAGCACGGGTCTCAATCGCCGATGGGCCGCCTGTGGGATGGCCTGGTGCAAAGGCATTCCCTCCGCCAGGTACTGACGAATCGTGGAGACAAGGACCATGTCTCCAAGCACCGAAACCCCCGCCAGCGCCACAAAACCCACGGCCGCGGAGATGCTGAAGGGCATGTCCCTGAGCCATAACGCCACGATTCCACCAATCGCCGCAAACGGTACTCCGGTGAATACGCGTGCGGCGTCGAGGATCCGCCGGTAGGTAAGGTACAGGAGGCTGAAAATGAGGATCAGGGCGATGGGCACCACAATCAGAAGCCGACGCTGTGCCCGCTGGAGGTTCTCGAATTGGCCGCCAAAGCGCACGAAGTAGCCTTCCGGGAGGACCACCTGCTCATTCAGCGACCGCGTTAACTCTGCAACGAAGCTACCTACATCGCGACCTCTCACGTTGGATTGCACCACCACGCGCCGCTTTCCCCACTCTCGCTGGATCGTAGACGGGCTTTCGACCATTCGGATTCGCGTGAGGCGATCCAACGGAATCTGATCCCCCTGGGCCGAAGTGACAAGGATACGGCCCACTGCAGCGGCATCGACCCTGTATCGGTTGTCCAGAGACACGGCGATGGGAAACCGCCGTTCTCCGTCTTGAAGGACGCCCACTTCGCGCGTGCCCAGAGCGGAGATGGCGTCGAGAACATCACGCGCGGGTATGCCATGGCGCGCAATCGCCTGCCGGTCCACCTCGATCTCCAGAACAGGCTGGCCCGTAATCTGTTCCACGAACACATCGGCCGAGCCCGAAGTCCGCTTCACAACCGCCTCAATCTCGCGCGCTTTGCTTTCGAGCAACGCGAAGTCGTCTCCAAAGAGTTTGATGCCCACATCGGCGCGAATCCCGGCGACCATCTCGTTGACCCGCATCTCGATCGGCTGTGTAAATACCATCCGCATGCCCGGGAATCCCGACATCATCTCTTCCATGGATGCGACCAGCTCGCTTTGTGTGCGACCGTGCGTCCATTGATTGCGTGGCTTCAGCGTGATGAAGACGTCGGACAGTTCCAGACCCATGGGATCCGTGGCGACCTCGGCCGTGCCCGTGCGCGTCCAGATTCGCTCAATCTCATCCGGGTACGCCTCCAACAGCGCTTTCTCAATCTGCGTCCCATACCTCACCGACTCGTCCAGGGACACTCCCGCAAGGCGGATGGTGTTGATGACGATGGCTCCCTCCTGCAAGCGGGGCACAAACTCCGAACCCAGGCGCGTCGCCAACAGAGTCGCGCCGACGAGGCTCAGTCCGGCCAGGACCAATACGAGTTTGGGCCGCCCAAGCGCCTTGACGAGGATGGGGCGGTAGAGGCGGCCCAAACTCGCTACAAGCCAGTTTTCTTTCTCAGACCTCCGCTGGGGAAGAAACGTAGCGCACAAGGCGGGCATCAACGTGAGCGAGAGCACCAGCGAGCCCAGCAGAGCGAATATGACGGTGAGGGCCATCGGCTGGAACAGCTTCCCTTCGACCCCTTCCAGCGCGAGGATGGGAAGGTACACGATCATGATAATGAGCTCGCCGAACATGGTGGGGCGACGGACCTCGATCGCGGCCTGACGCACCACCTCCGCGCGGGATTGGCTCCCGTCATTCTCTCCCAATCGGCGTACCGAGTTTTCGACCATGATGACTGAACTGTCCACGATCAATCCGAAATCGATGGCCCCCAGGCTCATGAGGGTCCCGGCGATGCCAGCACGCAGCATGAGGTCAAACGCGAACAGCATGGAGAGGGGAATGGCAGAGGCCACGATCAATCCAGCTCGAACGTTTCCGAGGAATACAAACAGCACGGCAATCACCAGGGCGGCGCCCTCGAACAGATTGGTTCTGACAGTCTTCAGAACATGGTCGACGAGTTCCGTGCGATCGTACACCGGCGTCACGTCAACGTCCTTTGGAACACTCTTTCGGATCTCGTCCAGGCGCACGCGGAGCCGCCGTGCCACATCGTGGCTGTTCTCGCCCATGAGCATGAACCCGAGCCCCAGCACGACTTCGCCGGTCCCCGAGGCCGTGACGGCACCACGGCGTATTTCACGTCCTTCCACGACCTTCGCCACGTCACGAATGCGTGTGGGGATGCCGTCCTGCGCCGCGATGATGATCTCTTCAATGTCTGACGGATGCGTGACCAACCCGATCCCCTGAATCAACGCCGACTGACCCGCCTGATCCAGGGCTCCACCACCCACGTTTTGATTGTTGTGTTCCAATGCCTCCATTAATTCGGTAAGAGTGAGACCATGCTTGGCAAGATTGACCGGATCGATTAGAACGTGCCACTGCCTTTCATCCCCTCCCCAGGTATTGACCTCGGCCAAACCGGGGACGGTGCGAAGTTGGGGCTTGATGATCCAGTCCTGCACAGCCCGCAAGTCGCTCAGCCGTTTGTCTGTACCGGAGACGAAGTAGTGGAAGATTTCTCCGAGCCCCGTGGCCACCGGACCAAGCTGTGGTCGCTCCAGTCCCGAGGGCAGCTCTACGGATTGCAGGCGCTCCGAGAGAACCTGGCGCGCCAGGTAGATGTCCATTCCCTCGTCGAAGATCACGGTCACCTGCGACAGGCCGAACTTGGAGATCGAGCGCACTTCGGTGAGCCCGGGCAGACCGGAGATGGCCTGCTCCACGGGAAAGGTGATCTGCCGCTCGATCTCCAGGGGGGACAGTGACTCCGCCACCGTATTGATCTGAACCTGCACGGGAGTCGTGTCCGGGAACGCATCGATGGGCAGACGCAGGAACGCCAGAAACCCTGCGAAGGCTAGAGCAATTGTCGCCACGATGACCGCGATGCGGTGATCGATGGACCAGCCGATGACCTTATTCAGCACAGCCGGGCTCCGTCACGATCCGGGTTTCTCTACTTCACAACAGCCGGCTCCGATGCTCCCCTTCAAGGTCTCGGTCTTGAGAAGGAAGCTCCCCGTGGTGACCACGCGTTCGCCCGCGCTCAGGCCCGACATCACGATCATATGAGCTTCATCGGAGGGCAGGGTCCGAACTCTGCGGACATGGTACTCGCTTTCGCCCACTCGGATAAACACCATCTGGACACCGCCCGTCTCCTGCACGGCGGTCCGCGGCACCGTCACACCTGCGTCGGACGAGCGCGAGAGAATGTGAGCTCGGGCAAACATGTTGCCTCGGAGCGCCCCCTCCCGATTGTCGATGAGGGCGCGTGCCTTGATCGTGCGGGTGCCTGCATCGATGACAGGCGCAACATACTTGATCACGCCGACAAATTCCCGATCGGGCAACGCATCCACCTCGAGCACGACGCGCTGGCCCTCCGAAACGTCGGCCGCGTGCGCCTCTGGTACATTGATCTCGGCCCAGAGGACGGAGGTGTTGACAATTGCAAACAATGTAGACTCCGGATCCACGCGTGTGCCCACGCTGAGGTGTCGCTGAGTCACCACTCCCGGAATGGGGGCCAGCAGTTCGTAGAGCCCGCCCTCCCCCTCGCCGGCTCCGGCCATGTCAAGGCTTGCAAGTGAGGCGGAGATGTCCGCCGACGCTTCTTCGACGTCCCGCCTCGCGATCTCTAGCTCAACGGACGATACAATCCCCTTCTCGAAGAGGTCTTTCGCTCGCGCATAGGTCGCTTCTGCCACGGTACTCCGTGCACGGGCGGACTGAAGACTCGCCCGTTCGTGCGCCAGTTCTGCGCTTTCGATGAGCGCCAGGGGCTGTCCCTGACTCACCGATGCACCGACGTCCACACGGAACCCTCGAATCACCCCGGGCAGGGTCACATTGACCAGAGCGCTTTTGGAGTTGTCGACCACCAGAGTCGCCGTGGCAACTACGACGGCCGCCTCTCCCCCTGGCTGAACTTCCGCCGTCTCGATGCCAGACTGTCTGGCGACCTCGGCCGACTTGAGCTTCACCACCATGCCATTCGCCGGTGCACCATCCACCGTCAGGTCCACGCTCGGCCGTCCGCCCTTGTCGGGATGACAGATTGGGCAGAAGGATTCCGGAAAGTCGTGTTCCGCGCACCAGTCCCCCTTAGACTTGAAGATCGGGGCCAGTTTCGGATTGCACTTGGTGCACACGGCCTCCAGGACTCCGTGCTCCGCGCACATGGCCTCCGGATCGGACGCCTCAGTGACAGGCGTCTGTGGTGTGGCCGATGACTGCACGGGCACTTGAGCCGGATCCCCTGTTCCCTGGCATGCGGCCAGGGCGAAACACAAAAGAGCGGACAGGGCAATGCAATAAGTCATCGCTACGGGCCCTCCGATTTGGCCGGTCGCACGATGACCAGATCCGGATTGCATTGCAGACACTGTGACTCCGGCAGACCGTGCTCTGCGCACCAGTCGTGGGTGGCCTTGAAGGCCGCGATGAGCGAAGGATTGCAGCGGGTGCAGACGGATTCGGCCACCGCGTGCTCGAGGCACCAATCCTCGTACGAGCCTGGAACGGCGTTGGCGGCGGCATGCGCCGAGGAGTCTCCGCCATTCGTTGCGGCGCTTCCAACTTCATTGGACGGTTCGGTCCGGTTGCAGCCGACCGTGAATGTCCCGAGCGCAAGGAGAACAGCTAAACACCTGATCATGGTACTGCCTTTCTTTACATGATTGAAGCCGCGCCCCAATCACGAATGTTGAACTCATACCCATCCCATGCTCTCGTGCGTGTGATGTTGCGTACGCTCTGGGGAACACCCAGGAGAGCGAGTTCCAAAAGAGCGACGCCCTCGCACGGAGCTCACCGCAGCCTACGGAGTGCGTTGCCTTTGGTGGGCGCCGCACTCAAATCACGTTTGCGTATGGGTCGAGCCGCCGCGTCTCGGCAGCGGGCATCGCGTTTAGGAGAATCGGGGGGGACGGTCGAGACCGCGAGTAAGCAGAATCACCGGATGGACCGCTGCATCGATGGAAACCGATTCAAGCTGAATCGGGAGAGAACTCTGGGGAATGACCAGTGGCACACCAGCCAAGGCACAGGCGCAGTGGCAGGTGGTGCCGCCGACACAAATGGACGGATGGCTCTCCTGTTCTTCGGAGCAGCAATCGGAACTGCCAACAGCGAAACAAGGAACGAAGCTCAAACAGAAAAACACCAGAAAAGCCGCGTAGACCAGCCGGAGCAGCGATGATGTCTGTGGTGGAATCCGCATGGCCTTCTCTCTTATACATATACTCGGCATTACGGTTGGACACCATGTCGATTTCCTTCGATGCGTTTAACCGCCTGCATGGGTTGGGTTTAACCGTGGAGGCTGGGCCGCCTTCTGCCGCGTTTAATCCGTGGCTCCGACCACCTCGTCGGTGTGCTCTTTGTGGAAAAGGCGGTACAGCGCCGGCAACACCACCAAGGTCAGCAGCGTGGACGAGAGGATCCCGCCGATGACCACCGTGGCCAACGGGCGCTGTACTTCCGCACCGCTGCCGGTCGCGATCGCCATAGGCACGAACCCCAGGGACGCCACGAGCGCCGTCATCAAGACGGGACGCAGGCGTGTCAAGGCGCCACGGCTGATCGCCTCATCCAGTCTCACGCCTTCGTCGCGCAATGAGTTGATGAAGGTGATCATCACCAGACCATTCAACACGGCCACTCCTGACAAGGCGATGAAGCCCACCGCCGCGGAAATGCTGAGCGGAATCCCGCGAATCCATAACGCAAGAATGCCACCGGTAAGAGCCAGCGGCACTCCCGTGAACACGAGGACGGAATGCTTGACGGAATTGAACGTTGCGAACAGAAGGAGGAAGATCAGCAGCAGTGCGACCGGAACCACGATCGTCAGGCGTTCACGGGCAGCGATCAGATTCTCGAACTGCCCGCCCCAGGTCAGCCAATAGCCGGGAGGGAGCTTGATGTCGCGATCGATGCGTTTCTGTGCTTCTGCCACGAACGATCCAATGTCGCGTCCGCGCACATTCGCCTGCACCACGACACGCCGCTTTCCGTTCTCGCGCGTCACTTGATTGGGCCCTTCGGCGACATTGACCGACGCCACGGCGCCCAGCGGAACGTAGGCGGGCCGCGAGGGAGCCCCCCCTCTGATGCTGGACAGTTGCATCGCGGTCTGCTGAGAAGGCTCGCGCTCGGGCAGCGGGATGGGCAGAAACTCCAGCGCTTCCACGTCTCTGCGAACCTCTTCAGGCAAGCGCACCACGAGTTCGAATCGCCGATCGCCTTCGTATACCTGTCCCACCGATTTCCCACCAATGGCCACCTCGACGACCTCCTGCACATCGGCCATGTTGAGTCCATACCGCGAAATCGCCGCTCGGTCGACGTCCACCGTGAGGATCGGAAGGCCTTTCACCTGCTCGACCTTGGGATCCGCGGCGCCAGGAACTGTCTGCAAGACCTGAAGCACGTCCGTGGCATACGCTACCAGGGTGTCGAGGTCGTCGCCGAACAACTTGACGGCCACATCGCTGCGCACTCCTGCGATGAGCTCATTGAAGCGCATCTGGATCGGCTGCGTGAACTCGTAATTGTTTCCGAGCAGCATTTTGGCGACGCGTTCCAGCTCGGCCACCACACTCGCCTTGGGTTTGCGCGGATCGGGCCAATCGGTTCGCGGTTTCAGGATCACGAACACGTCCGCCACCGATGGCGGCATGGGGTCACTCGCAATCTCGGCCGTGCCAATCTTCGCGAACACGACTTCGACTTCGGGAATCGACTTGAAGGCCTTTTCGACGTCGTTTTGCATTACGATCGCCTGCGAGAGACTCGTGGACGGGATTCGCATGGCATGAACGGCCACATCGCCTTCGTCCAGCGAGGGGATAAACTCACTGCCCAGGCGCGAACACACGACGCCG
>DAIOGN010000023.1:25568-28709 GCA_036745245.1 Candidatus Zixiibacteriota bacterium
AGAACGCCAGAAACACGACCGCCAACACCACCACCTGCCACCGACAGGCAATCGCAAATCTCAGCGTCGGCTCGTAGAGCCTCTTCGCGCCTCGAATGATCACACTCTCCTTCTCGGACACGCGTCCGGTGAGGAACAGTGCAATGCCCGCTGGAATGAACGTGAAGGTCAGCAGCAAGGCTCCCGCCAGCGCCAAGAGCACGGTTTGCGCCATGGGCAGAAACATCTTTCCCTCAATCCCGCTGAGCGTGAGGATGGGCAGGTACACGATCATAATGATGCCCACTCCGAACAGGGTTGGCTTGGCGACCTCCTTTGCACTGTCCAGTGCCTCCTCCAACCTTTCCGCACGCGTGAGTACGCGACCCTCGTGCTGTTGTCGTTCCGCAAAGCGGCGGATGATGTTCTCCACCATCACCACGGCGCCGTCGACGATGATTCCAAAGTCGATGGCTCCGAGGCTCATTAGATTGCCGCTGATGTTGCTTCTCACCATGCCGGTAACAGCGAATAGCATCGAGAGCGGGATGGCCATGGCGGTCAATAGCGCGGCACGAAAGTTGCCCACCAGGACGAAGAGAACCACGATGACGAGCACGGCCCCTTCGAACAGGTTGTTCCGAACCGTGCGCAGAGTAGCGTTGACCAAATGCGTGCGGTCATAGATCGTCTTCGCAATCACCCCTTCGGGTAACGTCTTGTTGATCTCCTTCATCTTCACATCGACCCGGGTCGACACCGTGCGGCTATTCTCACCGACCAGCATGAACACCGTGCCGAGCACAACTTCCCTGCCATTCTCCGTAGCCGCTCCCGTGCGCAACTCCTGGCCGAGTCCGACGTCGGCGATATCGCGAATGTAAATGGGAGTGCCATCATCCTCTCCCACCACGATGTTCCGTACATCTTCCTCACTCGTGACGACGCCAGGGACGCGGATGAGATATTGCTCTCCTTTGTGCTCGATGTAGCCCGCTCCGGCACTGGCGGTATTGGCGGCCAGGGCTTCCATGATGTCGCGAAAGCTGAGTCCGTAGGACACGAGCTTGGCTGGGTCCGGTGTGACGTGGAACTGTTTCTCGTAGCCTCCGATCGTGTTCACTTCGGTGACTCCAGGCACGGTGCGCAATTGCGGCTTGATGATCCAGTCCTGAACCGTCCGGAGATCGGTCACCGTGTACGGCTCGCCGTCGGCGCGCACAGCGCCTGGCTTGGCTTCCACCGTCCACATGTAGATTTCGCCCAACCCCGTGGCGATGGGACCCAAGGTCGGCTCCCCTGCGGCGGCAGGCAGGGCCGCCTTGGCCTCTTGCAGGCGCTCATTGATGAGCTGCCTTGCAAAATAAATGCTGACGTCGTCGTGGAAGACCACCGTGACCTGGGAGAGGCCGTAGCGGGAGATCGATCGAGTGAAGTTAACGCCGGGGATTCCGCCCATGGCGGTCTCGATCGGAAACGTGATCTGTTTCTCGATTTCGAGTGGCGCCATGGCCGACGCCTCCGTGTTGATTTGAACCTGCACATTCGTGATGTCAGGCACCGCATCGATGGGCAGTTTGGTGAAGTAGTAGATCCCCAGGGCCGCCATGCCCAGAGTGGCCAGCATGACCAGCCAGCGTTGCTCGATGGAGAAGGCGATGATTCGTGCCAGCATGCGTAGTGCTCCTAAACGGCCCGTTCGTCCGTTTCGCCAGTTCCGATGCGAACAACATGGGCAATGTCAGTGACGGTAAGTATGCCACTGCCTGGATTGCCGGTACGCGCGTTACGAAGGATCACGTCGACGATGTCCTGGGCGATTTCATCGGTGCACACGATTTCGACACGTTGCTTCGATTGGAACCCGATGGTGTCCTCTGTGGTGACGAAGGCGCCGCCCTTGCCGCGGCCGCGACCGTGGCCCTCACACTTGACAATCGTGACGCCCGGAAAGTGCGGCAGTTCATGCAGCGCACGAATCACCCGTGACAACATCTGAGGCTGGATGGTCGCCTTGATTTCTTTCATACGTGTCCTCGCTTAGTGATCGTGGCCGGCTTCCGATTTTCCGAACTCGGCTTTCAGGATGAACGTATTCGAAGCAGCGTAGATGTCCCCGGGCATGAGCCCCTCGAGAACCTCGACCCAGTCACCGTCGCTTCGCCCGGTGGTGATGGGACGCGCCTCCAGGGCATCCGCTTGGCGCACAAAAACCACACTTCTTCCCTCGACCGTTTGAATGGCCTCATCGGGGACGGCCAGGGGGACGGCGATCTCGTCCACGATCACGCGTGCCGTGACGAAGAGGCCCGGACGCCAGGCCCCTCGAGGGTTTTGCACGACGATCCTGGCCTCCGCCGTGCGAGTATTCTCACCGACCAGAGGACCCACATAGTCGATGATCCCGCTGGCCTCTTCAGAGATGCCGGTGGCCTTCAAACGCACGTTCAGGCCCGGTCGAATGTCAGAAAGATATTTTGTGTAGATGCTGATCTGTGCCCACACGCTGGAGAGGTCGGCCACCACAAAGAGATCCGCATCATCCCGGACGAACTCTCCCAGGGTGACGTGCTTTTCGATGATCGTCCCGCCAATGAGTGACTTTACATCGTATGGGGCCCCGCTCTCGTTGCTCTGTATGATCGCGAGTACGTCGCCGGGCGAAACCCGGTCTCCGAGGTTTTTGAAGACTTTCTGAACCACCCCCGGAAAGCGCGGGACGATGTGCGCTACCTGGTCGGCATTCAGGACGATTTCGCCTGGAAGTTCGATCTGATGAGAGATCGATCCTGGGCCCGCGGTTGCAAAGTTGACACCGTTGTGTTTCAACTGTTCGACGGACGGCCGGATTCCCCCGAGCGAACCTCCGGCACCGTGCGCCTGGTCCGAGCCATGCCCGTGTGCTTCTTCCTGGTGATAACGAACCTCATGCGACGTCCCGGAACGGGTCGTTTGGAAATACACGTCGAACTCATGCGGCTCTGCGATCTCCTGGAGGCTCTGCAGAAAGTCCCCCTGGGCACGGAATGTGATGGTGTCCTGACGGCTCTCGCGGGTGAGAATGATGGATGTTCCGGCCGGATCGAGGGACAGCGGATCGCCGTGATCATCGGTGGCAAACAGCCGGAATTCCGGTGGAACGCCCTCCTCGAAGATACTGAT
>DAIOGN010000023.1:28719-32709 GCA_036745245.1 Candidatus Zixiibacteriota bacterium
CTCCACCGCGACGTCTCCCGCTTTCACGATCCTCCCGCCGTGAGGACCGGTGGGGTCCGCGTCGGCGTCGTGCTCCTCCTCGTGGCCGCTCTCATGCCCGTGTGGATCGACAGCCTTCGGTGGCTCCGTTCGGAGCAACACAATTCCGGCGACCACCATGACGGCCGCGAGCGACAACGTGGCGACCCATGCTGATGTCTTCATGTCCCGTCTCTCCTCAACTGGTCGAACCGTTGCCCGATCAGACCTTCGATGGCGGCCTGCGTCTGCGCTCTACGCACCATCACCTCGACGAGCCGCGATTGGATCTCTGCCTGGGTTCGTTGCGCATCCAGCACGTTGATGTAGGGTTGGCGTCCCAGGCGGTACGCTTGATCGATCTGCTCGAGGGACTGTTGTATGGCCGGAAGCACGTGATCTCGCAATTCGCCCACTTCCTGCGTCTGTGCGCCCAGTTGCGTCCAGAGGTCCGTCAACTCCGCCCGAAGGTGGAATTCAGACGACTTCAGGGCGGCGCTTGCCTCTTCGACCTGGGCGGCCAGGGCCTGCACATTTCCTTTGTTGCGATCGAACAAGGGGAGCGGAAACGACACTCCGGCGATGATCGCGTTGTCGTTCGCGTCATGTAGACGGCGATAGCCTACACCAATGGTGGGGTCCGGGCGGCCGAGAGCCTTCGCCAGACCCAACTCTGCTTCGCGCGCTTGCACGCTGGCTCGGCGTGCTTGCAACTCGGGATGATGATCCAGAAGCGCAAACAACGTATCCACCCGGGGCAGCCCCTCCACAAAGTCCAGGGTGCCGACAGCCTCCACGGGCTGGTGGACTGTGTCGGACCACAGGGAGGTGAGGGCGGACTGAGCTCTCTTTTCTTCGGATTGTGCCCTCAGCACATCGACTCGTGCGAGAGCCGTGGAGGACCGGGCGCGTAACAGCTCTGACGTAGACACCGCCCCCTCCTTCACTTTGATGTCCACGACCGACTCCAGCTCCTGCGCCAAACGCAAACGCTCGCGGGCATGACCTGCGCTCTGTTGCGCTCCCAGTAACGCGGCGAACGAACTCGCCGCTTCCCGATAGAGTTCCATCATGGACCCGGAGGCATCGGCACGGGCCACCAGGAGCTCCTGATCGGCCTGGGCGCCGCGCGCGGACCGCTTTCCCCACAGAGGAATCGTCTGCGAGATCCCGATGGTCGTTTGGCTCGGCCCGTCGGCCGATTGGCGTGCAAAGTCCTCTACGTCCAGGCCAAGTTCGGGGTTCGGATAGGCCGTGGCCTGGTGCCTCAAGCCCACTCCGACCGCGATCCGTGCCTTCGCTTCCTGAAGGGATGGGTTCCCTTCAAGAACCCTGGCCATGGCCTGATCGAATGTGAGGAGGAGGGTGTCACCCCGCATTGCAACTGAGTGCCCGGCAGCCGGCGGGATGCCCTCGAGTAGAGGAAGGTGCGTCGAGTCCTGGGCCATGGGCGAGGAAACCTGCACCAGCACGCCGAGAGCACATGCCGCGAGACCGCCTGCGGTACCAGATCGCATATCAAGTTCTCCAAAGGTTTCGAGCCGGCGCGTGCCGCGCGTCGAATGGACCTTGGTAAAAACCGTGGCTGTCAACGCAGGGCGACCCGCGTTAACAAGTTGTTACTTCACTTGGATTGAATGATTCGCGTTAGCAGGTGACGCGAGGGGGACGATCGACGGCAACGCAGAGATCCGAAGACATGAGCGTCGAAGCATTCCATTTGACTGGAGTCGCGACAGGGGCGGAGATCAGAAGTCCTCGCGATGCACCGGGCCAGCCTTGAAGCTGACAGGAGCACAGGTGGAAGAGGCACTGATCCTCACCGGAGGGTGTGTCGGACTTGGGCGGGCTATCGCTATGATGCGGGCAAACATGGTGAGACTCGTCCGTCGTCCCCCGCGGACTGGTATCACAGGCAAGCGCAATGGCCGGAACTGCGATGAGTACAGCTAACGACAGGACTACCGCAGTTAAGGTCCGCACATCCAGCATGGTTGGCATAGTACTCTGAGTGTGTCGGCTCCGCTACCGGAAATGTAAAGAAACTATCCGCTCCTGGACATTCGCTCTCGTCCAAACGCAGGCGACGCACCCCAACACATTGTCCACTAGGAGCTTGGAATCGATTTCAGGGATTCGCTGCCTCATTATACTGCTAGAAGGGCGGTCGGTCACTCGCAGCGAGCCGATTTCTGACACGTGACGGGACGATGCATTCGGCTTCGGCGGTTTCGAGGAGCCTCTTCAATGCACATGTTCTGGCCAGGCCTGATGGACGTAGATTCTCGTTGTACCTTGCGATCCTGTTCGCACATACGTAGTCCGGATCGCACATTGAATCAGAATCTCATCGACCTGTGGGAACGGATCAAGGACGGCGACAGCCGGGCCTGGAGCGAGTTCGTCTCCGAGTACGCGGGCCTGGTGTATGCCGTGGCGCGGCGTGCGGGGCTCGACCGGCCGGACGCCGAAGACTGCGCCCAGCTGACGTGGCTCGCGCTGTACCGTTCCCGTTCGGGCCTTCGTGACGCGCAGGCGCTCCCCGCGTGGCTGATCCGCACCACGCGCCGAAATGCCGTGCGCACGGCGAAGAGCCGCTCCTCCCATCCCACGCTGCCAGCCTCCCCCGACGGTCTGCCTCCCACACAACTGCGAGAGGCCGAGCTCTCCGAGTTCCGAGCCGATCTCCCCTTCGCGCTTCTGGCTCTGGACCCGCGCTGCCGGATGCTCCTGGAGCGCCTGTATCTTAAGACTTCATCCTACTCCGAACTTGCACTCGCACTGGGACTTCAGACCGATGCGATCGGGCCTCTGCGCTCGCGGTGCCTCAAGCGGCTGCGAGGAATTCTCGAAAAAATGGGCTGGGAGCTGCACTAAACCCCTCCTCCAGGGCTCCTTCCTGTCGGGAACCACAGACACATGCCCAGAGTGCCCAAACCCACCGACCGATCGCTCGACCCGCTTCAGGAGGCGCTGAAGGCGCCGCTGAAACCGGACAGGGCGAGCGCTCCTTCCGATGCCGCAATCCAACGCTGGTCGGCTGTGCCGTTGCTCTATGCGTCGACGCCGCCGCGGCAGATGGTCCCGGGGCATGTGGTGTTCGATGCGTGGAGTGAAGGAGGCGTGGCACTTCGTGACGCGACCTCAGGCCACACCCGCTGCCTCACCCTCGGCGCAGGCTCGCTTTTGCTCGATCTGGTCGCCTGGCGTGACAGCCATCACTGGCAGTTCACGGCGCGCGTGCGCCACGAAGAGCGAGTACGTCATGACGCAGTTCTGAGAACTGGACGGCTGCGGCTTTTGCCCGACTCCGGAGGATTCTTCCAATGGCGCTCGCGGGGGGTCCCGCGGCTTTTGGAACTCTGGTCGGTGGACCAGTGCATCGCCTTCGAGCCCATCGCATGGAAATGAACACACCTGCCTCAGGCGCCGAGCGCTTCCTGCGCACGGGACGCTTCGACCGCGCTGCCGCGGCCGGCCTGGCCTCGGAGTGCGACCGTCTTGTGCGCGACGCGACTTTGCACTCCAATCGCAGGGCGCTCCGACTCGGCCGACAGTTCGTTGAGCGAGCCCGCCCCGAGGGAGGGACCCTGCTCCTCACCGCGCTGCGTGCCTGCGGCTGGGCCTGCCTGGTGGCCGGCCTGTACGAGGAATCCTGTCGTCACTATCTCGAAGCTCGCGGCCTCACGGGTGAGGATCGGGTGACCCGCGCACGCATCGACAGAATTCTCATCGACGTGTACATGTATCTCGACCGCGCGACCGTCTCGCGGCAGTGCGCATCGCGGGCGCTCTCGACCTTTCGGCGGTTGGGATTGCACGCCGACGTGGCCAAGACGCAGGTGAACTTCGCCAACGTACTGCATCGCCAGGATCGACACGAGGAGGCCGGCCGATTGTATCGCGCGGCCGCCCGGTACTTCGACCTCGCCGGGCCGGACTACGAGAGCAAGTCCTACAACGCGGTGGGCG
>DAIOGN010000024.1:0-4187 GCA_036745245.1 Candidatus Zixiibacteriota bacterium
CGGCTCTGGCGCCGCGGTTTCTGGGCCTGAGGCTGGTCTTAGCGCGCGGCTTTGCGCGCATCCACTGGCAGAACCTCGTCAACTTCGGTGTGGTTCCGCTGCGACTCGAATCGCCGGCCGACTACGAAATCCTGGCCGTTGGGGAACGCCTCAAAGTGGAGGGTCTGCGCCGCCAGGTGTCGGAGAGCGACAAGATACACGTCACGTGCACAGGTTCAGGTCGCACCCTGGAACTGGTGCACGCACTGTCGCCGCGCCAGCGCGAAGTGCTTCTGGCAGGCGGCCTGGTGAACTGGGCGAGGGTGAATCCGCCCTACGCGCCGAGCACCGCCAGGTAGGGATTCTCCATCGCTTCGGCAATCCAGCGCAGGAATCGTGCGCCCTCGGCGCCGTCAATCACGCGATGGTCGTAGGTAAGGGCCAGGGGCAGCATGGCCCGCTCAACAGGATGCCCATCCTGTAGCCGAACTTCGAACCGCGTTCTCGCCACTCCCAGAATCGCCACTTGAGGCGCGAAGACAATGGGAGAGAAGCCCGTTCCGCCGATTCCGCCCAGGTTGGAAATCGTGAAACAGCCGCCTTCGAGTTCGTCGGGGCGCACCTTGCGGTCGCGCGTGCGAGTGGCGAGGTCGTGGATCTCCACCGCCAGTTGAGTGAGCGACTTGCGGTCGGCGTCTTTCACCACCGGCACGATGAGTCCGTTCTCCGTGTCCACCGCGATGCCGATGTGGTAGTACTTCTTCAACACCAGTTCATGGCTGCCGGTATCGAGGCTGCTGTTGAGGCGGGGAAATGCGACGAGCGCTCCAGCGCATACCTTGGCGAGGATCGCCGTGATGGTGAGCTTGCCACCGGCTTCCTCCACGCGGGCTGAAGCATTCCGCCGAAACGTCTCCAGTTGCGTGATGTCGGCCTCGTCGTAGTGCGTGACCTGCGGGATCGTGGTCCACGACGCGGTCATGTTCTCCGCCGTGATGCGGCGGATCTTCGACTGAGGCTCGCGCGACACCGGGCCGAACTTGCTGAAGTCGGGCAAAGCCGAGGGTCTCGCCGACGGCGCGGACGTAGCCTCGCGGGGTGCGGAGGTCTGGCCCGCCAGGGTGCTGCGCACGAATTCCTTGACGTCTTCCGGCGAAATGCGCCCGCCAGTCCCTGAGCCGATGACCCGTGAGAGTTCGACCCCCAGCTCGCGCGCCAGGCGCCGCACCGCTGGCGACGCGGCCACGTCCGGGCCACTGCGCATGACGGCAGGGAAGGCCACGGGTTGCTTCGGCTCGGCCGCGGCGCGAGGAGGTTCAATCGAAGCGGTAGTCGGCGCTGCCTTCTGCGCCTTCTGAGGTGCCGCAGGCGCCACCTTGCGTGGCTCCGGCGCCTTCACACCGTCGGACTCCACTTCCAGCACGACCTGGCCGATCGCCACGGTGTCGCCCGCCTTCATCATGATCTTGCTGATGCGTCCTGCCACGGGCGAGGGGAACTCGAGCACCGCCTTGTCGGTTTCCAGTTCGGCGATGGGCTGATCCACGTTCAGCGTGTCCCCAACCGACACCATCACCTTCACCACTTCGCCCGAATGGACGTTCTCGCCGATCTCGGGAACGCGAACTTCCTGAACCATAGCCCCCTCAGTTTACAGCCGGATTCACCTTGGCCGGATCGATGTTGAGCTTCTTCTGCGCCTCCAACACAAACTCGGGAGTGAGTTTGCCGTCCCACAAGAGAGCCCGCAGGGCGCCGTAGGCGATGTAGCGCGCATCCACTTCGAAGAAGTCGCGCAGTGACTCCCGCGAGTCGCTGCGCCCGAAACCGTCGGTGCCCAGCGTGACGTAGCGACCCGGGATCCATTTGGACAGGGCCGCCGGCAGGGTCTTCACGTAGTCGGTGGCGGCAACGAACACTCCCTTTTCCACGCCAAGCAGGCGCTCGAGGTACGAATACTTCTGATGCGCCTCCACGTTCATGATGTTTTCGCGTTCGGTGTCGATGGCGTCGCGATACAGCTCCTTGAAGCTGGTCACGCTCCACACATCGGTGGGTACGCCGAAGTCGTTTTCCAATAGCGCCTGCGCCTTGAGAGCCTCGTTGAGAATCGTGCCCGAGGCCAACAGGTGCGCCTTGAGCGGCCCTTCCGGAGCCGTGGTGGCGCGGACCTTGTAGAGCCCCTTGAGAATGCCCTCTTCCACGCCCTCTGGCATGGCCGGCATGGCGTAGGCTTCGTTCATCACGGTGATGTAGTAGAGGAGGTGCTCACCGTCGACGTACATGCGCTTCATGCCATCCTTGATGATCACCGCCAGTTCGTAGGCGAAGCACGGATCGTACGCCTTCAGATGCGGATAGGCGTAAGCCATCAGGTGGCTGTGGCCGTCCTGGTGCTGAAGTCCCTCGCCGGCGAGCGTGGTGCGCCCCGATGTGCCGCCCAGCATGAAGCCGCGGGTGCGCATGTCGGAAGCGGCCCAGATGAGGTCGCCGATGCGCTGAAAGCCGAACATCGAATAAAAGATGAAAAACGGAATCATGTTCAGGCCCGAAGCGGAATACGCCGTGCCCGCGGCTATGAACGACGACATGCTGCCGGCTTCGGTGATGCCCTCTTCAAGGATGGCCCCGTCCTTGGCTTCCTTGTAGTACAGGAGGCTTTCGCGGTCCACGGGCTCGTAGTTTTGACCCACGTGGGAGTAGATGCCCACCTGCCGGAACAGCGACTCCATGCCGAACGTGCGCGCTTCGTCGGGCACTATGGGCACGATGTTCTTTCCGACGCCCTTGTCACGCAGAAGCTTGGCGAGAAGGTGCACGAACGCCATGGTGGTGGCGATTTCGCGGTCGCCGGTGCCTTCGAAAAACTCCGCAAAGAGCTCGTCGGGTGGCATGGCAAGGGGCGGAGCCACTTCCACGCGAGATGGCAACGCACCCCCCAGCTCAGCGCGCCGCTCCTTCAGATACACGATCTCAGGGCTGTCGGGCGCCGGGATGTAAAACGGCGCCGAGGCGATGTCGTCGTCGCTGATGGGAATACCGAAGCGGCTGCGAAATTCCTTCAGCTCTTCGTCGTTGAGTTTCTTCTGCTGGTGCGAGATGTTGCGCCCTTCACCGGCCTCGCCCAGCCCGTAGCCTTTGATCGTCTGCGCCAGAATCACTGTGGGCTGACCTTCGTGATTGAAGGCCGCATCAAACGCTGCGAATACCTTTTCGGGATCGTGGCCGCCGCGCTTGAGTTTGCGCACCTGCTCATCGGAGAGGTGCTCCGCTATTTTCAGAAGCTCGGGATACTTCCCAAAGAAGTCCTGACGGATGTAGTCTCCGGTGGACACCACGTACTTCTGTTGCTGCCCATCCACCAGCTCTTCCATGCGTTTCACCAGCAATCCATCGTCGTCTTTGTCCAACAACGGATCCCAGTCGGAACCCCAGATCACCTTGATCACGTTCCAGCCGGCGCCGCGGAAGGCCGCCTCCAGCTCCTGGATGATTTTGAAGTTGCCGCGCACCGGACCGTCGAGACGCTGCAGGTTGCAGTTCACGACGAAGATCAGGTTGTCGAGCTGCGCTCGTGAAGCCAGCGTGAGGGCGCCCAGCGCCTCGGGTTCATCCAGCTCGCCATCGCCCACGAAGCACCACACTTTTTGATCCGAGGGCTTGATGAGCCCGCGATCCGTCAGGTAGTGCTGAAACCGTGCCTGATAGATGGCCATGATCGACGACAGGCCCATGGAGACCGTGGGATATTGCCAGAAGTCGGGCATGAGGTAGGGATGCGGATACGACGACAGTCCGCCCTCGGGTTTCAGCTCGCGGCGGAAATTCTCGATGTCCTGTTCGCTGAGTCGGCCCTCGAGAAAGGCGCGCGCATAGATGCCCGGTGAGGCGTGCCCCTGGAAGTAAATGAGGTCGCCAGGATGATTGGCCGTGCGCGCGCGGAAGAAGTGGTTGAATCCCACTTCGAGAAGCGTGGCCGCCGACGCGTACGTGGAGATGTGGCCGCCGATGCCCGGGGAATTCCGGTTGGCGCGCACCACCATAGCCATGGCGTTCCAACGGATGATGCTCTTGATGCGCCGCTCCAGCTCACGGTTGCCGGGATAAGGCGGCTGGTCGTCGGGTGGAATGCTGTTGATATAGGGCGTGTTGGCCGAGAAGTGGGTCTTCACCCCGTGCTGCTGCGCCCACACGGAGAGCTTGCGCAC
>DAIOGN010000024.1:4197-10764 GCA_036745245.1 Candidatus Zixiibacteriota bacterium
ATCGGCGGCGCCATCGACGCCCTGCACCACGTCCCGTACACGCTCGGGGCCCTCGTTCTCGTAAATGTATTTCAGCGAGTCGAGCCATTCGCGATCCTCGACATCGCGAAGCTCATCGTCACCTCTGGACTTGCCGTCGTCGGCTATGGCGTCCGCCTCGCCCGACACATCCGGGTCCTGTTCTGTAGCAGTGGAATCTCGGTCCACAAGGTCCTTTCCTCCCCCTTTAAGGATTCGGTGCGCCAGGCAGGCCCTCCGCCCCTGAGAAAACCCGGCCGGAGGCGGTCTTGCTGGCTACCGCCCCGGACTGGCGTGGGCCTAACCAGCTCCAGGCCCACCAGATCCATCCAAATAGGGTAAACCCCTGGGCCGCCAGCGTCAATGGGCAGTATGGAAGCCCGAAATCCGGCGAATTGGGCTCGGGGCCAACCGTCAGACTGTCGCGGTCACGCCCTGTCCGGCGCGCTGCACGCTGCGGCTGAGGCGATCGCACGTCACGGGAAGCCACGCGAGTTCGGTGCGACCGGCGACGGCGGATTTCCAGGCAAAGACATCGGAGCGCAGGTTCAGATAACCCATGCGCAGCCAGTCCCAGGCGAAGCGCGCGAATTCGCGTCCTTCCGTTTCGAGCAAGGACACTGCGACCGCCTCCAGCGGCAGTTTGCGAGAGGGCTCCACCAGAGGCTGCGTGCGGGTCATGCGCACCGCGGTGAGCACGTGCCAATCGGCGTCGGCGCCCGCGAAGGCCGGCACGTACACGAAAAACGGCAGATGGCGCTTCTGTTTGTCCAGAAGTGGAATGTCTGCGGTGAGTAGCCGCGAAAATGCGCCCACCGTTTCAAATCCGGGGTGACGCGCAAAGCTGATCGGAATCCGCCAGAATGGATAGAGTTCGCCTGCGCCCTCGCCCACAAGCGGCATGGCCAGGGGCGCGAAGCCGGCCGGTTCGAGTTGCCAGATCCGCTGGCAGTTAGTGCAGGCATACACGATGGAGCGCTCAGAAGGAGGCAGATCAGCACCGCAATTGGGGCAGCGGTGCGGCTCGGGCACCAGCTCGCACACCGAACTCGATGAAGCTCCCTCCATGGGCGGCTGCCAGCGCCCGAGAGCGGCCTTGATCGTTCGCTTGGAAAGTCCGTCCAGCACGATGGTGGCTTCACCGGCTGCACCCGCGGGTCCGGCAGCCACATACACCGGGAAGTAGATCAGCGACTGGTGTTCACCCACCATCTCGGCGAATTCGTCCGACTTTTCTCCGTGCGCCATCACGAGATTCGCGTCGTTCATGCGCATGGCCGCTTCTTCCGATTCCCGCGCCTCGCGATCCACGGGCCACACGCGCGCCGCTTCAGGCACTTCCTTGTCACGGTAGGCCCACGTGGGGATGGCCTGCGGCCGCACGCCCAGGCTCGTCAATCCAAATGGGTGCGTCGCGCAGCCCGGAATAGTCACGTCCAGGAGTCGAGCGCGTAGCTCGAAGGTCTTCAGCTCGCCTTCGGATCCAGGCAAAAGCTCAGAGGGCACACGGCGCTTGGACAGGCAGGTGAGCGACAGCCCGCGGAACCGGTAGAACGGCAAGTAGTGCAGGGACGCAACGGTCGCCGGCGGGAACTGCGGCCAGCCTTCCTTCTTCATCTGCCGGTCGATGATGACGCGCGCTTCCTGGGCGTCGTACGACGGCAGGTAGTAGCGTTTGACGATGCGCCCAGGGCGACCCAGCAGCGACACCAGGCCGCAGTAGGTGCACAGGTTGGAGACGGTGCCTTCCGGAGTCTCCAGCTCGCTGCCGCAGCCGGGGCAACGGAAGCGAACTTTGTGGCTCATTCCTCGCCGAGCTTTTCGCCGCAGTTGGTGCAGTACTGCGATCCGGGCATCACGTCCCGCCCGCAGGCAGGACACGCCGGCCGTTCTCCGAGCTTGCGCCCGCACAGATGGCAGAATTTGGCGTCGGCGGCCAGGTCAGCACTGCAATCGATGCAGCGATTCTGCGCCACAATGGCGTAACCGCAGCGGTAGCAGAAACGCGACTGCTCGGGCGTGTCCGACCCGCACTTGGGGCAGGTCACGGTGGGCAGGGGGTCGTTCTTCAGATCCACCTGGTTCGGGCCGCAGGCGCGATTGAACAGGGCGGGCAGAAGCATGCCCACACCGGCGCCCAGGCCCATGGTCTTGCCGGCCTCGGCCCCTGATCCTCCGTCGGTCATGGCTTTGGCCACCGAGAACTTGAGGAACGAGTCGAGGTCGCCCACGGCTTTCATGCCCGACTTCTGGTCGATCATCTTCTGCACGTCGTCGGGGGGCGTGATCGCCGTGACGTAGAAGTCCACCAGCTCCATTCCGTACTTGGTGAACTCGGTGCCGATGCGCGCAGTGATCTCGCGCGAGAGTTCTGAATACTGTCTGGGGAGGTCGAGAATCGTGTTGAGCTTCTCGCCGAACATGTCGTTGACGCGCGACACGATCACGTCGCGTAGATAGTCCTCGATGTCGTCGGTGGCATACGCCGCTTCGCGCCCCACCAGCGTGTTGATGAAGAGAAGCGGCTCCACGATGCGGCACGTGTAGGTTCCGTAGCCGCGCAGTCTCACCAGGCCCAGCTCGGAGTCACGGAAGGCCACAGGGTCCTTGGTACCCCACTTGAGATTGGTGAAGATCTTGTGGTTGATGAAGTACACTTCGCAGCGAATCGGCGAGGTGAAGCCCCAGGGCAGGGAGAGGGCGCGGGTGAGGATGGGGATGTTGAGCGACGACAGTGTGTGGCGGCCTGGTCCGAGAATGTCGAAGCCGCGACCCGACTTGAAGAACACAGCCGACTGGCTTTCGCGCACGATGAGCTGGGCGCCTATCTTGATGTCCGCCGATCCGTGCTCGGGCCAGCGGTGCACCATGTCCGTGCCCGCCATGTCCACCCATTCGATGACTTCCATTGCAATCGCCATGTCCAACTCCCTGTGGTGAGGTTCTTACTCTACCTATCGGAACGGCTCCCCGGGCCTTGTGCCGGGCGTCGAGGATCAGCCTGTGCATTCCCTGAACACGATCGAGTCCGGGCCCCGCGGGGCCGGACGTGGTGCGGCGCGGTTGACCGTATGCGGTGCGGGGGCCTATCTAGCGAGTAGCCTTAATGGGGCGCCCTGACCTTCGCCGGGTGTGAATCTGGAAGGACCGGCGTCCTCTGGCCGGCCAAGACCCCAAGCTATGGACACCGAAGCGCGCAACCGCCTGGCGGGCGAAAAAAGCCCTTACCTGCTCCAGCACCGATCCAACCCCGTGGACTGGTACCCCTGGGGGGAGGAGGCCTTCGAGGCCGCGCGTGCGGCCGACAAGCCGATCTTTCTGTCCATCGGGTACTCCACGTGCCACTGGTGCCACGTGATGGCGCATGAATCGTTCGAGAACGAGAGCACGGCCGCGCTCATGAACGAACTGTTCATCAACATCAAGCTGGACCGGGAAGAGCGCCCGGACGTGGACCATCTCTACATGAAGGCGGTCATGGCCCTGGGCGACGGTCAGGGCGGCTGGCCCATGTCGGTGTTCCTCACGCCGCAGCTGGTGCCGTTTTTCGGAGGCACGTACTTCCCGCCCGAAGATCGCTACGGCAGGCCGGGGTTTCCTCGGCTGCTCGAGCGCATGGCGGACGTGTATCGAACGCGCAAAGACGACATCGAGCGCGTTACCGGAGGCATCCTGGACTTTCTGCGGAAAGAACCGGACGCAGGTGCCCAGGTTCCCGGACCGGATGTGCTCGAGTCGGCTACGCGTCAGTTGGCGAGCACGTTCGACCGCACGTGGGGCGGATTCGGCGGAGCACCGAAGTTTCCGCGCAGTATGACGGTGTCGTTTCTCATGCGTCGTCATCTCGCTGCGCCCAGGTCGAACGCGTTGGAGATGGCCACGCTCACACTCGACCGCATGGCGGAGGGTGGTCTGCACGATCACCTGGGCGGCGGGTTTCATCGCTATTCCACCGACGGCCGCTGGCTGGTGCCGCACTTCGAGAAGATGCTGTACGATAACGCGCTGCTTGCACGCACGTACCTGGAGGCATTTCAGCTCACGCGCGAGGAGCGCTATGCGCAGGTGGCCCGCGACGTATTCGCCTACCTGCGGCGTGATCTGCGAGATGCCGAGGGCGCCTACTACGCCGCCGAAGACGCCGACAGCGAAGGGGAAGAGGGTACGTTTTACGTGTGGTCGAAGCACGAACTCGAAGCGGAGCTTGGGGAGGACGCCGCGCTCTTCTGCGACTACTATCAAGTCACGGGCGGAGCGAACTTCGAAGGTCGGAGTATTCTCTGGACGCCTGAGCCTCTTGTGGACGTAGCGGCGCGCCACAAGGTCGACCCTGGTGAAGCGGCGGGCCGGCTTTCGAAACTGCGTGCCCGACTGTTGGAGGTGCGCTCGAAGCGACCACGACCTCACCGGGACGAGAAGATTCTGGCCTCATGGAATGGCCTCGTACTGGGAGCCTTCGCGCTTGGGCACCAGGTGCTGAATGATGCCGTCTGCCTCGAGTCGGCGCGCGAGGTGGCCCGGTACCTCCTGGAACGCATGTGGGATGGGAAGACTCTGAAGGCTCGCGCCGCAGGGGGTGACGTGCGCTTCGATGGGTACCTCGACGACTATGCGTTTGTGGCCTGGGGACTGTTCGATCTCTACGAGTCCACGTTCGAGGTGCATTATCTGGAGCGCGCATTCGAGATCATGGACCGCGCGGAGGAACAGTTCGCAACCGCTGCGGGAGGCTACTTCTTCGCACCTCCGTCGAACTCCGAGCTTCTTGCCCGTCCGCAGGAGGTGTACGATGGCGCTTTGCCGTCGGGGGCCGCTGTCATGGCGCTGAACCTGCTGAAGCGGGCGGAGTATACAGGAGAGGCACGCTTTCGGAAGCGGGCCGAGACAGTGATGCAAATCTACCAGCGCGACATCGAGACCCATCCCGCGGGCTTTCCCCAGTGGTTGTGTGCGCTCGATTTCCTCCATGGCCAGCCACGCCAGATCGTGGTGGCCGGACCCGCCGCCACAGCGGACGCCCTGTGGCCGGTGATCCGGAGCCGCTTTCTGCCGAACAAGGTCGTACTTCACACGGTGGATGGGCGCGATGCGATCACGCGAGTGGCACCTGTGGCACAGGGGAAGTCGTCCGGGACAGGAGCCATGGTGTATGTGTGCCGCAACTTTGCCTGCCAGGCGCCCGTTGATAACGCCGCCGCCCTGGGCGCACAGCTGACAGAAGCAACGCAACCGGGGACGAAGGGAGATTAGATGAGTCGGGGCTACGTGTGGGGTGCGGGAGTATTGGTGCTTGCCGTCGGTGCCTATCTATGGTTGCGGCCCTCCGGGGAGCCTGCGAGCGACGTGCTGGAGCGCACCGCCGTGGTGGAGCGTGGCGATCTGGTGATCTCGATCTCGGCGTCGGGCACCATCGAGCCGGTCGAGAGCGTGGAGGTGAAGTCGAAAGCCTCCGGCGAGATCGTGGTGCTGGCCGTTCAGGAGGGCGACATCGTCAAGCGCGGCCAGCTCGTGGCCCGGCTCGATCCCAAGACGGTGCAGAACGAATTCGATCAGGCCGAGGCCGATTTCAAAGTGGCGCAGGTCACCCGCGAACAGCGCGAAACCGAGCTGGGCCGGCAGCAGGATCTGTTCAATAGGAAGCTCAGCTCCAAGAGTGAGCTCGACAACGCGCGGTTGGCCTATGAGGAATCGGGTGCGGCCCTGGTGCGCACGCGTTCGGTTCTGGCCACGGCGCGTGAGCGCCTGGAAGACACCGAGATCAAGGCGCCCATCGATGGCGTCGTGCTCTCGCGGCCGGTGGAAGTGGGACAGATCATTTCCTCCGGCACGACTACGGTCACGGGCGGCACTCTGCTGTGCACCATCGCCAACATGAGCAAAGTGTACGTGGCGGCACTCGTGGATGAAACCGACATCGGGCGCGTCATGGTGGGGTTGCCGTGTGACGTGCGGCCCGAGGCGTATCCCGGGAAGCAACTGCACGGCGAAGTACTGCGTATCGCCCCTCAGGCGCGCGTGGAGCAGAACGTCACGATGTTCGAAGTGACCTGTGTGGTGGATAATGTCGAAGGTCTGCTCAAGGCCGGGATGAACGCCACCGTGGAGATGGTGCTGGCTCAGGCTGAAGATGTACTCACGTTGCCCGCGCGCGCTCTCAGCCAGAGCCCTCCGGACGGAGGCCAGCTGGATTCGGAAGCAGGCGGCGTTCAGGCATCCACCGACACCACGGCGAAGCGCCCCGACGCGGCTCGCGGCGGCAGGACGAAGGGCGCCGGGCGCGGCGAGAACGCGCGCTGGGCGCAGGTGCAGGCGGAGGGCCGTCGCGAGTGGAAGCAGGTGGCGGTGGGGCTCTCCAACCTCGATCTCATAGAGATCTCCTCCGGCCTTGCGGAAGGCGACACGGTAGTGTACCAGCTGGTCTCGGGTGCTTTGCAGTCGCGAGACGAGATGAGAGACCGCATGCGTACTCGCGGGCCTGCAGGCGACATGCGCAGGGGCGGCTCGTGATGAATCCGTCGGACCTTCCGGCTCAGCCAGCTCCCGCGCCTC
>DAIOGN010000024.1:10774-11023 GCA_036745245.1 Candidatus Zixiibacteriota bacterium
GCGTTCGCTGCCCTGATCTCCAATCCCATGCGAACCTTGCTCACCATGCTGGGCATCATCATCGGCGTGGGCGCCGTGATCACGATGATCGCCCTGGGGTCGGGAGCCCAGAAGGCCGTTCAGGACCGCATCACCGGCCTGGGAGCCAACCTGCTGTTCGTGCGCCCGGGGGCCGCCTCGTTCGGGGGTGTTCGTCTCGCCGCAGGCGCCGTAGAAAACCTCGATCAGCAGGACGTGGAGGCCATCCAG
>DAIOGN010000024.1:11033-26304 GCA_036745245.1 Candidatus Zixiibacteriota bacterium
GGGCGCTGGGTGGAGGGGCACTCGTGCTGGCGGGAATCATTGCTGGCGGTGTGCTGCTGTCGATGTCCAATCAGCGCGGAGCGCCGCTCCCGGTCGCAGGTGAACCGTCGGTGCCGCCCGCAGCCGTGGTGGTCACGCTACGAGAGCCGCAACTGGAACACGCGCATCACCGGTACCACGGCAGACTACGAGTGGGTGCGCAATGCCGGTTTGTCCGCCGGCGAATTTTTTACATTTGCTGATGGCGATCGCAGGGCTCGCGTGTGCCTTCTGGGCGCCACCGTGGCCAGCGAGCTCTTCGGCGAAACCGACCCACTCAACCGCACGCTGCGCATTCAGGGCGTGCCGTTCACCGTGGTGGGCGTGCTGGAGGCAAAAGGCAGCTCCGGATGGATGAACCAGGACGACCACATCCTGGTTCCACTTCAGACCGCGATGTTCAGAGTGCTGGGTCGCGACAACTACAGCTCGCTTGCTCTGCGAATCGCCGACGGCCCGTCGGAGCGTGCACTCCTGGAGGTGGAATCCGCACTTCGAAGGTCGCACCGTCTCCAGGAGGGAGCGGAGAACGACTTTAATGTGCGCTCCATGACGGACGTGGCCCAGACTCAGGTGGAAGCCAACCAGACGTTCACCGCACTGCTTGCCTCGATCGCCCTGGTGTCTCTGGTGGTGGGGGGCATCGGCATCATGAACATCATGCTGGTGTCTGTCACAGAACGTACGCGGGAAATTGGCGTCCGAAAGGCCATGGGCGCTCGCCGTTGGGATATCCTCACGCAATTCCTGATCGAATCGGTGGCGCTGTCCACCATCGGCGGCACGGTGGGAATTGTCGGCGGCGTGGGCGCGGCCACCGTGATGTCACGGTACTATGGGTGGAACACCGTGGTGTCGCCCGAGTCGGTGATTGTATCGTTTACCTTTGCGCTTCTGGTGGGGGTGTTTTTCGGGCTCTATCCGGCGCGCAAGGCCTCCAGGCTCGATCCCATCGAAGCCCTGCGCTACGAATAGCCTTCCAGTCTCGGACTCACGGGCAGCTCCAGGTTCCTGGGATCAGCGTGCATACGTCGCACGGCGCCGGCCCGCCTTTGAACACGTGGTTTACCATGGAAATGATGTCGGCCGACGTGACCGACCCGTTGCAGTTGACGTCGGCTGTTGCGTCGCAGGGCTGGGGCGACGCGCCGCCCTTGAAGACGAAGTTCACCAGGCCGATGATGTCTGACGAGGTAAGGTTGCCGTCCATGTTGACGTCGCCGGTTTTCAGCACCGGGCACGGCAGCGTATAGGTGATGTGCAGCTCTGGAGCCAGCGACGCCGGGAGCGCGCTGCGCGAGCCGAAGCGTTTGGCGGTGGTGACCGTGTCCTCGCGGCCCAGCATGATCCAGCCGAAGTTCGAGTCGGGATGCTGCCTCCATAGCTCGGCGTCGGTCAGGAGGCCGGGCCCCGTCCAGTGATACGTACCGTTGCCGTTCACGCTTGTCGTGGCCGAAGCGGTGGAGAGGAAGTCGCCCCCCGGCGTGGCCCACGCCGAGTCGAAATAGAACCGATGTACCCAGGTCGCGTCGCCGGTCGCGGCCGGTGCCCCCTGCCCTTCATTGTTTGCGGCATTCGATGCGCCTTCGCCCCAGCTGTTGAGCAGCCTGTGCGCCTTTACATCCGTGGGCCCGAAAATCGTTACGTTCATAACCAAACTCAGGTCGACCCCTGTGATCGTGGCCTCGGCCGGAATCCCACTCAGATCGAATTGCAACACGGCCCGGCGCAGTCGCCCGCCACCGATATCGCCGACGCGCCCCACGAACAGAAAGCCACCCATCCCATTGGAGATGGCGCCGCCGATGTCTTCGTAGAGGGTGTTATCCTTGACGGCCGGCAGGTCGATCGAATCGGGAATTTGGGCCGGCGCAACGCCTGCCAGCATGAGCATCACCACGAGAGCGCACAGAGTCGTGCGTCTCGCCTGCAACCGGCCACACTTCAACATTCTCATCTGGTGAGTCTCCTTACAGGCATCTCTCGCCCGGGCCCGGGCGAGCCCCCTCCCCGAAATTGCGAGAGCCGGCCGGGGTCCATGAAGCAGGGACGCTGGTCTGAGCGGGGATCTACGAGGAGAATGTAGGCGGGTCGCAGACGGGCGCTTGTACGGACGCGACAAAACGTGCCGCGTTAGCGCGAAATCGACGCTTAGAGCCGGCGCCCCAGCGTAACGGCAGCAGGTGCGACGTTCTGCACTTCTACGTGCAGCCGGTTCAGAGCCTTTGCCACCGCATGATCCCGGGCCAGGTAGGAGGTGGGCGACTCGTGGGTGAAGCGTTTGAACTCGCGATTGAGGTGCGCCTGGTCGAAATATCCGCACTCCTGTGCAAGTGCGGTGAGCAAGTGATCAGGCTTCAGACCCCAGCGACGCACGAACCGATCGAATCTCGCCACGCGGCAGAAGTACTTGGGTGACAGCCCCACAGTATCTTGAAACCGCCTCTCGAGTTGCCGGGGCGAAAGACATGCGGTCTTCGCCATGTGCTGCACCGACGTGGCAAAGGGCTGTCGTGTGGCGAGGTTCATGGCCTGATGCAAGCCGCGATTACGATGGTCTGGAGAGGGCAGCCGCGACAAAAGGAGCTGATCGAAGACCGCGGCTACCTGCGGAAACGTGCTGAGCAGGTGCAGGCGCTCGGCCAACAGTGCTCCCTCCACCGCCAGCACGTCGGACAGGTCCACGAAGCGGTCGTTGATGTGGGCCTGTGAATCCTTCAGAAACGAATGGATGCGGCCGGGGGCGAAACTGATTCCCACGAGGCGAAACTGGTCGGCGAAACGCAGGTGGAACGGGCGATGAAAGTGTCCCTCGGCAAAGGCACGCGGGCGGCTCTGCCAGGTGCCGTCGGGAGCCTGGACGTCCACTGGCGCAGCGAGCTGCACGATGAATGCGGCATTCAACCCGGGCAGCAGCCTCTGGAACGACCGGGGTTCACCTGAAGGGCAATGGCCTTCAATCTGCCAGTAGTGAGACACCCACTCCGACAACATCGGATGCGGTGGCAGATAGCTCGCCGCGACCGGTGCGTCGGCCCGGGGGGAGCCGCTCTTCTTCTGTGGATCCTGCATGGGAGATACTCGCTCCATAAGATAACGCGCGCCGTCGATTTAGGTTGCGTAATCATCCGCCCCGCGCACTCGATCGACGGGCGGGCACGGGTCCTCACGGCCCCCCCAGAAAGCCGGCAGGAAGGCGTTGATCGGAGGCTCCGAGGGACCTTTCTTGAGGCTCCCGTCGGCTAAAGGAGATTCCTCATGTCAGTTCGTGCGTTCTTCCTGGTGTTGTGCGCCCTGCTCTGGACCGCGAGCGGCCCGGTGTGGGCCCAGGACAAGGATAAGGACAAGAAAGACCCGAAGTCCGAGTCGAAATCGGCCGGCGACGGAGCGGCCAAGGACACGATCTGCGAGTCCACACATACGGTGCAGATCGGGGGCAAGCCGGTGGAGTACGTGGCGCGCGCGGGCCTCATGTCGCTGAAGGAAGACAAGGAAGACCCGAAGGCTCAGATCTTCTTTGTTTCCTACACGCGCAAGGACGCCACCAACCCGGCGAGGCGCCCCATTACATTTTCATTCAACGGAGGCCCGGGCTCGTCTTCGGTGTGGCTGCACCTGGGCGTTCTTGGCCCGCGTCGCGTGTGGATGGACTCCAACGGTTTCTCCGAAGGACCGCCGTACCACCTGGTGGACAACGAATACTCGATCCTCGACAAGACCGACCTGGTGTTCATCGACCCCGTGAGCACCGGTTTCTCGCGAACCATCGGCGAGGAGGATCCCCACCAGTTCCATGGCATCGAGGAAGACGTGCGCTCCGTGGGCGAATTCATCCGACTGTACACCACACGGTATGAACGCTGGGCTTCACCCAAGTTTCTGATTGGAGAGAGCTACGGCACCACGCGTGCCGCGGGGCTCTCCGGATATCTGCAGGATGAGCGGGGAATGTACCTCAACGGCATCATGCTCGTCTCCTCCATCCTGAATTTCGAAACGGCCCGCTTCGATGAAGGCAATGACATGCCTCACATCCTGTTTCTCCCCACCTATACGGCGACGGCCTGGTATCACAAGCAGCTGCCGGCCGACTTGCAGGGCGATCTGCAGAAAGCCCTGCGCGAATCGGAGGAGTTTGCCGCGGGCGACTACACGCGGGCGCTGCTTCAGGGCGACAAGTTGACCGCCTCCGACAGCGCGATGGTGATCGGCAAACTTGCCCGGCTCACGGGTCTTTCGGAGACGTACATTCGCCAGACGAATCTGCGTGTGTGGATCTGGCGGTTCTGCAAGGAGCTGCTTCGCGACGAGCGCCGGACGGTGGGGCGGCTCGACAGCCGGTTCAAGGGCGTGTCGGCCGATGCGGCCAGCGACGGGCCCGACTACGACCCGAGCATGGCCGGCATCATGGGCCCCTACAGTGCCACTCTCAACGACTACGTGCGCCGCGAACTGAACTTCGAGAGTGATCTGCCGTACGAGATTCTCACCGGCAAGGTGCACCCGTGGAGCTACAAGGGGTACGAGAACAGCTTCGTGAACGTAGCGACCACCCTGCGCGATGCCATGAATCAGAATCCGCACCTGAAAGTTTGGGTGGCTTCGGGTTACTACGACCTGGCCACGCCGTATTTCGCGACGGACTACACGTTCTCACACCTGGGACTCGAGCCGGAGTTGCGCGGCAACGTGTCGATTGATTACTACGAGGCCGGGCACATGATGTATATCCACATCCCGTCGCTTGTGAAGATGAAGGCGGACATGGTGGAGTTCATCGATTCGGCGGTGCCGAAGCGGTAATTTCGGGAAGGACGATCAGGAGAACGGATCGCGCACGCGCAGGCCGGAGAACCGGTCCAGGGCGATTACGAGTGCGCCATGGCAGTGAAGAGGGAATCGCGATCGTCCAGGTTGATCCCAGGGAGCAGAGCGCCTGAATCGGGCTGCCAAATGAACTGGTACCCAGTCTTAGTCGGTTCGCTCAGATAGAGTCGAACCGCCTGTTCCACGACGTCCTGGATGGAGGTGCTGTCTTGGGCGGCCCGTTTTTTGATGCGCTGAGCTAGCTCGTCCGAAAAACCCAAAGTTATCCTCATTGCATTACGATACGTCCATCAAGCCCCTTTTGTATAGTTCCATCTGACCATCCCCGGGCACGTTCGCTGCCTGTACGCTGGCCCCCAATGGGTTATCTGATTAGAAGTTCAACGTAGAGCCTGAGCGCACTTCATGCCGATGTCTATATCAAGCATGGCACCCTCTATCAGTACGCGTCCTAAGTCTCCTCAGAGCGCCGCCGCAAGTGCTCCGTCCGAAACAGCCCTCCCGGCCATGAGGATGGTTCACTCCGAAACAGAGAGCCAGTCACTCTCGCCCTGGGCAGGCACCAGGGGATCCGGTTTTCGCTTTGTCACCGGAGAAGAAGCTCTCGAGGCGGACGCCAGGCGGGCAGCAGCAACGGACTCCCCGATCCTGATCATGGGCGAGTCGGGTACCGGCCGATCCAGTCTGGCCAGGTTCATTCATGCGCAATCCCGACGCCCCGGCTCGAGGTTTGTTGAAGTCGACTGTCGCGTCGCCGACCCGGAACGACTCGAACGACAGTTCGAGGACGCCGTGGCACCGCTGGGCGGAACCGTGCTCCTGTCGGGCGTCGAACGCGGCCTCCCTGTGCTCGGGGCCGCATTGAAGCGCTTTCTTGAAGGGGGACACCGTCGGCCGATTCTGTCTGCTCCCGACTCGGGTGGCCTGCGACTCATTCTCGAAGCCGACCAGGACATCCGCAGCCACCTCGACCGGTCGCTGTGGCAACGTCTGGTGGCCTGGCCGCCGCTCTTGCTCGCGCCCCTGCGCGTGCAGCGGCGCAGGAAGTGGAACCTGTTCTGCCTGCTCGTGGAGGATGCCGCCACCGAGTCGGGTTTCGAGCTGCCTCTGACGTCGAGCTTTCTCGTGTATGCCCACGTGGTGAGCTACGGCTGGCCCGGAAACGTGAGGCAACTGCGAGACTACGCACAACACCTGGTGGGGATCGGTGCACTGGCCGATCGGCGTCTGAGACTCGATTCCGATTTCAGTTTCTTCGACGAGAGTGAAGTATTCGCTCCCGAGGATATTCTGGAAGCGCGCCGAATTGCAAGCCAGGGGCAGACGGTGTTCGGGAACCGGTGCCAGCGCAGCTTCGTGCGCGCGCTGGCCTGGCTTCAGGGATCCGCGTCGGGGCCAAACTGGCGCGAACGCTCCAAAGCGAGCCCGGGAATCGACGGCCGCTGGTCGTATCCCGACGTACGCTGGACCGACCCGCATTTCTCAGGCGCCGACATGTGCGCCGGCGTGGGAGGGGCCATCGATAGTGCACTGGCGCAGCTGGGTCAGTGGCATGATCGCGTAAGCCCGCGCGAACTTCTTCTCGATCCGAACCTCCTGCCGTGGACGGATGAGGCGACCGTGCGAAGAGTGGTGCCCGGACTGTCCGGCCCACAACTTGCAGAGCAGGTGGCCTTCGCACTGGTGACGGGTGAGATCCCCGACAAAGAAGCACTCCTGTCCTCGGTGTACGAAGCCATTCGCAGAATTGCGCCCGATCTTCCCACAGATGCACTGATCAAGTTAGGCGTGCCTAAGACTAAGAGCCAACTGCCAAAGCGCGCAGTGACGAGACGCAAACGCTCCTAGCGGAACCGGCCCGACGGTGACACTTGCACCTTGCATTCTGCACGCCAGCGACTATATTGAATAAAAGATAGGCGGGTCCAATAATCCGCTAGTGAGCGCATTCCGCCAGCGACACAAGTTTAATCCGACGCAGTCTGTCTGAACTTCTTCGCACTGCCATCCCGTCGGAGATAGGAGATCACTCCACAATCGGGCTTCGGCTTGACGGTGATCCGGATCCAACCGGCTTGTCATAGTACGCCTGCCCCGGTTCCGAGTCTGTCGAAGCGTCATCACTCAACCAGTCACGGTGTCAGGGTTCGTGCCCGCCGGCGGGCTGCGAGCCCGCACTCAGGGAGATTCAACTATGCGATCGCATGCAACATGGCGGATGATCCTCGCGTGGGCGTGCTGCCTGTTCGCGTCGTCTTCCGCCCTCGGCCAGAATTACCACATCGCCCCCGGCTTCCCAGGCGGGGAAGAAGAGAACAACCCGTCGCTGGGGTGGAGCGAAGTGAATCCGGGCGAGATCTACTGTCTGTTCACAAATCACCCCGGTGGGGACTATGAGCCGGCGACCATTCAGTGGTCCTGGTCGGCTTTGTACGGAGTGCCGCCCTCCATCTGGCCCAAGCTGGGCTCCGTTCCCGCGCCGCCCTTTGACAACAGCTGGAATCCCACGCTTGGTTCGCGACCTGGCGGCGGATACATCATGGGCGGTACGGGCTTCAACTTCAAACCACTGTGGAACCCCGATGCCAGCGCCATCTTCATGGAAGTCTCTGCGGGCGCCGGCGCTGCTTTTGGCCCCCCCGCTCCCATCATGGCAGCAGGGGCGGCTAATGTCTGGGTCGACTACGCATCGGTCACCGTGGTCAACCTGCCGGCCATCCCAATGCCCATGCTGGGCACGGCGACGTTTGCCTGGGTGCAATACACCGACCTGGACGGCGACCCGTCTTCCGACGACAACTTCTACAATGATCCAGCCGACTTCCTCCAGATCTGGACTGCATCGACCTCCACGACTGGCGGTCCGTCCGCGTATCCCGCGGTAACGGTGCCGGTGCCCATCTCTCTCGTGCAGGCACCGTGTCTGGTTTCGGGCGGCGCCAAGCCGGCACTCGACTTCGTTGGTCCCGCCGGCATCCCGCCGGGTTTGACCCCGGGCCACATCGTCTGCGTCTGGCGTGACGTGCCTACGGGCAGGATCCAGATGACCGACAATCCGTCGCCCGTCACCGGCGCTCCCTGGGCACCGGATGCTACGGTGCTCATGGGCATTACGCCGGTGTCCAGCCCCGTAAACGGGAATCTGGTCGTCGCGAACACGGTTGATCTGGCCATCGACAAGGGGATCGGTGCGGCAGCCTGCGCCGGACTCATGTATCTCGTATGGGACGAACCTTCACTCTCGGGCGACGTGGACATCCACTTCAGCTCGAGCGCGGCTGGCGGTACGCCGGGCTCCTGGACGGCGCCGGTCCTGGTGAACCAGGATGCAACGCCCAATGACCAGTGGGCGCCTTCCATCGCACTCAACGCCGCATCGGGTGAAATCCGGGTGACGTACTACGACCGCAGACGGGACGCCGCAAATGTACGGGCGGATGTGTGGGTTTCTTCTTCCACCGACTGCGGCGCGACCTGGAAGGACTGCATGATCACAAGCGCTGGACCTTACACGCAGTTTACCACCATCACGGGTGCCCCCGGAGACTACGCGGGGATCTGGCTCGCGTCGGACTACAGTTCAAGCGTGGTGAATCCGTGGGGAGCCGCCTGGAATGACGGCCGCAACGGTCAGGAGCAGGACACGTGGTACGATCGCTCCATGGCTTGCGACACAGACAATGATGGTCTGCTCGACTCCGTCGACAACTGTCCTCTGGTGTACAACCCGACTCAGGCCGACTCCGACAATGACGGCGCCGGCGACGACTGCGACAATTGCCCGACCCTGGCCAATCCCGGCCAGGTGGATGCCGACGGCGACGGCCTCGGCGACGCGTGTGACAACTGCCGGCTGGTGGTCAATCCGGGTCAGGAAGATGGTGAGGGCGACGGGGTGGGCGACGCCTGCGACAATTGCGCGGTCGTGGCCAATCCGGGTCAACTGGATGTGGATGGTGACAACCTCGGAGACGCCTGTGACAACTGTCCGCAGGCTTCCAACCCGTCTCAGGACGACACCGATACGGATGGCGTGGGCGATGCCTGCGACAACTGCGACCTGTTGGCAAATCCGGGTCAGCAGAACACAGACACCGATACGCTGGGCAACGCGTGCGACAACTGCCCGGCGGTGATCAACAATGACCAGTCGTACAACATCGCCATGACGGGCGACGTAAACATGAGCGGCAACCTGACGTCAGCCGACATCATCGGCCTCGTCAACTACGTGTTCAAAGGTGGTTTGCCGCCTCTGCCATGCGAAGCCGCGGGCGATGTGAACTGCTCGCACAGTGTCACGTCCGCTGATATCATTTCACTGGTGAACCACGTGTTCAAGGGCGGACCGGTGCCCTGTGACGTGTGCCTGGCGTTTGGACTCGGGTGGGGTTGCCCGTAACGCGACGGACGCAACAGCATCGTGGGTTCCGTTGCTGAAGTCGCACGAAGGCCGCCTCATCTGCTCGGGGCGGCCTTCATAATTAAGCACGCCTGAAACTGGGAGTGAGAGGGGCTGGGAAGCAGAGTCGCCTGGAACGGAAGGATGACTCAACTTGGTGCCGAAGGGGGGACTCGAACCCCCATGTCCGTAAGGACACTGCGCCCTGAACGCAGCGCGTCTACCAGTTCCACCACTTCGGCACGTTGTGGACGGCGGCTAATATAAAGGCGGTGAGGCCTCGCGCAAGCCCTTGCGCCCCCGCATCAATCCTCTTCGTAGTGCTTCTTGAGTGTCTCCAGAACCGTCGGATCGGCCAGCGTGGCCACGTTTCCCATGGCCGAACCATCGGCGATGTCGCGCAGAAGCCGCCGCATGATCTTGCCCGACCGGGTCTTCGGAAGATCGGCCGCCCAGATGATGCGGTCGGGAGTGGCGAACTTGCCGATCTTCTTCACCACAAGGTCCACCAGATCAACCTCGAGTTTCTCCACGTGGCAGCCGTGGTTCTCACGGAGAGTCACGAAGGCCACCATCGACTGCCCCTTCAAGTCATGTTTTACGCCGATCACCGCGGCCTCCGCCACGGCGGGATGCTCCACGAAGATCGACTCCAGCTCGGCTGTGCCGATGCGGTGGCCCGCCACATTCACCACGTCGTCTACACGGCCCACGATCCAGAAGTAGCCGCGCTCGTCGGTGCGTGCACCGTCGCCGGGAAAATAGATGTCCTTCCATTTCGACCAGTACGTCTTCCGGTAGCGCTCCGGATCGCCATAGATGCCACGCAGCATGCCTGGCCAGGGCTTCCGAATGGCCAGAAAACCGGCATGCGCAGGCTGTCCCGATTCGTCGAGCACGGCCGCGTCGATTCCGAAGTAGGGCCGTGTGGCCGACCCCGGGCGCGTGACCGTGGCGCCGGGCAGAGGCGTGATCATGATGCCGCCGGTTTCGGTTTGCCACCAGGTGTCCACGATGGGGCAGCGCTGACCACCGATGGTCTTGTTGTACCAGATCCAGGCCTCGGGATTGATCGGCTCACCCACGGTACCCAGAAGTCGCAAGGACGACAGATCGTGACGTTGGGGCCACTTGTCTCCCCATTTCATGAAGGCGCGGATCGCCGTTGGGGCCGTGTAGAAGATCGTGACACCGTACTTCTCCACCAGTTGCCACAGCCGGCCGTTGTCGGGGAAATTTGGTGCTCCCTCATACAAGAGGCAGGTGGCCCCGTTGGCCAGCGGTCCATAGATCACGTAGCTGTGGCCGGTGATCCAGCCGATGTCGGCCGTGCACCAGTACACGTCTTCGGGCCGAAGATCGAACACGTGGCGGGCCGTGTGATAGGCGAAAGTCATGTAGCCACCGGTGGTGTGGATGATGCCCTTCGGCTTGCCCGTGGTGCCCGACGTGTAGAGGAGAAACAACATGTCCTCCGACTCCATCTCCGCGGCCTGATGGGTGGCCGGAGCGTCGTCCATGAGGCGATGGTACCAGTGGTCGCGCCCTTCCTTGATGTGGCAGGGGAAGGGGTCGCCGTGGCCGCGCTTCACCACGATGACGTCGCGCACGCAATCGCACCCGGCCACTGCGTCATCGACGATCGTCTTGAGAGGAAGCACCTGTCCCCGCCGCCAACCTCCGTCGGCTGTGATCACGAGGCGTGCGGTGCAATCCAGCACGCGGTCCTTGATCGATTCGGCCGAGAAGCCCGCGAAGATCACGGTGTGCACGGCGCCGATGCGGGCACAGGCCAATACCGCCACCACCAACTCCGGGACCATGGGCAGATAAATTGCCACCCGATCGCCGCGATTGATGCCCAGCTTCTCCAGCGCGGCGGCGAACTTCTGCACTTCCCGCGCGAGGTCCCAGTAGGTGAGCACTCGGGAGTCGCCGGGTTCGCCTTCCCAGACGATCGCGGCTTTGTTGCGGATGGGGCCGCTCAGATGCCGGTCGAGGCAGTTGTACGCCAGGTTCGTTCGCCCGCCATCGAACCACCTGTAAAAGGGCGCGTCCTTGGAGCTCAGCACCCGGTCCCATTTTTTGAACCAGTGCAGCTCTGAGGCGGCCCTGGCCCAGAAGCCTTCGGGATCTCTGAGGCTCTCGGCGTACAATTTGTCGTAGTCCGCTGGACTCTTGATGTGTGCCAGCTCGCTGAACCTGGCGGGCGGGGGAAACTCACGGTGCTCGTCGAGGACCGATTCGAGATTCTGACTCTCGGACATTACGCTGATTCCTCAGGTGGACGTTTGCGATCGCGCGGATGCGCGGCCGCGTGGAATGGGCACCCCGCCGAAGCAGGGAGTGCAGAATAAAAGAACTCTGTTGAGACTAATGCAACCTTGGCCTATACTAGTCGTATAAGCTACTAACAATTGACAGGAGACCGGAGAGTCACCGATGTCCGAGATTGGAACGCAAGCTCTTGTGGACCTTGGCCTTACGCGCCTGGAGGCGGAGGTGTACGTGTTCCTGCTGTCCGAGTCACCGGCCACGGGTTACCGGGTAGCGTCGGGCCTCGGAAAGCCTGCGGCCAACACGTACAAGGCCATCGAATCGTTGTCTGCCAAGGGCGCGATCGTTGTGGACGAAGGAAAGAGCCGGCTTTGCCGTGCGGTGAACCCGGCGGAGTTGCTGGCGCGGCTCGAGCGCGACTTCACTTCGCAGAAGCGACGAGCCCTGAAGTCGCTGTCGGTGGTTCGCGGCCTGCGTGGCGACGATCGCGTGTATCAGCTCAAATCGCCCGAACAGGTGTTGGAACGGTGTCGCCGCATGCTGGCGGAGGCGGAGCAGGTGGTACTCGCAGATCTGTTTCCGGCCGCCATGAATGAACTGCGCGACGACCTGCTCGCCGCGTCCGAGCGCGGACTGTCGGTGTCCGTGAAGGTGTACGAACCCGTGTCGCTTCCAGGAATCGACGTGAGTGTGGATCCGAACGGACTCGATACCCTGCGTCGCTGGCCGGGTTCCTGGCTCAACCTGGTGACCGACGGAGCGCAGCATGTGCTGTCTTTTTTCAGTGGGGACCTGTCGCAGGTGCATCAGGCGGTGTGGAGCGGCAGCGCCTATTTGTCGTGGGTGTATCACAGCGCGTTTGGTGCCGAGTTCGCACTGGCCAGAGTGGCGCAGTTGCTTTCCTCGGGAACGCAGTCGCGCGACATCCTGAAGTGGCTGGACGCACGCCGTACATTGCCCGGCTGCGAAGCCCCCGGCTATCTGGTTCTCAAATCACGTTTTGGTCCGGTGGAGCCGGACCGTACCTGAAGGAGGAGTCATGAAAGCGATCTCGTTGTTGTGTGCCCTGACATGGTGTGCGATGGCCGGCACGGCTACGCGGGCCGCCGCGCCCACCGCGGAAGAGATTCTGGCCAGGTGGGCCGAGGCGTCCGGAGGCGTCGAGCATATGTCGAAGCTCGAAAACGTGTACGTGAAATACAAGGTCTTTGCCGCGGGCATGGAGGGCGTTGTAGAAAGCTGGTCCACGCGCCAGGGGCAGACCCGTCAGGAACTGGTGCTGGGAGAGGTGTATCGAACACAGACCGTGTTCGACGGCCAGGGCGGCTGGACGGTGGACCATAACGGCAAGGTGCAGGCGACCGAGGGAGTGGCCCTCCGCGACGCGTTGACGGAGGCTTACTTCGTGAGCATGTCGCACTTCGTGAAGGGCCGGAGGGCCGGCACCATCGAGTCGCTCGGGCTCGACAGTACAGGTACTCTTCATCGTCTGACCATTTCTCCCGAGGGTGGCAAGCCGGTCACCGTGTTCCTGGATGCCAAAACCTACGAGACGGTGCGGCAGGAGCGGCAAGCCGACGATCGCACGGAAGTGACCTTTTATTCAGACATGCGCGAGGTGGACGGAATGCGGTGGCCCGGCCAGCTTCGAGTCAGCACGGGCGATCCCCAGTACGACACGCGGCTTGAGGCCATCGAAATCCGCACGAACGTGACGCTTCCGCCCGGGGCCTTCGACAAGCCGTCCGAGGGGGCGAAAGACTACCGGTTCACCGGTGGCCACTCGGCTCTCGGGATTCCGTTCGAGCTGAACAGCAATCACATCTATGTGAAGGCCCAGGTGAACGGCGGCGAGTGGCTGTGGTTTATCTTCGACACGGGCGCAGGCGTCACCGTGATGGATCGCGGCCGCGCCGAGGCGCTGGGGCTTCCGCTGGAAGGCAAGCTGGAGGGACGCGGCGCCGGGGAAGGCAGTGTGGAGGTGTCGCTCATTCCGAATGCGTCATTCACCCTGCCTGGCGTGGAGCTCGTGGATCAAACGATCATGGCCATTCCCCTGGGGATGGTCTCCCCCTATGAGGGACGCCCCGTCGACGGTGTGCTCGGGTATGATCTGATCAGCCGATTTGTGGTGCGGATCGACTACGTGGCGCGCACGATCGACCTGCTTGAGAAATCCGACTTCAACTATTCCGGTTCGGGCGAGCGGATCCCCGTGGTGATGGAAGACAATCATCCGCATGTGTCCGCCGACGTGGTCGTGGGCGGCCGGCGCGTGAAGGGGCATTTCCTCATCGACACCGGGGCTCGCTCGGCCCTGCACCTGTCACGGCCCTTCTGCGAGGAACATCAGCTCGCGTCTGCCGTGAAGACCATCCAGGGCGGATACGGCGCCGGGGTGGGCGGTGAGACCAAACAGAGAATTGGTCGTGTGTCCGAACTGATCCTCGGGAACGTGGTGCTGAAGGATGTAGTCACAGGATTCTCGGAGGATCAGAAGGGCGCCGGGGCCAGCCGCGACGCCTCAGGCATCATTGGCGGAGACGTTCTGCGGCGATTCACCGTGACGTTTGATTACTCTCGCAACGAAATGATCCTCGAGCAGAACACGTCCTTCCAGGATCCCTTCGAATATGACATGTGCGGAGCGTTTCTGCGCACCACAGAGGACTATTCAGCCATCGAGATTCACCGGCTGATCGAAGAATCTCCGGCCGTGGCGGCGGGGCTGAGGGAAGGGGACCGCATTACGTCGATCGACGGACAGCCGGTGAGCAAGCTGTCGCTGGAGCAGGTTCGTGCACTTCTTCGCGAACCCGGGCGTACGCTGAAAGTTGGCTACGAGCGAGAGGGCGCGAAAGCCAAAACGTCGATTACGACGAAGCGGCTGATCTAAGTTGGGGTCAGACCCCCGTCGTCAGTTTGCACACCACAAACCCTTCTTTGGAGTGTGCAAACTGACGACGGGGGTCTGACCCCATTCAGGCGCCGGCGCCGTGGCACTTCTTGAATTTCTTCCCGGAGCCGCAGGGGCAGGCGTCGTTGCGGCCCACCTTGGGCATCTCTCGCACCACGGGCGCTTGCTTTTCGCCCCGCGATGAGGCGGCCACTTCGGCCAGTTGCCGACTGGCCCTGCCGGGCCCCACGCCGGCCTCCACCGCGTCATCGGCCGGTGCGGCGGCCATGCGTGCCGCCAGGCCCGCGGCCTCCGCATGCTGCGTCTGCATACGCGCGGCCAGACGGCGGCGGCGCTCCTCGTCTTCCCGGGGACGCGACACCTGGAGCTTGTACACCAGTTCCACAGTTTCCTCATCCATGCGGGTGAGGAGCAGCTCGAAGAGTCCGAAGCCTTCCTTCTTATACTCGATGAGCGGATCGCGCTGCCCGTAGGCACGCATGCCGATGCCGGTTTTCAGCTCGTCCATGACGTTGAGGTGTTCCTTCCACCTCTCGTCGATGACGCGTAGAAACGCGAAGCGCTCGAGCTGGCGCATCACTTCGGGGCCGAGCGTGCGCTCCTTGAGCTCGTAGATCTCCATGGCGCGCTTGTGGAGAGTTTCAGAGAACTCGTCCCGGCGGATCTCGGGAACTTCCTCCGGCTTGATGCGGTAGTCGAGCAGGAAGATCTTGATCAGCGCAGCTTGAAGGCCGGTGAGATCCCAGTTTTCTGGATAGTCTTCAACGGGGCAGTGCAGGTCGAGCTTGCGGTCGACCAGAGTGCCAATG
>DAIOGN010000024.1:26314-26659 GCA_036745245.1 Candidatus Zixiibacteriota bacterium
CGGTTTCGTCGCGAAGATCTTCTCCTTCAAGCGATGCCAGCCGTCGGTCGTACACCACCGTGCGCTGCTGGTTCATCACGTCGTCGTACTGGAGCAGGTGCTTGCGGATGGCGAAGTTCTGCAACTCCACCCGCTTTTGCGCGCGCTCGATCGCGCGCGTAACCATGCCCGCCTCGATCACTTCGCCCTCTTCCAGCCCGAGACGGTCCATGATGCCCGCAATCCGGTCGGAACCGAACAGCCGCATGAGATCGTCTTCGAGCGACAGGTAGAACCGGGAGGATCCCGGATCGCCCTGGCGCCCCGAACGGCCGCGCAATTGGCGGTCGATCCGGCGCGCTTCGT
>DAIOGN010000024.1:26669-31197 GCA_036745245.1 Candidatus Zixiibacteriota bacterium
CCCAGCTTGATGTCGGTGCCGCGGCCGGCCATGTTGGTGGCGATGGTCACCGCGCCCTTCTGCCCGGCCGAGCGCACGATTTCGGCCTCCTTCTCGTGATACTTGGCGTTGAGCACGTTGTGCGGCACGCCTGTGCGCTTGAGCATCTTCGACAGCACTTCGGACACGTCCACCGACACGGTACCCACCAGCACCGGCTGGCCGCGCTGGTTGCATTCCTGGATTTCCGTTATGATGGCGTTGTACTTCTCGCGTCGCGTGCGGTAAATCACGTCGTTGTAGTCGTCGCGGACCACGTTGCGGTGTGTGGGGATGACGCTCACGTCGAGTTCGTAAATGTCCCAGAACTCACCGGCCTCGGTTTCCGCGGTACCGGTCATCCCGGCGAGCTTCTTGTACATGCGGAAGTAGTTCTGCAGAGTGATCGTGGCCAGAGTTTGCGTTTCGCCCTCGATCTTCACGCCTTCTTTGGCCTCGATGGCCTGGTGGAGTCCGTCGGAGTAGCGGCGGCCGGGCATGAGGCGTCCCGTGAACTGATCGACGATGAGCACATGGCCGTCCTGCACCACGTATTCCACATCTTTCTCGTAGAGCGTGTAGGCGCGCAGGAGCTGCTGCACGTTGTGCAGGGCCTGAGAGCGCTCTCCATGCAGGTTGTACAGAGCCTCGATCTTCGTGGCTTTCTCGGCGGCCTCCATCGACTCGTCCTGCTCGATTTCGGTGAGCGCCTCCGAAAGATCCGGCAGGATGAACATCTCCTTGTCCTTCGGCGACAGCGAACTCAGCCCTTTCTCCGTGAGCTGAATCGAGCTTTCGCGCTCGTCCATGGCGTACAGGAGCGGCTCGTCGATTTCCTCCATGCGCTTGTCGCGTGTATAGTCGCCTTCCACGCGCTGCACGAGCTTCTGGATTCCCTTCTCCTTCTGAAGCTTCATGTAGGCGCGGTTCTTGGGCTGGCCTCGCTGCACCGCAAGCAGCTTGACTCCGGCCTCGTACTCCTTGCCCTCATTGAATAACTTCTCGCCCTCGGTCACCAGCTCGGCCGTGATGTGCTTCTGTTTACGCACCAGCTCCTGCACGAGGGGCTTCATCAGGTCGAAGCCGCCTGTCTCCTGGTCGGTGGGGCCGGAAATGATGAGCGGCGTGCGCGCTTCGTCGATGAGCACGCTGTCCACTTCGTCGACGATGGCGTACGTGAAGCGCTTCTGAGTCCCCTTCTTGTCGATCACCGTTTCCTTGAGGTAGCGGTGCACGCGGTCTTCCTTGCGGATGGCCATGTTGTCGCGAAGGTAGTCGAAGCCGAATTCGTTGTTGGTGCCGTACGTGATGTCGCAGGCGTACTGGGCCTGCCGTGACGCCGGGGGCTGGCTGTTCTGAATACAGCCCACGGTCATGCCCAGCGAGCGGAAGACCAGCCCCATCCACTCGGAGTCACGCCGGGCGAGGTAGTCGTTCACCGTGACCAGGTGAACGCCCCGGCCTTCGAGCGCGTTGAGGTAGAGGGGCAGCGTGGCCACGAGGGTTTTCCCTTCGCCGGTGGCCATTTCGGCGATCTTGCCCTGGTGCAGTACGATGCCGCCGATGAGCTGTTCATCGAAGGGCACCATGTTCCATGACTCGGTGTGGCCCACCACTTCGTACTGGGTGCCTACGAGGCGGCGGCAGGCCTCCTTCACCACGGCGAAGGCTTCCGGCAACAGGTCGTCGGTGGTTTCGCCCTCGGTGAGACGCTGCCGAAACTCGGTGGTTTTGGCCGCCAATTGCTCGTCGGTGAGGGTGGCGAGCCCCTCGAAGTGGTGGTGAATCTCCTGCACCAGGGGCCGGAGCTTCTTGAGGTCCCTCTCGTGCTTGGTGCCGAGGAGTTTTGTTATGAATCCGAAGGCCATAGGCTTGAACCGGAAGCGAGTATCGCCTCCAGCCCCCCATGATACAAGCGAAAAGGCCTCCGGTTGGCTCACACACACGTGGCGGGAAGCGGTGTGGGGAGCGCGATTCGGCGAGTTTCAGTCATCCGTCGTCTTGCGCAGGCCGCCCGGGCGGGCTAACGTGAGACGATCATGGAGTGCGGCCGGCTGTTCTGCTTCGGCTTCGACGGCCTGGAAGCTCCCGATTCGATTCTCTACGCCCTGGATCGGGATCGCGTAGGAGCCGTCATTCTCTTCGCTCGCAATTGCAGGGACGAGGCGCAGATTTCAAGCCTCACCCGACGCCTCAGAGATGCGGGCGGCGATACGCTCTGGATTCTCATCGATCAGGAGGGGGGCCGCGTACGCCGCATTCTCGATCCCGACATCGGTCCGCCCTCTGCCGACGTGCTGAGAGACAAGCCGCCCGCTGAAGTGGAGAGGGCCTATCACGACTGCGGCGCAGCCTTGCTGGCGCTCGGCATCGACTTCAACCTGGCACCCGTGGCCGACGTCGGCGTTCGCGACTCAGCCGTTCTGGCGCAGCGTACGCTGGGGAGCGACCGCGAGTCGGTGGCGGTGCGTGTGGAGGCCGCAGTGCGCGGGCTGTCGCGGGCCGGTGTGAAGTCGTGCGCCAAGCACTTTCCCGGGCTGGGCGAAGTGAACAGCGATCCACACGAAGTCACGGCGCGTACCGACGCCACCACCGCCTCGTTTCATGACGTGCACTTCCCACCGTTCCGCGCGGCGGCCTGCGCCGGCGTGGCCGCCATCATGACCACGCACGTGCTGGCGCCGGCGCTCGATCCGCATCAGATTGCTACCTACTCGCGTGTCATCGCGGATGACCTGATGGACGACCGTGTCGGCTTCCGGCGCATGGTCTTAACCGACGATCTGGAAATGAAAGGCGTGCCCGACCCACCGCCCCAGGCGGCCTGGCTCGCGTTTGAAGCGGGTCATCATCTCATGCTGGTGTGCCACGACGCACGCCGCCAACAGGAGGCCCTGGACCTGTTCCGACAGCGCGTGCTGGGCGACTCGGTGGCGCACCGGCGAATGCACCGCGCGCTCGACCGCCAGGCGCCTTACCGCACCCCGTACGCCCTTGCCCGCGCGTAACCTGTTTCGCGGCGGTCCCCTGCGCGTGCTGGGGCTCAACTCCGGCACCTCTATTGATGCACTGGATTGGGCACTTGTGGAGTTTCGTGGTGCGTCGCCGCGCTGGAAGGTGATGGCCGAAGGCTCACGCGAACTGCCCGCGCATCTTCGGCGAGCGCTCGAGTATGTCGCCACCGCCGACGAACTCCGTAAGGAAACCCTGGTCCGCACCGACGTGGCCCTGGGTGATTTCCTGGGCGAAACGGTCAACGATCTTCAGCGCAAAGAGCTGCGCGGAACCGGACCCGACGTGGTGGCTTCGCACGGCCAGACGGTGGGGCACTGGCCGTTCGGCGGCATCGGCGCTACACTGCAAATCGGCGATCCCGACCAGCTCGCCAAGAACTGCGGATTGCCTGTGATCAGTCACTTCCGGCAGGGCGACGTGGCGGTGGGAGGCGAAGGCGCTCCGCTGACAGCGGGAGTGAATCGCCTGCTCTTCGCGCGCCCGAAGAAAAGCATCGCCATTCTGAACCTAGGCGGTATCGCCAACGTGAGCCTGATCCCGCCGGCGCGCGCGCGCAGGAGCGTGGTGGGTTCGGACTGCGGCCCGGCCAACAGGCTGCTCGACATCGCGGCGCGCATGAGGCTGGATCGGCCGTGCGACACCAGCGGAAAAGTGGCCATGCGCGGCGAAGTGGATTCCGATCTTCTCGCGGTGCTCAAACGACACCCCTGGTTCAAGCGAACCTTGCCCGGCTCCTGCGGAAGGGAAGAGTTCAACGAGGCGTTCCTGTTGGAGAGCTTGAAGAAGGCGGCGGTGCCGCATTCGGCGGACCTGTTGGCCACGCTCTGCGCGTTCTCGGCCTGGGGAGTGGCACGGGCCGTGCGGCTCCTCGACATGAACGTGGATGCTGTGTACGCTTCGGGCGGTGGCGTGTACAATACACGCATGATGGCTGAACTGGAGGAAGCTCTGGCGCCCGTGCCGCTTTTCACCGTGACGCGGTTGGGGGTGCACCCGGAGTTCCTTGAAGCCCTCTCCTTCGCAATGCTGGGCTACTTTTGCGTGCGGGGGCGGGCGCTGGACCTTCGGGCCGCCACGGGAGCACGCCGCCCGGCCGTTTTGGGCAGGCTGACTTGGCCCTGATGCGGCCTCGAAAGCTGCCGATATCTATCACAGTACCATGAAGATACGCGCTTTCGCCGCGCTCCTGGCGTGCCTGGTGGGGTCGGGCTGCGCCCGGATGGCCTCGCTCTCCGTGATTCAGACTGCGCCCGAGCTGGCGGAGCCCACCGTGCGCGTGCTCCTGGGCAAAGACTACGACTCTGTCGTGGTGTCGAGCTCGCGTTCGTATCGGCTGGATGTGGCGCTCACAGGCGGCGACACGGTGACCTACACGCTGAGAGCGACGAACTACACCAACGCCACGGTCAACAATGTAGTCATTGCCGACGCGATTCCTGCCGGTGCCTCGTTTGTCTCTCAGACAGGCTGCGCCGGAACGGGTCCCGTCACCTGC
>DAIOGN010000025.1:0-4618 GCA_036745245.1 Candidatus Zixiibacteriota bacterium
CTCCTGGTCGAAGATGCCGAATTCGTAGCGGATGCCGTAGCCGATGGCCGGAATCTGGAGCGTGGCCAGCGAATCCATGAAACAGGCCGCCAGCCTGCCCAGGCCGCCGTTCCCCAGCCCCGGTTCTTCCTCCAGCTCGATGAGCTGATCGAGGTCGAGTCCCTGGCGGTTCATGGCCTCGCGCGCCGTGTCCATCATCCCCAGGTTCAGCATGGAGGCCGCCAGTCGCGGACCCGGCAGATACTCCGCCGAAAAGTAGCAGACGGTGCGGCTGCGATTCTGGCTGTAGAGTTCGGCGCTTTTCACCCACCGGTGCAGCAGGCGGTCGCGCACGGTGTAGGAAAGCGCCAGGTAGAAGTCGCTGGCGTCGGCGGCTTCGCGAAATCGTCCCTGAACGTAGAAGAGATTGTCGAGAAAAGCGCGCTCGATAGCTTCGGCGCTCATTCCGGTGCGTGTGGAATCGTCGGAGGATGTCTGCTGCAGATGGGAGGATTGTTCCGTCCGCAGGGGTTTCTTCGCCACTGTACCTCCCATTCGTCCGGGCCGTATCGGATCCGAGGCAAACCGACCGACCGCCGGCTAGTTTGCGAACTTATTGTGGCTTAGGCGCTTGCGCAAGGAGGAAGGCTCCGCAAGCCACAATTGTACGCGTCGCGCACCTACAGTTGGCCCGGCCGCCCCGTGCCTCTTACTTGGCGCACCATGAACTTCACCAGGTTCGCCACGACGATCGCAGCAGCCCTCCTGTGCCTGGGCTTCGAGCACGGGTTTGGCCAGGGCGAGTCGTCTGACCCTCCGGCAGCACAGCCGGACAAGCAGGGCTACACGTTGTTCCGCCCCACGCCACGCGAACTCCTGAGGGAACTGTCCACCGACCGGCCGGATCAAACCGAATCGCCCTTCACGGTGGATGCCGGGCACATTCAAGCGGAACTCGATTTCGCCAATGCCATCTTCGACCAACTCGACACCGACAGCGGCAGCTCGCACACCACCGAGTGGGGATTGGCTCCGTTCAATTTCAAGGTGGGCCTGTTGAATCGACTCGATCTTCAGCTGATCTTCGACACGTACGTAAACGCGGAGGAAGATGCGCCGGGACAGGCGGCCGATCAGGGCACCTCGGGGACCGGAGATCTGGTCACGAGGGTGAAAGTCAATCTCTGGGGCAATGACGGTGGCGCCACGGCGTTCGCCGTGATGCCGTTTATCAAGTGGCCCATCGCCGAGTCGGGGCTGGGCAACGACTACGTGGAATCCGGAGTGATTCTTCCCCTGGGAGTGGAGTTGTCGGAACGCTGGGGCCTGGGACTGATGACGGAATTCGATTTCGTGCGAGACGAAGCGGACCTGGGTCCCATCACGGAGTTCGTCAATTCGGCCACCGTGGGTTGCGCCGTGACGCCGCGCCTGGGGATGTACGTCGAGTTCTTCTCCGTGATTCCCTCGAACGCGCCCTCCGACTGGCTGGGTCAGGCGGATTTCGGGGTGACCCTCGCGGCCGGCGACAACGTTCGCTTCGACCTGGGCTGCAACTTCGGCGTCACCGACTCAGCGCCCGACACCAATCCTTTCCTGGGACTTTCGTTTCGACTCTGACGGCCTCCTGGCGCGTCAGCACTGGCTCGCCAGCACCGTGCTGCACCCGTCGCACGGGGGCGGTCCGCCTTTGAACACGTGATTCACCATGAGAATGATGTCGGATGACGCCACCGTGGCCGAGCAATTCACGTCGCCCGCCGCCCGACCCGAGGACGCCTAAGGAGGTGGGGGCGGACCGCTCTTGAACAGGAAATTCACCAGATAAATGATGTCTGACGAGTTGATGGTGCCGCTGGCATCCACGTCGCCCGCCGCCACCGGAACAGGCGCCGGTCCGCCCTTGAACGTGTAGTTCACGAGCAGGATCACGTCGGACGAAGTGACCACGGCGTCTCGGTTTACATCGCCGCGAATGAAATCGAACACCGAATACGTCACAGAAACTTGTCGCTGGGCCATCCCGTCGGACGCGACGAAGGTCACAACGTAGACCGAATCGGCCTGACTGAGATCGGGCACGAACTGGAACCGCCCCCCGCCGTTGCCGGAATCAAAGAAGGTGGCATGGAGAGGCAGGGGTCCTGCACTCAGGGACGGGATCGTGGCGTCGGCGTCGGTGGCACGCACGTGCACGGTGAGCGAAAGCGGCAGGACGATGGTGGCGTTGACCGGCGGGATCGTAAAGACCGGCATCTGGTTGCCCGCATCCAGCACAGTCACAGTGACGATGAGCGTGTCGACGCCGGCTCCATCGGATGCCAGGAGTCGGATCGGGTACACCCCCTGCTGCGTGAAGCCGGGGGTCCAGGTGATACGTCCCGTGGCCGATCCGCTGCCCGAAAATGGCGTGGAGAACACCGCCCCCGGGGGCAGCGCCTGAGCCGAGAGCACCGGAATGGTGCCATCCGGATCGTCGGCGGTAGCCAACAACACCATGGGCACGTTTTCCGTGACGGACGTGTCGTTGCGAGGACGCCACGCCGGGGCCTGCGGGACATTGGTGATCGTGAAACGCAGGACGATGTTCGTGAACACCATGGTGTCCAGCGGGTGGTAGGCCTTGATCACAGCCGAGTCGAGGCCCGCCTGGAAGAAACTGGGCTGAAAGTGGAACAGGCAGGTGCCGTTCAGATTGTCGGTGAGTGTAGAGTTGGCCGGCTTGGCCATGGCCTTGATCCTGGGCATGGTGTCGATGGGGATCGTGGCCATGTTGATGTTGAGGATGCCCCCCTCCGGAATCACATAGCTCTTCACGATGGCGGGGTTCCACACGGGGGCCGGGAAGAAGTTGGTCACCGTGAGAGACACCAGCTGCGAGTCGAAGATCGTGGTGTCCTGCTGATCCCGGGCAAAGAGCGTGACCTGGTAGAGGCCGGCCTGCGAAAAGGTGGGCTGCCAGGCCAGGCGGGCCACGTTGTTGCCCGCGCTGATGAACGATGCACCCGCGGGCAGGCCGCTGGCGGAGAGGTGTACCACCGTGGAATCGAAATCGCTGGCGGCCACGAACAAGCTGTCGCGCAGCTCCTCACGGAAGGTCTTGTCGGGCACCGCCAGGGACGTGTTGCCCAACGCGTGCAGGAAGGGGGCCTGATTGCCGACGTCCTGAACGGTGAAGCTGTACACCACCGTATCGGCCAGGCTGCCGTCGGAGGTGGCAAAGGTGAGATTGTACGCGCCCGACTGCGTGAACCACGGCACGAACTGGAAGGTGGCCGTGCCGTTTCCGTGACTCTGGAACGTAGCGTTGGCCGGCAGGGCCGACAGCATCGACACGGGATTGTGGGAACTGTCGGGATCATTCGACCGAACGATCGCCACGAGCGTGTCGCGTTCGAAGATCACCGTGGGGCCCGTCACCGACGCGTTGGGCGCCTGGTTCCCTGCCTCCAGCACCTGGATCAGCACCACTTCCTTGTCGAACGAAATGTTGTCGTAGGCCCGGATCTCCAAGGATCGAATCCCCGCTTCCGCGAAGGAGGGTATGTACGTGAACTGAGCGGTGCCGTTCAGGTTGTCCACAAGAGATGCGGTCGGCGGATAGTTCACCATGTACAACGACGGGATCGTGCCGTCGGCGTCGGTGGCCGACACAGAGAATTGAAGAGTCTGGCCCTCTGTAACGAACTTCGGGCCGATGTACGTGAGCACAGGAGTGCGATTGGCCGTGAGCACCGTGATGGCCACCGCCTCCTGGTCGTTCAGGGCCGGCGCGCCGTTGTCGGTGACGGTGAACGTTACCACCACCGATCCAACTTGAGCGGCCGTCGGCGTCCAGGTGAAGCCGCCCCTGCCATTGCCCGAGTCCACGAAGCTCGAGCCCAAAGGCAGCGCGAAGGTGGTAAGCAACAGGCCCTGCGGTCCTGAGGACAGGGAATCGCTGGCCGTCACGTGAATGGAGAATGGCTTTTCGATCACGGCATACCGCGGGCCGATCGAATCGAGCACCGGAGGAGTGTTCACTTCGAGCACGGTGATGGTGACCGATTGAATCGTAGTAAGCGGCGGCACTCCCTCGTCGGTGGCCAGGAAGTTTACCGCATGCACACCTGCCTGAGTGTAGCCGGGCGTGAACGTGAAGCCTCCCACTCCACCCCCGGAGTCCACGAACGCCGCATTCGGCGGAAGGCCGGTGGCCACCATGGTCAGGGCCGTGGATTCGGGATCGTGTGCGGATACACGGAACGCGAGTAACGAACCCTCGTTCACACTCTGCGGGCCGATGGGATCAAATACCGGCACCTGACCGCCCGCCTCGCTCACCGCCACCACGAAGGACAGCGTATCCGTGAGGGTGCCATCGCTGGCGACGAAGGTGAACGGGTACAGGCCCGCCTGAACGAAATTGGGAGCAAACGAGAACGTCGCCGTGCCATTGCCGTGATCGGTGAACGAGGCATTGGCCGGCAGGGGCGACGCGGTGAGCTGCACCGACTGCACATCCGGGTCGGAGGCTGAGAGCAGCCGGTTCAACACAGTGCTCTCCAGAATGACGGTGTCGCCGGCCGGCGTGACCTTCGGCTCGGAGACCGCGACCGGCTGGCAGCAGGTGACGTTCCCCGCGCCGGTGGGCATCGCT
>DAIOGN010000025.1:4628-19441 GCA_036745245.1 Candidatus Zixiibacteriota bacterium
CCGGCCGGCGACCACACGGGCGGCCGGTTGACGTTGGTCACGGTGACCGACACGATTTCAGAGTCGGTAAGTACCCCGTCCGATGCACGGAATACGAGAGGGTAAATGCCGGCCTGGTTGAATGCCGGCGTCCAGTCGAGTGTGGCTGTGCCATTGCCGTGATCGGTGAGTGCGGCGCCGGCAGGAAGTATGGCTGCGGTGAGGGACGGGACGGTGCCGTCGATGTCGGACGCGGCCATCCCAAACGTGAGCAACACCCCTTCGGCGGTGCTCTGAGGACCAATGGGGGTCAGCACGGGGGCATGGTTCCCCGCGTCGATCACGACCAGTACGACCAATTCGCTGTCGGCGAGACTGCCATCAGAAGCCGCAAACGTGACCGGATACGATCCCGACTGGGAAAATCCTGGCGTCCAGTCGAAGGTGCCGGATCCGTCACCGTGATCTGTGAACGACGCGCCGAAGGGCAGTGCGGAGGTGGTCAGGGCGGGCACTCCAACGTCGGAATCGGCTGCCGTCACAACGAATACGAGCTGGACTCCTTCCAACACGCTCTGCGGCCCGATGGGTGCCAGCACCGGCGGCTGATTCACGTTGGCCACCGTGATGGTCACTGTCTCCGAATCCGCGAGCGATCCATCCGACGCGGCAAACGTGACTATGTGGGCGCCCGCCTGGGTGTAATCCGGAGTCCAGTCGAACGTGCCTGTCCCGTCGCCATTGTCCACAAAGGATGCTCCGGCAGGCAGAGCCGAGGTCGAGAAGGACGGAACGTTGAGGTCGGGATCCGTAGCCGTGGCAACGAAGGTGAGCAGGCTGCCTTCATCCACCGATTGCGGGCCGATGGCCGCCAACACCGGAGGCCGGTTCACATTGAACACGGTGATGGATATTGTCTCGCTATCGATGAGGGCTCCGTCGGAGGCGCGGAACACAAGCGGATACGCCCCGGCCTGCGTGAAATCAGGCGTCCAATCGAACGTGCCGGAACCGTTGCCCAGATCCGTAAACGTGGCACCCGTGGGCAGCGTGGATGTAGTGAGCGCGGGCGTCGTGAGGTCGGGGTCAGTCGCCGTCACCAGGAACGTGAGCTGCTCCGCCTCGTCGACATCGCGATCTCCGATGGCAGCCAGCACCGGCGGCAGGTTCACGTTGTTCACCGTGATCGCAACAATCTCCGTGTCCAGCAAACTGCCGTCGGTGGCGCGGAAGGTGACGTTGTACGAGCCCGACTGCGAAAACGTGGGCGTCCAATCGAACGTGGCTGTGCCGTTGCCGTGATCGGTGAGGGTGGCGCCGCCGGGTAACGTGGAACTCGTGAACGCGGGCGTGGTGGCATCCGGGTCGGACGCCGACAGGCCGAAGGAGAGTAGCACGCCTTCATTCACAGACCGGGGTCCGATGGCTGCAAGAACCGGCGGCTGATTCACGTTGTTCACCGTGATCGCCACGATCTCGGTATCCACCAGACTGCCGTCGGTGGCGCGGAAAGTGACGCTGTACGGGCCCGCCTGTGCGAAGTTCGGCGTCCAGTTGAACGTGGCCGAGCCATTGCCGTTGTCGGTGTAGGTTGCGCCCGGCGGTAGCGCGGAACTTGTGAATGTGGGCGTCGTACCATCCGGGTCGGTGGCCGTGATCAGGACGTTGAGATTGGCGCCTTCATTCACGGACCTCGGACCAATCGCGGCCAGAACCGGCGGCTGATTGACGTTGTTCACGGTGATCGCGACGATCTCGGTATCCACCAAACTGCCGTCTGTGGCGCGGAAGGTGACGTTGTACGAACCCGCCTGGGCTAAAGTGGGAGTCCAATTGAACGTGGCCGTGCCATTGCCGTTCCCTGTGAGCGAAGCCCCGGATGGCAACGCGGAACTTGTGAACGTAGGCGTCGTACCGTCCGGGTCTGTGGCAGAGATGAGAAAGTTGAGATTGACGCCTTCGTTTACGGACCTCGGACCGATCGTAGCCAGTACCGGTGCCTGATTCACGTTGTTCACGGTGATCGCTACGATCTCGGTGTCCACCAGGCTGCCGTCGGTGGCGCGGAAGGTGACACTGTACGATCCCGACTGAGCGAACGTGGGGGTCCAGTTGAACGTGGCCGTGCCGTTGCCGTTCCCGGTGAGGGTTGCGCCCGAGGGAAGCGCGGAGCTTGTGAACACCGGAATCGCGCCGTCCGGATCGGTGGCCGAGATCAGGAAGTTGAGAAGGCTTCCTTCGTTGACACTTTTGGGTCCGATGGGGGCCAGCACCGGAGGCTGGTTCACGTCGCTGATGGTGATCGTCACGATTTCGGTGTCCACAAGCGAGCCGTCCGTGGCACGGAACGTGACCGGGTAGGAACCCTGTTGGACGAGCGAGGGCGTCCAGTTAAAGGTGGCCGTACCATTGCCGTTGTTGGTGTATGTGGCGCCGCTCGGCAGGGTGGAGCTTGTAAAACTGGGCGTGGTGCCGTCTGGATCGGTAGCCGTTGTGGTGAACGAAAGTAATACCTGTTCACTGCCCGACTGTGGCCCGATGGCGTTCAGAACAGGCGGTTGGTTGACGTTATTCACGGTGATCGCGACGATCTCGGTGTCCTGCAGGCTGCCGTCGGTGGCGCGGAACGTGACGTTGTACGATCCAGACTGAGCAAACGTGGGGGTCCAGTTGAACGTGGCCGTTCCGTTGCCGTTCCCCGTGAGCGAAGCACCGGATGGCAATGCCGAGCTTGTGAATGTCGGAATCGTGCCATCCGGGTCGGTAGCCGAGATCAGGAAGTTGAGATTGGCCCCTTCATTCACCGACCTCGGCCCAATTGCTGCCAGCACGGGCGCCTGATTTACGTTGTTCACGGTGATCGCGACGATCTCGGTGTCCACGAGGCTGCCGTCGGTGGCGCGGAAGGTGACGTTGTACGATCCCGACTGAGCTAAGGTAGGAGTCCAGTTGAACGTGGCCGTGCCGTTGCCGTTCCCGGTGAGCGATGCGCCCGACGGCAGGCTTGAACTTGTGAATGTGGGCAGGGTGCCATCCGGATCGGTGGCCGAGATCAGGAAGTTGAGATTCACACCCTCGTTGACGCTTCTCGGCCCGATCGCAGCCAGGATCGGTGCCTGATTCAAGTTGTTCACGGTGATCGCAATGATCTCAGTGTCCAAAAGGCTGCCGTCGGTGGCGCGGAAGGTGACGCTGTACGATCCCGACTGAGCAAATGTGGGAGTCCAGTTGAACGTAGCCGTGCCGTTGCCGTTCCCCGTCAGAGAGGCACCTGATGGCAAAGTCGAACTTGTGAATGCAGGAGTCGTTCCGTCCGGATCGGTAGCTGAGATCAGGAAATTGAGGTTGGCCCCTTCATTCACCGATCTTGGGCCAATTGCAGCCAGCACAGGAGCTTGATTCACGTTGTTCACGGTGATCGCGACGATCTCGGTGTCCACGAGGCTGCCGTCGGTAGCGCGGAAGGTGATCGGGTACGATCCCGATTGGGCGAAGGTGGGGGTCCAGTTGAACGTGGCCGTTCCGTTGCCGTTCCCCGTAAGCGACGAGCCCGACGGCAATGTCGAGCTGGAAAATGTCGGAATCGTGGCGTCGGGATCGGTGGCCGAGATCAGGAAGTTGAGATTGACCCCTTCGTTCACCGACCTTGGACCAATCGCAGCCAGCACGGGTGCCTGGTTCACGTTGTTCACGGTGATCGTGACGATCTCCGTGTCCACGAGGCTGCCGTCGGTAGCGCGGAACGTGACGTTGTACGATCCCGACTGAGCGAACGTGGGAGTCCAGTTGAACGTAGCCGTGCCGTTGCCATTCCCCGTCAGCGTTGCACCCGACGGCAAAGTCGAGCTCGTGAAAGTGGGAGTGGTGCCGTTCGGATCGGTGGCCGAAATCAGGAAGTTGAGATTGGCCCCTTCATTCACAGATCTGGGTCCGATGGGCGCCAGCACGGGGGGCTGATTTGCCACAGGAGCCAGCGACGCAGACGCGACGGCCTGGCGATTGGGTCCCGAATGCGTAGCGCTGACGGTGACCGTTCCTCCCGTGGTCTGGAATTGGTCGCCGCCGGACAACGTGGCCGTGCCGCCGCCGGTCTGGTCGAAGCCTTCGGTGAAGCCGTTGTTCCAGGTGTATGAGCCGGTGTTGCCGCACACGTAATTGCCGATCACCATGCCGTTGACGCTCTTCGACATGATGCGCGTAATCGGATTGGTGGTTCCGTTTGTAAACGTGCTGTCGCGGTCCTGGATGGGTGCGGCCTGATTGACGCCGGTGTAGGTGGCCGCCGCGTACATCACCACGGCGGGCGCACTCGACCAGCTGACGGCAAACGTGTTCCCCACAGCCGCCGCGAGTCCAGCCTCGTTGAGGTACCAAAGTTCTGAGCGGTTGCGGTTGGAGGTGCCGGCGCTTTCGCCGCAGATTCTGGTGAGCGGCTGGCCCCCATAGGACACCGAGACGAGCGCGATGTCGGTGGCTGCCGCATTCTCGTAGCCGGCCGCGAAGATGAGCACGCGGTTGGGACCCGCCCCCGCCGCGTGCGTGAGGCCGGTGGTCCAGGCTCCAACCCGGGAGATCTGGGCGCGAAGTTCACCACCAGACAACAGCAGCAGGGCGCAGAGCGCCAGGAGAGCCAGGCGTACGAGTTTGTTTAAGGAAACAAGCATTAGCTTCCCACGTTTACATCGACCGACTGAGAAACCGAGCACTAACTGAGAAGCGGGAGTTCCGGAACAATAAGTCTGCAATCGACTTAGAGCAAATCAAATACGCGCTCCTTTGCCTGCTACGGTGTGCCACAGCGGCGGAATCGACCGTTCTGACGACCGGGGTCGCGTTCATTATAGCATTCTTTCGCAATCGGACAGAGCTCGACGGAGGCCGACTCCGCCAGCAGCTACATCAAAGCAAGTCTCGGGCCCGAAGGGACCTTTGCCGCAGGGGACAATGAGTGCTGAATCCCATCTCGCAGAGCACCTTACGGCCGAAGACCTTGGCCGGAGTCGGCCGAACCTCCGTCCGATTCGGACCGGAGGAACCCGCGTGCCCTTTCGCCGGAATGGTGAGGCGTTTCCCCAGATTCTGCAATCAGTTACGCACAGTCAGGCACCCGGGAGGACTCAGCCAGAGCGCCGGCAGGCTCCCCGTGCTGCCGGGTATTCCTGTGTTCCCGGGATCACGTCCGGGTTGCGGGGAGGCTGGACTACATGGTAGACTGGTCAGGTCACCCTCCCGCGACCAGGGAATGAAGATATGTGGCTTCGGCCGTGGTCGGTTTTCGTGGTCCTCGTTCTACTCCATCCGTTGGCGCATGCGGCGGGTCCCGTGGGAACATCTCCCTACGCCCCTGTGCGCGGAACCGGAATTGACATGTCGTGGGCGGCCACGAGTCGCGCCTGTCACGACTACAGCTACGGCGGCATCGGTGTGTACACGTGGAGAACTCCTGGGCGATTCGCCGACTCTCTGTACGCCATGCGATTTACGCCGCTATTTGCCTGCACGTTGAAGTCGGTCTCGTTCTGGTTGGGAGGCGTGGCCGACGGGATGACGGGGATCCCCAGTGCGCGCATTTCCATCTACACCTCTTACGACGGTCTGCCCGACGCCCTTCTGGCCACGCGCATCATCGCAATCGATACGCTTCTCTTTCGCCCCGGCGGGCCGAATGTGGCGGACTTCTCCGACCTGGGCCTGTACATGGAGGATGACTTTCACGTGGTGGTGCAACGGCACGGCACCGAGGAGGACACTCTGATCCTCATCTCGGATGCAGGCGCGCTGGGCAATTCACGATCGAGCGTGTTCTTCGATCCGTTCGGATGGGAGTCCGTGCAGAACGGCTGGGGCAACGACGTGAATTTCATGATGGGTGCCAACATGTGTTGCACGGCTCCGACCGGTGACGCCAACGACAACGGCGTGATCAATGCCGCCGATCTGATTTACACCGTGAACTACATCTTCCGCAGCGGACCCGAGCCTCTGCCCTGTCGTCCTGCCGCCGACGTGGATTGCGACGGCGGCGTCGCCATCGACGATCTGATCCAGCTCGTGAACTATCTATTCAAGAGTGGCGCCCCTCCCTGCGACGTGTCCGACCTGATTGCGCAGGGGTTCTACTTCTGTCCCTGATACAGATTCCTTCGGATTGCGTTGCCCAGGCAACGGCTGGTCCTGCTGGCGTACAACTGCTTGAGGCGGAATGGTCTGAAGGCACCCGGGCAAGGGCAGCGGGCCGCCCTTGAACACGGCATTGACGAGCCAAATCTAGAAGCGTGTCGCCGACGGGCCCCGAGCAAAGGGCATTCGAAAATGTGATAACAATCGGCGGCCCGGCTGTGTACCGCCCAGTCCAATCAAAGGGCACCGGACCCATGGACCCCCATAGCCTTCGCTTGAGTTCGCGACGAAGATCCCTCTGAGCTGCATCGTCTCCACTTCACCGCTTGCCGCACGTAGGAAGTACGGCCGCTGTCCAGGGTTTAGATCCTTTATCCATCTTTCGATGGATTGACTCTGCGCTCGATCCCGTCGTAGTTGACCCGCGATGAGCATCTCAATGACCCATGCGAATCGTCCCTTGGACGTGAGGCTCACCACGTCGATCCACAAGTAATTCGGTCAATCCCGCAAACACGGCAAACTCAAAGAGAAGGAGTCTCCATGTCAAAGAAATCAGTAGTCTGTCTGGCCACCTCCCGTGATCAGGCCGAGCGCATCGTCGGTGAGCTGAAGAGCGCAAAGTTCTCCAGCGATGATATTTCGGTGTTGTTCCCCGACAAGGGGGCGAGCCGCGATTTCGCACTCGAGAAGAACACGAAAGCTCCGGAAGGCGCGGTCACCGGCGCCGGCACGGGTGGCGTCGTCGGCGGAGCGTTGGGATGGCTGGTCGGAATTGGGACCCTGGCGATCCCGGGCGTCGGCCCGTTCATCGCCGCGGGTCCCATCATGGCCGCACTGGGTGGCGCTGCCATCGGTGCGACCGCCGGCGGGATTGCCGGTGGACTCATCGGCCTCGGGATCCCCGAACTCGAAGCCAAGCGTTACGAAGGAAAGGTCAAGGCCGGCGGTCTTCTCCTCTCGGTTCACACTGAGAACTCCGAAGAGATCACTCGTGCCGAGGCCATCTTAACCAAAGCCGGGGCACAGGACATCTATACCACGCGGGAAGCGTCCACACCGAACGACAGCCCAGCTGTCGATCGCAAACCACGCTCCACCGAGAAGCCTGTGGGGATGCGAGTGTAACAACCACGGAACACCTTGCGGCCGAGATGACTTGGCCGCAGGGCGGTTCCGCACCAACTGCCTGACACCTAATTAAGGAATCGACCCTATGACCGAAGGACAATCATTCCCACGAAGCGGCTTCTCGATCTTCGTTGTCGGCGCGCTGATCGGCGCCGGCGTCGCGCTGCTGTTTGCGCCCCAATCCGGAACGGAAACGCGGAAGCTTCTGACCAAGAAAGCCAAGCAGCTCCGAGGCAAGGTCGAGAACACGTTTGCAAGCGCGCAGAGCTCCATCAAGAACCGGACGGCCGATCCCGCCGCTACGGTCGGAGACGGCAAGAACGTGGCCCACACCACACGAACAAACGAGCGCGCTCATCGGTGAGCCGCAGGTGCGTTGATCTGAAGTCGCGTTAACAACCATGAAGGATGTTGTTCCGGGGGCCGTGGTTTGTCTTTCACTCCCCGGAGAGTTGGCAGGTTCCATGCAATGAGGTGACGTGGATCCTTGATGTAGTCCCATGCAGTACACGCAGTCGAATAATCCTATACTCGAAGGAGCCAGAGAATGGACAGATTTACTGTGACGACGGCGCATCCGACGATTCGCCCGACCAATGGCAATGGCACACCCGCCTTATCTCGCGAGCGCCCCCCGTACCGCTCTCTCAACTGGCGAGCTATCCTTGGGGGTACCGTTGTGGCTATGGGTATCCACGTTCTCCTGGGGGCTCTCGGCATTGGAGTCAGCCTGTCGGCCCTTGATCCAATCACCGATGCCAATCCGGTCGCACAGCTGAGCGTGGTGTCGGTGATCCTGTGGGCGGTTGGAGCACTGATTGCCCTCATGAGTGGAGGGTTCATTGCTGGACGTTTTGCACAGTCGTCGAACAGCGGTGCTGTGCACGGCCTGATCGTATGGAGCCTCACGCTTCTATTCACATTGTCCATGTTCTCTCTTGGAACGGGCATGGCATTGGGCGGTGCCTTGAAAGTACTGGGGTCTGGTCTCGGAATGGCTGCCAATGTAGTGGCTGCCAGCGCCGGAGACGTAGCCACAGAGGGCGTCCAACGAGCCGCCGACCAGCTCAACAGCTTTATCGACGAAGGTGTTCAATCCGCTCCCGCGGGCGCGACACCTCAAGCTACGACACGAGCGAAGCGCGAGATTGGCTTTGCAGTCGCACAACTGTTCGCGCCAGGGAATGATGTTGCCTCGCAAGCACTCCGCAGAGCGGTGACGAGAGCTTTAGTGGAGAATACAGCAATGACTGAAGCAGAGGCTGTCAGGCGCGTCAATGATTGGACCACATCCTACACGCAGCTCACGGCCGAATCGAAGCGCCTTGCTGCATTTACAGCTCAACACGCCAAGGATGTTGCCGACCTGGCGGCCAAACGATTGTCCACGGCATCCCTGTGGACATTTGTCGCTCTCCTCATTGGATTGATGGCCACGTCCTTTGGCGGAATGGTTGGGGCAAAGACTTCATTGAGAGATTACGAGGGATTCCCTGTGGGTGTGCATTAAACGTTTCTCCACGTGGCCATCTGGCAAACACGCGTAGTCGCACTTGAAGCCGGAGTGCACCACGTGTGCAGAGCTACTGACTCCCCACGTGGGAGGACGCGATATTATTGCGGCCCGGTCAAACGGGCCGCTTTTGTTTTGACCTGATCCCAACTCATCTGCGTTCACGCCAACCATCTGGACCGCCCCGGCCATTCCGGACGGAGGCCGGGTGAATGGCATACTTCTGGATTCGATCTCAGCGAACCGCTCAAAGCAGCTCCACTATGAGTGTGCGAAGAGCTCCTTGCGATCCGCTACGTCTTCAAGAGGGAGCCACCCCCATGCGACGCCTGCACCAGCCCACCCGACATCGGAGTGCTAGTGCCTTGGCGATGCACCCTTCAGCAATTGAGCAAGGGCAAAATAGGGCAGAGCAGCAAGCAAGCCAGCTCCGACGATCCCGATTGTGCACAGCGGGCCCGTGCGGAGCCAGTCAACCAGCATCATCTTCTCTGAATCGGAAAGCCGGGAGTTGGCCTCTACGATTACCTTCAATTGGTCTAGCTGAGTACTGAGTGCCATGGCCACGGCGATGCCTATTGCGAATACGACCACTCCTCCGAGAATCATAGTCCAACGCATGCTGCCTCCTTGGGTCTGAGCCTACCGATCCTCCTAGATACCTTCGACTGGCTCCGTAGTTCCCGGCGGCCGACGCTCATCGAGATCCAGTCAACCCGTACGCGTCACCATTTGATAATCAGTGTAAAGTGGAGTGAACCGCTCCGGCTTTTCCAGAGGGCGATTCGAATGAGTCCGGCTTTCCGGATTTGGTCTCCGTCGTAGCGAGAAAAGTAGCCCCACGGGGAATCGTAACATCACTGACACCGTGAAGATAGTGCTTGAGCCTGGCCGGTCCAGGCGCTCCGGAATCGCCGAGGCTGGCGCTGCGGCGGCCTGACGGGCCAGCCAGGTCCTTCGTGAAATCTCCCGCAGGGAAAGCCCCTCGCGGCGGCACATGCTTCTGAGTTTGGCTAACAAACCCACTGTGATCACTCCTGTTCCCCTGCCGGTTTTCCGGCCAGGGTTGGTGGTCTGGGTGGGCCAATTCCGGATAATCGTCAACAGGCATGCCACGCATTGAAGGCACGCCAGAACGGTCATTGACTTACGGATCAGGAATTCCTATTCTCACTCATCCAAGGGTCGCGACTCTCGCGCTGTCGGCGTCCTCAGCTCGCAATCGAATCGCTGTCGTCAAGCGCCCTCACAAGGAGCTTCAAAATGAAACTAGGTAGGCAGGCTGGCGTAGGGCTTCCTGTGCTTGGCTTCCTCTTGTTTGCTTTTTCAACGCCGGCATCGAATCGACTCCCTTCAGGCCATGACGTCGAACTTATGCCAGGATCAGGGCTGCACTCAGGTGTGACCCAGGAGCCGACTTCCTTCAGTCGGAATCTGGGCCAGTGGCCCGATTCCATTCTCTTTCGCAGCCGGACCAGAGGAGCCACTCTCTGGTTCACCCGCACGGGAGTCTACTTTCAGCTGATCATGCCGGCAGGCGGTGCATCCGCCGAGCGGCCATTGGACCGTCACGTTCCAGGCAACAAGTCTCAAATGGGTGAGCCCGGCCTCCCCGCAGACGCGCCATTCGAGATGGTGCGTATGGAATTCCTGGCAGCCAACACACAGGCAGACCCGGTCGGCTCCCAGCCCCTGTCGGGGCAAACAAACTTCATACTCGGTGACCTTCCCGCTCGATGGCGCACGGACGTACCGAGCTACGGCCAGTTGACCTACAGTGGCCTCTTCCCCGGCGTGGATCTGGTCTTCCGGGGCGAGCATGGTCGGATCCAGTGCGAGATGGTGGGGCCGCAGGCCAGTGACATGGCTAAGGTCCGCGTGCGGTTTAGCGGGACCTGCCCTCTCTCCGTGGATGCGACCGGCGCGTTGACACTGGACGGAACGGTGGGACGCGCCACTTTCCGACCTCTGGCGGGCCTGACGTTTGATGAAGCTCTGGAGGGAACCTACGCGGTTCGCATGCGACCCGAGCGTCCGCTCACGTCTCCTGCATCTGCCTCAGTGGGGCTCTCGTACGGCACCTACCTCGGCGGCGGCGGCAGTGAATCAGCATGGTCGCTCTTTGTGGACAGTGCCGGAAGCGTGTACGTAGCAGGCTTCACCCTGTCGGTCGACTTTCCCACGGTTGGCCAGTTTCAGACAGATCAAGGGGGATACGACGCCTTTGTTTTGAAACTCAAAGCCCAGGGCGACAGCCTCGAATACGCCACCTACATTGGCGGAAGTTCGGACGATCAGGCTTTCAAACTGAAGGTGGATGGCCTGGGCAATGTGTACCTGACAGGATACACGCTTTCCAGCGACTTCCCCATTCTCAACCCGTTACAGCCGGACTCGGGCGGCGCGGACGCCTTTGTGGTAAAGTTGAACGCAGCCGGCAACGCACTCGAGTACGGCACGTATCTTGGCGGCAGCCTGGAAGAGTACGCCTTCGGAATCGATGTGGACGATGACGGGAATGCCTATGTGACCGGCCGGACGACGTCCACCGATTTCCCTCTCGTGAACGCGTTTCAGCCCGACCAGGCCGGCAGGGACTGCTTTGTGTCGAAGCTGAGTGCCTCAGGCAATGGTCTGCTCTACAGCACCTACCTTGGCGGCGGTAACGACGAGCAGGCTTTTTCCATTCGCCTGGACACCTCCGGCACAGCCTTTGTGGCAGGTACCACAAATTCGGCAGACTTCCCTACGCAGGGGCCTTATCAAACGCATCAGGGTGATTACGACGGCTTCGTGGCCAGGCTGAACGCCGCCGGAAACGGCCTGGTGTACGCCACCTACATGGGTGGCACCCTCAGGGATGAGGTCCAGGCGATTGAAGTGGACTCCGCAGGAAATCTGTACGCCACCGGCCTGACCGAGTCCGTCGACTTTCCCACCGCCAATCCCTTCCAAGCAGACCCCGGTGATGCGGAGTACGACGCCTATGTGCTGAAACTCAACCCGGCCGGGAGCGGCCTGCTCTATTCCACTTACCTTGGTGGGTCCATTGACGATTACGCCTATGCCATCGCCATCGATCCATTGGGAAGTGCCTACGTGTCTGGAGTGACAGGCTCAACGGATTTCCCCACCCTCAATGGGTTCCAGACTGACCAGGGCGACTACGACGCCTTTGTAACGAGAGTGGATCCATCAGGAGACGTGCTGGTGTACAGCACCTACCTGGGCGGAACCGATCTCGATTACGCAGATGGGGTCGCCCTCGACCTGCAGGGTGGACTCTACATTGCAGGGACCACCTACTCTACCGATTTCCCCACGCAAAACCCGTACCAGGGCGACTCCACCGTGGACGATGGCTTTGTGGTTCGGCTGGCTTGTACCGACCTCGACAACGATTGCATTGCCGATGGGCTGGACAACTGCCCCGCCACGTACAACCCGCTTCAGGAAGACGCCGATGTTGATTTCATAGGCGACGCCTGCGACGTGGGAGATACACTGGTCTTTTCGTTGTACTCCCCGGTGGACTTCATCATCACCGACCCTGCCGGGGATTCGATTGGCATCGATTCAGTTTCACGCGTCATCTTCAATACGATCCTACAGGGCTCGACCTACGACACTCTCACCGACGAAAACTCCTCCGATCTCACCGGTCCGGACGGCCAGCCCGATGATATCGTGATCATTCCCAGCCCGCTGGCCGGCCCGTATCGAGTGAAGATCATCCGTGAACCCGGCGCCTCACCCTCGGATCACTTTACAGAGGGGATTCGGATCAATGGTAACCAGCAGCTGATTCCGGATTTCTACAACTACGCCACCCTGGCGTCGCTGGGGACTCCGCAGGTGCCTGCCGAGACCACCTACACCACGGCGCTGACTTTGCCCGGCGACACCAATGCCGATGGCGTCACCTCGGCGGCGGACATCATCTTCATGGTGAATTACGTGTTTAAGGGAGGGCTGCCGCCGACCGTCACCGATCATGGTGACGCGAATTGCGATGGGCTGGATACATCAGCCGACATCATCATGTTGGTGAATTACATCTTCAAGTCAGGCGCCGCGCCCTGCTCTCAGTCGGCCGGATGATGCACAATGAATCGGTGCGGGCAGGTTGCGATGCCGGCCTCAATCCTGCGCGTATTCCGACCGCCTGCTTGTAGCGACGATGCGCTCCGCGTGCTCGCATGCTCGCGCAGATGCGTTGGGCGACACTGCATCTACACTGCACGATCAACACGTGGAGCCGCCCTGGCTCCTCCGGAGGGTGACTCTCCTCCCCGTGAAGAGTCCCATCTCCAGCCTGAAAGTCGATGGTGGAGAAATATAGCCCCACGGGGAATCGAACGGAAAGTGATACCTGGATGGAGGTCAGAGTTGCCCTTCACTTGCAATTTGGCGCACGGCAAGGCGGCCCTGCCGTCTCGCAAAAGGCATAGGCCCCGAGTCCCCTATTTGCTCGCTTCGGCTGAGATGGCGGCTCACGTCGATACCCAAATCTCTACTCTAGGTCGATAGACCAAGCGGGGGACCTTACGGGCCTATTCCACAGCAGACGGAGCTCGCCGACAAATAACTAGCAAAAGGCGGTGCGATCCGAGGGTACAAGGGCCAGCGGGATAGTCCGCCACTCAAGCGCTCCGCAAGACCCATAATTTGCAACGCTGCCGGTGCACTCAGGAATTGAATGCACCGGCAGCACACTAACTCGAGATCTAAAGGTCTAGTCGAGCCTACCGGGACGCCACTTGAGTGACGCCCTTCGCCGCCTGCTCAATGAGTTTAACGACTGACTCAGGACGCGAAATATAGACCGAATGACTTCCAGGGCTCTCAACCGTGGTTGAACCCGCGCGCTGAGACATCTGGCGCTGTGCCGGCGGAGGAATCATCTTGTCGTCCTTGGATACGAGATACCAACTCGGCTTCGTTCTCCATGCAGGTTGAGTGATCGTCCCGTTGAGTGCATCCACGCCCCAAGGCACTTGCGACTCCGCCATGAACTCGGCTTGTGCGGCGTCGACATCCCCTGCAAAGGCCGCCGCGAATTTCGCCTTATCAAGCGCGAGAAAGCCGTCCTGCGGAGGTAGGATTGGGGGAACGGGAGCACCGGGAGGCGGATTGGCAATAAGCGTCGACACCGCTTCCCCCTTGTCCGGAGCGAACGCTGCAATGTAGACGAGTCCTACGACCCGGGGATCGTTTCCCGCCTCCGTAATGACCACTCCGCCATATGAATGGCCAACTAGAATGACGGGCCCGTTGCTGGCTGCAATGACACGCCGCGTCGCGGCAACATCATCAGCCAATGAAGTGGTAGGGTTTTGCACAATGCTGACGGCAAAGCCGGCCTTGCGCAGTCGATTGTAAACGCCTTCCCATCCGGAGCCGTCGACGAACCCGCCATGTACCAGCACGATTCTCGGTCTTTCCTCAGCGATAGCGCTTGTACCCGCTAAAGCGAGTTGCGCGGCCGCCGGTGATAGCGCGACAGCAGCCGGCAGTCCCAATGCAAGGATTGCTGCGAGGGTGTGGTGTACCATCTGTCCTACTCCTGTTTTGCTCAAGACTCCGTGAGCCTTGATGGTTGAGTGCCTGTCACTACACATCGTAGTAATGATGTGAACAGTGTAGTAGTTGGCTGTCTATCCCGCGTCACGCGATCGGGGGATTTTCATCTACCACGATTGGGGGAGGGACAACTCCGGCTGGGGAGTTCGAGCCAGCGTCGTCGGCTATGTTCTAGCCAATCTATAGTTCGATTATTCCGCGCCGCACGGCGATGGTTACCGCCTGTGTTCGATCCGCAGCACCCAGTTTCCCCATCACGTGCTTGATATGGACTTTGACGGTCTCCTCCGAGATGAAGAGGCGCGTCGCGATCTCTCGGTTGCGAAACCCCTCAGCAATAAAGCGAAGGACGTCGATCTCCCGGGGCGTCAGGCTGTCATCGCTCATGTGCTCAGCCAATTGCGCCGCGACATCTGGAGGAATACACTTCAACCCGGCATGGACGTTTCGAATAGCGTCGACGAGATACTGGGGCGCGGAGCTCTTT
>DAIOGN010000025.1:19451-30770 GCA_036745245.1 Candidatus Zixiibacteriota bacterium
AATATCCGCGCGCTCCCTCCTTCAGTGCGCGCTGAATCTCCGCGTCGCCTTCGGACATCGTCAACATGATGATGCGGGCTGATGGATCGACTTGTCGAATTGCGACAAGTGCGTCGATGCCGCTCATGTCAGGAAGCCGGAGGTCCATTAGTGTGATATCGGGCCGCATGGAGGAGTACTCGCGGATTCCGTCTTCACCACAGGAGGCCTGAGCGACAACGACCATGTCGTCTTCATTCTCGATGATTGCGACCAGACCTTCCCGCAGGAGTGGATGGTCATCGACAGAGAGCACGGTGATGCGGGTATTGCCTTCCATCACACTTCCAAATTGTCTGGTTGGTTCAAGCGGCCGGGGAGAATCCTACGGAAGAATCCGCGAACCAGCCCCACCATGGATTTGCCCTGGAAGGCAACTCTGCCCGGCACAATGAGCTCAACTTTAGTTCCCTCTCCTATCACGCCGCGGACAGTGAGTCGAGCACCCAGGCTCTCGGCCAGTTCACGCATTCCAGCAAGTCCCCAGTGTCCCTCTCGTCCTGAGCGTAACGTCCTGCTGTCTATTCCACGCCCGTCATCTTGGACGGCAACTCTCAGCTCGCCGTCCAGATAGCTGATCTTCACTTCGATACTGTTTGCGCCCGAGTGGCGAAAAGCATTCAGAATACTCTCACGTCCAATTCGGTAAACCCTTTCACTCACCATCGGGCGTAACGGCAGCGGCTGGCCGTTCACTATGATTTTGAAGGAGGCTCCATTCGCTTCCCCAAGCTCCTCGGGAATCAGGGAGAACGCGTGCCGCAAGTCGTCCGTTAGTTCAGTCCGAGCGCTGCGAAGACCCTGCACACTTCTTCGGGCGTCCTCAGTTAGTCGAGTTAAGAGCCGGTGCACTTGTTCGACACGGTTCCTGACAGGAGACTCGGCAGGTAGTTTGTTAGTTGCGACGTGTAGCTGCATCGACGCACTGAGAACTCCTTGCAGTATGGTGTCATGAAGCTCCCCGGCGATTCGGGTTCGCTCAGCCAGACGTTCTTCAAATCGTGCGCTCAATAGTCTCGACAGTTGATTAACTCGCAAGTGGTGGACACCGCCAATCAGTAAGAGTCCCATCAGGACAACCAACCCCAGAAACCACCCAGTCTGATAGTAGTGAGGTTCTTGATAAATGGGGTAAACGATTCCCTTGCGGTCCCACATTCCGCTTCGATTGCTGGCTCGAAGATGAAGTGCGTAGGCTCCCGGCGCCAGACTACTGTAGACCGCTCGGGGGTTAGTCCCAGCGTCGAGCCACTCCTCGTCAACCCCGTCAAGCCGGTACTGCATGCGAATCTTCTCGGGCGAGGCAATCTCCACCGCGGCGAACTTCACTTCTATATGACTTGTCCCAGCGGGAAGCAACAGCTCGCGGGGAGCCGATCGCGTGTCCCTGCCGACGGTTACTTCCGATACGTAAATCAGCGGCGGATCCGTGCCTCTTGGAAGACGACGGGGATCAATCGTCGCCAGTCCCGAGAGAGTCGCAATCCATATGGTCCCGTCGTTTGCGAGTGCTATGTTTGGATTCCCCGAGCTGATGTCTGTCGTCGGCAGGCCGTCCGGCGTTCCGAACACCTCATCATCGAGCGGCTCATCACGCCGACGTGGCTGTGACAAACTTCCAGCCGAGACTCTGTGAATGCCGAGTCCCCCAAACCACAGCTCGCCCGAATCGGCCTCGACTAAACCGAGTATTTGACGCAGCTCCGGCAAGGAGTCGACGCGACCCGCTTCGACTCGTAGTGCGAATGTCTCACCATCGAGCTCGATGAATAGACCTCCGGACCGATCTTCGCCTATGGGACGAGCAATTGCCTTCAAACCCGGAACGAAGGTCTCGAATCGCTCACCGACCAACAGATCCACACCGACCCTGGTGCCCGCCAAGACTCTTCCTGACCGATCCTCAAAGATTTTGAAAGTGGCGTTGCTCGAGAGTCCGTCGGCCGTCGTATAGGTACGCAGGCGCCCGTCCTTCAGGCGGGTCGGGCCGCCTCGCGTCGTAAACCACACCGAGCTGTCCCGTGTCGCGGCGATACTAATAACAATCTCTCCGGCAAGGATTTGGGTGAACCGTCCCGCATGAAACTGGAAGGCGCCGCCTCCCCATGTGCCGATCCAAAGATCGTGATTCGCGTCCTCCGCCAGTGCCCAGACGCAACTGTTCAGGAGTCCGTCCCTTTCGTTGTATGTCCTAAAGTTCATCCCATCGAAATGAGTGAGCCCGCCGCAATTAGCCCCAATCCAGATCGTTCCGTCATGAGCTGCGAGCACAGTCATGACGACATCGTTGGGCAGGCCGTCAGCGGTGGTATACATCTTAATGCTTGGATCTTTGAATCGGTGCAATCCGTCTCCGTTTGTTCCAAGCCACAAGGCGCCGTCACGATCGCTGTACACGGACCGCACTTGCATTCCAGGAACCGAGAGTTCCAGACCGGAGGCGGCTGCTCGGTACAAGCCCTCCGTCCCTGCTACCCAGATGTTATCCTGCCCGTCCTCGTAGGCAAAAAACGCACCGTGTCCTTTCGCGCCATAGGGCGGCAGCTTCACCCATTGACTGCCAGTCCACTGCGCCACTCCCTTCGAGTTACAGCACCAGAGCTGGCCATGACTATCCTCCATGACATGAAACATGTCCTCCGGTTTCATACCGAGTTGAACCGCCCACGCGGTGGGGTGAACAACCAGCGAGTCGTCCAGTTTCATGAAGCCCGCGGCGGTCCCTAGGAACATATCGCCGTTCGCTGCCTGTTCAATCTGCTGGATTTCTTCTCTTGGACCTACGGGTGAGAACTGACCACTGTCAAAACGGAAGAGCCCCTGCTTGGTGCCCACCCACAACACGTCATTGCGACCGAAACAGAGGCTCAGAATGTTGCTGGCGGGGCCCTGACCAGGACGATAGCAAATCGCTTCAGACAGGTCGCCATGACTGAGGACCTTGAAGGGAATTCGCCACAGCCCCTCGCGTGATCCAACCCACAAATCCCCGTCGGGGGCTACGGCAATCGTATGGGCCCGGATTCCCCTGAACCCATGGAAATGCCGGCCATCGAATCGCGTCAGTTCACCGCTATTGGCGATAAGCCACAGAAAGCCGTCAGGAGTTTGCTGGATGTGGTCGACCACACCTGCAGGAAGTCCGTCGACGGCAGTGAAGCGTGTGCCTGTATAGTGGTCGAACGACAGCTTCGGATCAACTGCGAACGCCGTGATGGCTGTCGCGGAACACCAGACGATAGCTGCGACAGCAGCTTTGGATGAGTACGAAAGCGCGCAACGCATGCGTGCAATGTGTGTCGACCAACTTCTGCTCAAGTAGGCTATTGAGACCAGGATATTGACGTTCACCGACAAGGGCCCACGTATTTCATCGAGAATTGATCCACGCGAACGGCCCGCGTGTCTCGCCCGGCCGCCACTCTTGGCAGTCCACTGGGAGCAGTTCAGAAGGAACAACAAGACCCCACATGGGTCAAATCTGGAGGGACGCCAACCAACGCGAGAAAAAGGCAAGCTTTGTGCCCGGAATAAACCAAAGTAAGTAGCCCCACGGGGAATCGCACGGATAGTGACACCTGCCAGGTTCTTTACGTCCAGCTACTCCCCTCCCGCCTAGTATCTCAACCACTGGAATCGGCCGCAATCAAGGCCTCAAGTGTCAGGCTGGATTTGGGCCTGTCTCTGGGGGGAACGTCACCCTCTGTAATCCAGTTCCAAGCTATAGTGGTGTGATCCCTTCCAGATGCGGCTCGGCCTCGGCACTTTCGATCCAAGCCCTCAACTCGCAATTGACGGGCCGGGATGCTCTGTAATCGGGAAAGGTCGATGAGGGAAACTTCAGAAGGGCGATCGCAAGGCGGCAAATCTCCTTGACACGGCATCGCTTTCTCTGAAAATTAATCCGATTCATTAATTCTGCATGTAGCGACCACTCCGTCACGGAAAAGAGAAGACCGTGATGGTGATACGTGGTTACTGCTTCTATGACATTGCGGTATTGCCGATAATGGCCGGGAGGTTGGATCATGATGAAGTTCCTTACCAAGATTCTGATTCTCGGAATTGCCTTTCACTCGCAGCCGTGCATCTCACTTGCAGAGGCAGCGAATGACACCCTCTGGATCGAGTCGTGGGAAAACCCGATGTGGGGAAATGATTGGCACGTAGACTTCGGAACGTGGCAAGTGGGTGGCCCCTCGAGCGGGCCCGGCGCCGCCTACCGCGGAGGTGCTTGCGCTGCGACAGTATTGGCAGGAAATTACGCTAACGACGTTAGCTCCCGACTCATTCGGCATACGCCCTTTGTTGTACCATCGGCCTTGGAGCATCCCAGACTACGCTTCTGGCAATGGTTTGGCATTGGACTCGGTGACGAGGGCTTCGTGCAAGTTCGAGTGCTGGGAGATTCCCTGTGGAACACCGTGGAGGGGCCGTACGTCGGAAGCTGCAGTGGGGTCTGGAGCTATACATCTATCGATCTTTCGGCCTACGCCAACCAAGCTGTGGAGCTTGCATTCCTTCTCCAGTCGAATTGCTGCTCTGAGGACGTTGGCTGGTATATCGACGATGTGGCCGTGGTCGCTGGCTCTCCGATATTCAACAATCCCGAAGGGTGGGAAGCTGGAATAGGAGACTGGTCTGCGGGGGCAGGGACATGGGAAATCGGTACTCCCACGAGCGGGCCAAACTCCGCTTACCTGGGCACAACATGTGCAGCGACAGTGCTGGCCGGGAGCTACAGTGCGGACGCAAGCTCGCGTATGGTGAGTCCGGTCTTTGTTGTACCATCTGGTTTGGAGCACCCCAGACTACGCTTCTGGCAATGGTACGGCATTGGAATCGGTGACGGGGGCTTCGTGCAAGTTCGAGCGCTGGGAGATTCCCTGTGGAACACCGTGGGGGGGCCGTACGTCGGAAGCAGTAGTGGGGTCTGGAGCTACACATCACTCGACCTTCTTGCCTACACCGATCAGGCGGTGGAACTTGCTTTCTTATTTCAGTCGAACTGTTGCTCGGAAGACGCTGGCTGGTACATCGACGATGTGGCCGTGATCTCCCAGCCAGGAGATTGTGTCTTTGATGGAGTACTAACTTCAGCGGACATAATTTGCCTCGTCAACTGTGTATTTCGAGGTGGCCCTTGCCCCGACAGATCGGGGGATACCAACTGTAATGGGTTAACATCCTCGTCTGATATCATTGTGCTCGTGAATCACGTATTCAGGGGATCTCCAACGCCAACCTGCATTTGGCCCCTTCACATCTAACGCAAAGGCGACACGCGATTGCAAGGCTGGAACTGAACCGCCCCGGCTTTTCCGAAGAGTGATTCGGACAAGTACGCCCCATTGGATTTGATCCCGGCGCACAGGATAAATTAGCCCCACGGGGAATCGAACGGTTAGTGACACCTTTCCGGAGTTCCGGGTAGCCTTCCCCCGCCATCGCCCGAACCGAGCTCTACGCTCCACCACGACTCGTGCTGCCTAAACATGCTGCCGGGGCCATGGCCGCGCAGCTGCGATGTATATGCGGGTCAGCTCACAGAGCAGCCATTCCTGCCAGTCCACGCGGGTCAGTCCTCAACAAGAACCAAACTCCCAAATCGGTCAATTCTGGATGGACGTCAACAGCTGGCCGACCCCGCATCCAGAAATCAAACTGATTTTGAGAAATGGTAAGCGCAATGTCAGCATGACGCTACACAGTACCGTGCTGCGCTTACTTGCCGACCTCGACACGGCTGCTGTCTACCAGCATCAACGTCTCAGAAGCGATTTTGTAGGTCCTGATGAGTGTATTCACTCCGCGAGCGCCACTACGAGATTTTGCCACGACTTCTAGCGAACGGTCTCCATCAAGGTCCTTGAATTCAAAGCTGCTCATGTCACTCGAGAGTTCCGGCAGTGCCAACATATGCATCCCCTTCCACAAGTACGGCCGGATATTGGTCGCGTGTGCACCGGCTGGAAATACTACAATTACATCTGGCCGGCCGTCCGCGTCCAGGTCGAGCGCCGGTTCCCAAAAATGACACAAAAGCCCCGTATAAAATGCACCTCCTACGTTCGGCAATGCACTAAGGACACCCGATCTGAGCGAGACAGTTCCTGGCTGAGACACCTGCCCATCGGTGAACAATATAGCCAGCACCGTATCGCTACCTGTTACCATTGTATCAATGTCCGTGATGTAGAATTTAGGACGACCAAGCGACCACTCACTTTCATACCATTCGGGCGCGTCGCCAAAGGTCCGCCCATGAACCACCTTCAGCGAGTCAGGCAAGAATCTCATAAGCTCCGGAGGAGCAGAATCTCTGAATGCCTTCTCGTACCATTCCTTCTGCTGCCGATCCTGTTCGTCTCCATTCGGACGTGCGGGAATGGGTATCGCCGCTACCACCACGCAAGAGAGAAGGCCAGCGCTCACCAATCTAAGCCCACACCGATTTTCGATCTTAGACATTCTCACAAAACCTACTCCTTGATGGGCATGTACAAAGGCACTCTCATCCAAGGGGAGTGCACCCCGAATCTAGAACCACTGTAGCGTCCAAATAAGTTTGTCGCGTTTCTCTTCCTGAAAATACGTTACACGTCCCCGATTTCCGAGGCTTAACACGTCAAGGAAAGTGAGGGATGGTATGTCACTGTTCAGCTTCAAGAAGAAGGTGGTCGACCCGTCCGATTCAGGCTCAGTCGAGAAGGGCAAGCGCACGATCAAGCGTTCACCGCCGGTGGCCATGGAGGTGAAACTTCTGGCTCTGGAGGGGCTGGAGGCGGGCTTGAGCCCCGAGGAAGTGGGGGAGTTAGCGGGGGTGGGCGCCGGCACGGTACAGAAGTGGCGGCAGGCCTACACGGAGGGCGGGGTGGAGGGGATGTGCCGCAAGGCTTCTTCCATCGGTGTCCGACATCAGTGTTCGGCACTCGAAGAACGGATCCTGGCACAGCGGCAGGCGAATCCGGAGCACGGTGTGCGGCGAATCCGCGATGACCTGAGGCGTCAGGAAGGGCTCGAGGTGTCCGCCGAGAAGGTGCGCACGGTGGTCAACGAGGCCGGGATGGGCAACCCACCGCCGGTGCCTCATCGTAGACCGCCGGCGGTCCGCCGCTTCGAGCGTGCGTTGCCGAATGCGCTCTGGCAGATCGACATCTTCACCTTCCACCTCAAGCGGATGTACCAGGTGTACCTGGTGGGGTTGATCGATGACCATTCGCGCTATCTTGCAGGCTGGGGGTTGTTCCGGCAGCAGACGGCGGATGCCGTGCTCGAGGTGACGAAGGGTGCGATCGGTCAGTGGGGCGCACCGCGGGAGATCCTCTCGGACAACGGCCGGCAGTTTGTCGCCTGGCGTGGCGAGAGCCGGTTCCAGCGAGTGCTCAAGCAGCAGGGCATCGGCCACGTCAAGAGCGCGCCTCAGCACCCGATGACTCTGGGCAAGATCGAGCGCTTCTGGAAGACGATCTGGGAGGAGTTCCTCTGTGAGGCGCAGTTCGCATCCTTCGCGGATGCCTGCCAGAGGATCGATCACTGGATCCGCTATTACAATCACCAGAGACCGCATCAGGGGATCGAGGGAGCCTGTCCGGCCGATCGGTTCTATGGCGTGGCCGGGGATGTGGAAGAAGCCGTGCGTCAGGGCTGCCAGGACAACGCTCGCCGCTTGGCGCTTGGCCAGGAACCGCGGCCACCCTTGTATTTACTGGGGCAGTTGGGTGGCAAAGAAGTCCGGGTGGTGCGCAGAGGCGAGGAGATTGAGGTCAAGGTGGGCGATGCGGTGCACGAGGTGATCCACCTGGGTGCACCGTTTACCATCGGAGAGGACGGACGCTTTGGACGAGCAGATCAGGCCCTTGAAGTGGACCCAGCTGTCGGGTCAGGAGCGTTACCGGGTGGTGATGCTGGCACGGAAGGGAGACCTCGGGGTCAGTCAGCTGTGCAAGACCTTCGGGGTGAGCCGGCAGACGCTCTACCGCGCTATGGAAGCCGCGGACTTGGCTTCGATGGAAGCTTTGGAGCCGAAGAAGCGTGGCCGCAAGCCGACGCCGCTGTCGGAAACGCGAGCAGCGGAGTTGACGACTTCGAATACGAGCCTGCAGAAGGAGCTGACACACTGGAAGATGAAGTACGAGGTGGCCAAGACCTTCATCGACCTGGAGCGCCAGCTGGACCAGGACCCAACGGAGCCTTCCTCCCGAGAAAAGAAACCCAGGACAGGGAGGAAGACGACGAGCTGAACGACTCCGAGACCAGTTACTGGCCCTCGGACAAAAGCGAGGATGGCCTGGAGGAGTAATGGCGGACGCGCTGAACCTCGATGAGTCTTCGCTGCGCCGCTGGTTGGATCGTCGTGCCGCAGCACTGGCTGAGCCTTCAACCTTGGGACGGCCCAAGGTGATCCCGCTGGAAGCGGCTCGCAAGATCCGCAAGTGTTACCTGGATCACTTCTGCCAGTGGGGGCCCCAGGTGCTGGCTCTGTGGTGCAAGCGCGAGAAACTGGGTGAGTGGTGCGCATCCACGATCGCCGCCCTGATCGACGATCTGCGCGAAGACCCGGTTCCGGCGCCGGTGCCGGTGCGCTACGAGATCACCGCATCCCAGGTGATGTGGAGCGAGGACGGCACCGGGTTCAAGGAGAACGGTCGCAAGAAGGAGCTGCTCGTGCTGCAGGATGAGCACTCGCGCTTCAAGCTCAATCATCGCCTCACCAGGGGTCCGGCCTGCGAGGAGGACGTGGTGGCCTACGTGCGGGAGGCGTTCGATCGTTACGGCGCGCCCCTGGTGCTCAAGCACGACGGCGGCTCGATCTTCCACGGCCAGGCCATGGTGGATCTGCTGGCGGAGTACGAAGTGCTGGATCTCACCGGTCCGCGTGCCTGGCCGCGGTACAACGGCAAGAAGGAGCGCTCCTTCCGGGACGTGAAGAGCTATGCACGTGCCATGTTCCGCAAAGGCGCAGGTGGAACGCTCTGCCAAAGGATCGACGAAGCCATCGACGACCTGAGCTACCAGAGGCCCCGGCCGATGTTGGCTGGCCGCACTGCCTGCGAAGCGTACACCCAAGACCGCATCGAGCTGCCGGATCGCCGGCAGTTCAGAATGGAGGTGGAGAAAGAGGAACAACGAGGGCTGGATCAAGCCCGCTCCCGCGCCGAGCGAAACCGTGCTCGCCGAAGAGCCATCGAAAAGGTATTATTGAGTTACAGGTTCTTGGAAATATCGGGTGACGTGTCACGTAATTGCGAAGCCGAAACCGCGACAGATTAAGCAGGCGCTACAGGTTTAGCGGACTCTTCAAGAAGCAGTTCAGCGATGTCATCCTTTGGATGGAAGAGACCGAGCAGCTGGAGATCTGCGACAACCAAAAGCCCAAAATGTATCGGCTGAAAGTTCGGGAACTTCGGAACGGACCCCCGAACGAATAACTGAATGCATATCAATCAGATATACAGGAAGTTCGGATATTCGACGGGTGAGATAGTCAGTGTGATCCATGGTTCTTCAAGACATTCGGCCAACGATTGCTTTCAACAACTCCTAGTGGACAAGACCGTCGAATTCCGAACTCTTGCACTTAATGACGTGTGCCTCAATTCGTTAGCAGTTCGACAAGGATTCCGAACTTTCCGAACTGCTGGGACTGGGGCATTAGCATCCTCACCAGCCGTCCAGTTGAGAATCTCTACTGCCATCCCTGCCCGTCTCCTTCCGTGGCGCGCAGTGCAAGCCCTACGGCCCCGATCCCTGCCCAGCTGGGGCCATGAGGCCACCATCACCGATCGCGCCCCTCGGCCTGCCACTGGGCCCGCCCTGCCCCGCCAGCAACGCAATCCCCGCCTACGGGCCAAAGCTTCACATTCTGGGCCACAGTGGCTGCGATCACTCGACTTGATGTGTGCGCGGGATAGTGGCACGGTTGGGGTATGGCTCAAGCAATAGCCAGCCACCAGTCCGGCTCCTCGACGGCCCCGGAGATAGCCCCGATTCGCTGCGTCTTCTACCTGAGATTCTCCAGCGACCTTCAGAATCGGCGCTCCATCAAAGACCAGCGACGTGAGTGTGAGAATCATGCTCGGAGCCGCGAGTGGACCGTGGTCGAAGGCCTCGAGTATGTCGACGAGGCACTGTCCGGCTCACTGACAAGCCGCCCCGCTTACTTGAGGCTGAAGGCAGATGCCGCACGCGGGCTCTTCGATTGTGTCGTTGTACATGACCTCTCGCGCTTGGGCCGAAACGCCCGCGAAGGCTTAGCCCTCCTGGAGGACTTTGAGGAATATGGCGTTCACATCGTGGGCATCGCCGACGGCATTGATACCGGCGCCCGCGACGAGTTCCTGAACATCGGAATTCGCTCCGTCATCAACCAGCAATTCATCAAGGACATGAGCAAGAAGGTGGTGCGAGGATTGACTGGAAGGGTGCTGGATGGTTACAGCGCGGGGGGAAAGAACTACGGCTACGCCCATGAGCGAATTGAAGATCCACATGGGAACGACAGGCGTGGCAAACGCTTCCTCGGCACCAAGATCACGATCGATGTCACAGAGGCTGCGGTCGTCCGACACATGTTTGAATTGAAGGTAGGGGGCCTCGGCTACCGGGCGATTGCAGCCCGACTCAACCATGAGGCCGTACCTCCGCCCATGCGAAAGAGGAACGGCAAGGTCTGCGACAAGTGGTCGGCGGGCACCATCCGCAGCATTCTCCGAAACCCGAAGTACAAGGGCACCCACATCTGGAACCAGTACAAGTATCTCAAGCGCTCGGACAACGGGGCCGTTCGCAAGAAGCTCCGGCCAAGGGACGAGTGGGTGGAATACTCAGACAACGACCTGCGAATTGTCACCGACGAGCTCTGGGACCGCGCACAAACACAAACGACCAGATCGCGGAACTCCTATTCCACGTGCGCCGTTGGCGTCCAGGCTACCGACGATCGTGGGAAGTTCCTGTTTTCAGGCCTGCTCAAGTGCGCCGACTGCGGTGCAGCACTGATTGCGATCTCCTCCAAGTCGTATTCATCCTACTGCTGCAGCAAACACCGCACCCAGGGACCATCGGCGTGCGGCAATGACCTTCGTGTGAAACGAACACTGGTAGAGGAGCTCCTGTTGGCTGACGTTCAGGAGCACTTCCTGAACCCGGACGTTGTGCTCGAACTCTGGGGTCAGCTGGAAGCGAAGGTGAAGGCGACTACGAAACCCCCTGCGCAGATGCTGCGTGAGGCCGAGGAGCGCATTGTCGTCGTGCGGCAGGAGCTGGACAACCTGATCC
>DAIOGN010000025.1:30780-31171 GCA_036745245.1 Candidatus Zixiibacteriota bacterium
GAATCCGTCAGCGCCAAGATCCGAGAGAAGGAAGCGGAGTTGGCGAGGGCCCAGAGCGATGCCTCAGCGAAATCCACCAATCGAGCGAACTCTCTGCCGAAAGTGACGCGTGAATGGGTCGAGGAGAAGCTGGCGAAGCTCCACGAATTGCTCGCCAGCCGCAAAGACAGGCTGCCAGAGGTGCGACGACAGCTGCGCCTGCTACTTGATGGCCCCATCGCGATGAAGCCTACTATAGCGGGCGAACGGAGGCACTACGTTGCCACAGTGAAGGGGAAGCCCTTGGCAATTCTGCAAGAGCTTGCAGGTGTCACTGAGAGTATAGCCCCACGGGGAATCGAACCCCGGTTTGGTGGCTGAGAACCACCCGTCCTAACCCCTAGACGATGGG
>DAIOGN010000026.1:0-30784 GCA_036745245.1 Candidatus Zixiibacteriota bacterium
TAGTCTTCCGCGAAACTCTTACAGGCCCCGGCATGGAAGCTCTTTCCCAGGCGTAGAGGGAACGCCGAGAATGAGGACCGTATGAAACAGATAATCCGGGCAGTAATGCTCATGGCAATCGCAGCGCTCCTGACAGGCTGCGGCAACGACCCACTTCCGACAGCGCCACAATCGACGAACCAGTCGAGTGCGGTGCTTCAATCGATTCCAGCCGGAGCCACCATTGATTCGGCCTGGTTGCAGCTGTACGTGAACACGCCCGCCACACAGACACTGGGCCTGCATCCGGTCACGGCGACGTGGGATGAAGGCACGGTCACCTGGAGTTCGGTGGCAGGGGCCTTCGGCCCCGCGGCAGCGACGTTCTCGGCGGCCGATACCGGCTGGGTGATGGTAAACATCTCTACGCCTGTGACCGGCTGGGTCAATGGCACCGTGCCCAACCTTGGGCTCCTGATCATCCTGCCGCCCGACACCGGCTCATCCGAGGTGTGCTTCGCAAGTCGTGAGAGCGGGACGTTGGGTCCCACGGTAACGGTGTACTTCACGACAGCGGATTCCATGGCCATGTCGGAGACCCTCATGGCAAGTGCCGACGCCACCATCGAGCAGGCCATGCCCGACGCCAACTTTGGTACGGATGCCACGATCTGCGCTGGGTTCGGCGGCCCCGAAGGCCCCTACACCCGGTCGCTCTTCCGGTTTGATGTGCAGGTGCAGGAGCCCGATACTACGGGTGGTTGCACGCGCAGCAAAGGCTACTGGAAGAACCATGCCGGCCTGGGTCCCCAGGAAGACGTGGTCACGACTCTGTTGCCGCAGACTCTGGGTAGTGGTGGCGGCAAGAGCCTGGTGGTGAACACAGCGGACACGGCCGTGCTGGTGCTGCAACAGCACTGTTTTGGCCACCCGTCCAACGGGATCACCAAGCTGTATGCGCAGTTGCTCGCCGCGAAGCTCAACATCGCGAATGGCGCCGCCTCTGAGGATGTCGACGATGTGATCCTGGCTGCCGACTTGTTCCTGGTCGACCATGACTGGAAGGATTGGGAGTGTCTTGCGAAGGACCTTCGGCACGACGTGATGATGTGGAAGGACACGCTGGACGCCTACAACAACGGGTTCATCGGACCCGGCGCCTGTGACGATGACGGTGACGACTGTGATGACGAGGGCGACGGGGACGGCGATCACGATGACGACGACGATGAGGGCGAGGACGGCGGCGGGGACGACTAAGCGTAACGCCTTTAGTTGACGATCAACACGCTTCAGCCGGGCCGGACCAGGGACTGATCACGATTCCTGGTTCGGTCCGGTTGTTTTTTTTCAGGCTGGAAAATGGGCGGTACCGGGATCGAACCAGTGACATCCTGCTTGTAAGGCAGGCGCTCTGACCAGCTGAGCTAACCGCCCGAAGGGAGCAATCAACCGGCACACCGGCTCCGGCGTCAATACGTAAGGGTGCGGTGAGGCGGCAGACGCCGTGGAATCAGTTGTCGCCCGACGGGCCCGCTTCAGCCTCGGCGCGCTTGGGTCCTACCAGAATGCCCACGGGAATGAGCACGCAGTAGCCTACCACCAGTAAGAGCGGCGCCAGGGTGATCGAGCCCAGGGACAGGGCGATGAATCCGGCCACAATGGTGGCCATGCCGGCCCCAAGCCATTGCCAGTTGCGGCGGCCGAAGAGGGCCGGATCGGACTTCGTGGGTGTGCTTTTCTTCGCCATGATTGTGGTCCAAGGTGAGCGATTCAACCTGCCGGGTCAAGCCGCCCTGCCCTCCTTTGTATTGTCGGCGGCATCGGGCTCCGACCTCAGCCCCAGGCAGGCCACAAAGAGGGCCGCCATAAGCACCTCATCGTCACCGAATTGGCATTGCAGAAGTGCGCTTGCCGAAAGCCCCACCCAGGCCGCCAGAGCCGGCAGGCCGCCGGTTCGGCGCCTCTGCCACAGCGCCCTGGTCACTACAAAGAGCAACCAGGTGAAGGCGAGTACGCCGGGGAGCCCGGAGGTGGCCCACTCCTGAAACCACTCGTTGTGTGCGTGCCCCATGGTGCGTGCCCACGCATCGGGCTTTGTGGTCTCGTACACGGTCTCGAAGTTGCCGGGCCCGACGCCGAGAAGTGGCCGCTGGGCACCCATGGTCCAGGCGGTGGTCCAGATGTAGGGTCTTGAAATGTCGACCGCAGGATTGAGCGATCTGTCTTTCAATTCGTTGAAGCGAATGAGGGTTCCGGGAGATAGCCAGAGCGCCACGCACGCCGCGGCCACGAACCAAAGGGCCGTTTGCACACCGCGACGCGAGTGCACGACCCACACGGCCACACCGGCGGCCAGTCCGATGAGCGTGCCACGAATCTGCGAGGCCACCGCGCCGAGGAGTGAGAGCACGCTGCCTGCGGCGAACAACAGACGCTGTCGAGCCGACTCCATGGCCACGCCGGCCAGATACAGGGACGCCACGAGCGCAAAGCCCGCCCACGTCTGTTGATTGTCGAAGAATCCCACGGCAGGATAACGCCCCATGACGTCCGGCAGATGGCTGTCGCGCCAGACGTCGATGCCCGTGAGGTTCTGCACCACGGCGTATAAGGACGCCAGCCCGCAGCTTACAGCGAAGATCCGGTACAGCGTGACCCGCGCGGGCCCGGTGCGCACCGCATAGGGCATGACCCACACCAGAAGCCAGGGCCAGAGATGAAAGAACTCGCGCATGCCCATGCGAGCGTCGTACGCGAGACCTCCGGTGACGAGTTTGACCGCCAGATACGCGAGGATAGCCCAGCCCACGCTGCTTTCGGTGGACGGCCATTCCCCGGCCACCCAGTTCAGAGCACCTCCGGCCAGCGCCATGAGAAACATCACGGTGGCGGCACTCAGGCTGAAGGGTGCACACAGCGCGTAGCCCACGAGGCCCGCGCGGATGAGAAGAGTTCCGGTGCCGATCAACGGCGCAGCAGAAGCCGCTCTGCCTGCCGGCAGAGGATGTGAAGGAACAGAATGTGCGCTTCCTGGATGCGCTGCGTGTCGGTGGAGGGAACGGCGAGCACGCAGTCGGCCAGCTTCGCCAGCGGAGAGGCGGCCGGGCCGGTGAGAGCCATCACCTTCAGCTTCTGTTTCCGTGCCTGACGCGCGGCGGCCAGAATGTTGGCCGATCGCCCCGACGTTGACAGAGCGACCAGCACGTCGCCTGCGTTTCCCAGCGCTTCCACCTGCCGCTGAAACACTTTTTCGAATCCAAGATCGTTGGCACAGGCGGTGAGAAGCGACGTGTCGGTGGTGAGCGCCAGGGCGGCAAAGGCGCGGCGATTCTTCTTGAGTCGAACCACCAGCTCCGTGGCGGCATGCTGGCAGTCGGCGGCGGAACCGCCGTTGCCGCAGAAGAGGATCTTGCCTCCCGAGTTCAGTGCGCGCTCCCACACGTGAACACCGGCCAGCAATTGGGATCCGGCTTGGCCCGCAAGCAGCACTTTGAGTTCGGCGGCCTCGATGAGTTCAGCGCGAATGCCGTGCAGAAGTTCCTTACGAGTGGGCAACGGCCGCCTCCCTGCTGTGCACTGCGGCTGCCATCTCGGCGAACAGCACCCAGTCGGGCCGCTCTTCGAACTGGTTCCCCACCACGATGAACTTCGCGCCCGCTTCCACCAGTCGCGCGGCTTGTTCGGGAGTGCGCACTCCGCCGCCCACGGCCAGCGGCAGGCCCGCCTCGGCGCAGCGCCGAACGAGGGCGGGCGGCACCGAGTGTGGCGCACCCGACCCGGCTTCGAGATACACCAGGGACATGCCGAGGTACCGCGCGGCCAGCGCGTGTGCCCAGGCGTCGTCCGGAAGGCTTCGCGACAGCGGACGCGTTTCGGAGACGCGCTCCACCGCACTTGCCCTTCCCGACTCGATCAACAGATAGGCCGTGGGGATGGCTTCGAGCCCGTGCTTCAACACCAGCGGGGCTCCCTGCACCTGCTCCTCTGCCAGAAAGCGCGGGTTGCGCCCGGACAATAGCGACATGAAGAGGATGGCATCCGCGTGGGGCACCACCTGCGCTGCACCGTTGGGAAAAATCAACAGCGGGCAGGGTCGGTCTTTGAACATCGCCTGGGCCACGTCGGCGAAACGCTCGGCCGATCCCGTGGACGCACCCAACACCAGCGCGTCGCACCCGTGACGCCTCGCCTCTTCAGCCGTGCGACGGCCTGCACCCGGGCCGGTTTTGTCGGGATCGATCAACAGCCACAGCGCAGCGCCGCGTTGCGATGCCTCTTCCGTGAGGCGGTGCCAGGTGGACTCAGCTGCCTGCTTCATGAATCCGCTAGGGGGTGGCGGCGAAGTAGGAGTGTGCGGCAGCTTCAATGAGAGTCTTCAGGTCGTCTGCGCTTCGGCCTTTGCCGTCGAAGCCGCCCTGCCCCAGGTTCGGCTTGCCGCCGCCGCGACCTCCCAGCGACCCCGCGATCTGCCCCACCGCCGCTCCCGCGTCGACGCCCGATTGCACGGCGCCTGCGGACGAGACGATGAACAGGTTCACCTTGTCGCGTTCCTCGTCGAGGAATCCGAACACGCCGGTGCGAGGCGACTTCTCTTTTTTCCACTCGTCGGCGACGGCGGTGACGCGATCGCGCTGCCACTCGGGGCCGAAGAACACCGCGAGCTTTTGCCCATCCACACCCGACGACTCCGCGCCCGACCCCGACGTGAGATGGCGGGCCGCCTGGCTTTCCAGCTTCTTGAGCTTTTGCTCGAGTTCGCGCTGTTTCTCCAGCAGTTTCTCCACGCGCGCCGGCAGCGACTCGGCGTCGCCCTTGAGCAGCTTGCTCACAGTGGACAGAAGCTGCTCGCGTGATTGCAGGAACCGCCTGGCCCCTTCGCCCGTGACGGCCTCGATGCGACGAACTCCGGCAGCGACAGCGCTTTCCGAGATCACCTTGAACATCCCGATCTCGCCTGTGGACTTCACGTGCGTGCCGCCGCACAGTTCCATGGAGAAGCCCGGCACATCCACCACGCGCACGCGGTCGCCGTACTTCTCGCCGAAGAGCGCCATGGCCCCTTTGGCCTTGGCCGAGTTGAAGTCGGACCAGTCGATGGAAAGCGGGATATTGTCGAGGATGCGCAGATTCACGATGGTTTCGATCTGCTCGAGATCTTCGCGCGAGAGGGCCGACGTATGCGTGAAGTCAAAACGCAGCCGGTCGGGCGCCACACGTGAGCCCGCCTGATGCACCTGCGTGCCCAGCACCTGCCTGAGTGCGGCCTGCAGAAGGTGGGTGGCCGTGTGATTGCGTTCGATGGCTCGGCGACGGTCCTTGGCCACGGCGGCGGAAGCGGAGGTCGACTTCGATGACCGGCCCTGCAGCGGCTGGCCCAGATGCAGAATAAGATCGCGTTCGCGCACCACGTCCTTCACTTCGAACACGAAGTCGGAAGCCGTGATCATGCCCACATCCGACACCTGGCCCCCTGACTCCACGTAAAACGGCGTGCGCTCGAGAATGACGGCGCCCTCTTCGGGAGCGTACTCCACCAGGGGCGAGTCGGCGGCGTACGTGTCGTACAGGAACTCCGTCTTGCGTCCGGCGAACCTCTGCGTGAGCGCTTCGAAGCGTGGTCCCTGGCCCGCGAAGTCGGCACCCGCACGTGACCGCTCGCGTTGCGCCTCCATCGCCTTCTCAAACCCCGCCTCGTCCACCGACAAATCGCGCTCGCGCGCCATCACCGCCGTGAGATCCACGGGAAATCCGTAGGTGTCGTAGAGACGGAACACGTCTTCTCCGGCGATGGTGCGTGAAGGAGATTTCTCTGCACGCGCGGCAAGTTCTTCGAACAGATCAATCCCCACGTCGAGAGTGCGGCCAAACTGTTCCTCTTCGGAGGTGAGCACGGAACTGATGTGCGATTTCCGTAGAGACAACTCAGGGTAATCGTCGCCCATGAGATCAATGAGCACGGGCAACAGGTCGGCGAGGAACGGCTCGCGTAGTCCCAGCTTGCGGCCGTGACGCGAGGCGCGGCGCAGAATGCGGCGCAGTACGTAGCCTCGTCCTTCGTTCGAAGGCACGGCTCCGTCGGCGACGGCGAAGGAGAGTGCGCGAATGTGGTCGGCCACCACGCGATGCGACAATCCCGCGTCCCCGGGTTCGTAGGCGCGTCCGCTCCGCTCCGAGAGCCTGCGGATCAGCGGCACGAACAGATCCGTGTCGTAGTTGGTGTGGGCGTTCTGCAGTACGGCCGCGATCCGCTCCAGGCCGGCGCCCGTATCGATGGACGGCTTCGGGAGCGGTTTGGTCGTTCCCGATTCGTCGGTGTTGAACTGCATGAACACCAGATTCCAGATTTCCATGTAGCGATCGCAATCGCAGTTGGGACCGCACGTGGGTTTTCCGCAGGAATATTCCACGCCGCGGTCGAAATGAAGCTCCGAGCAGGGTCCATTGGGGCCCACGTCCCCCATGGACCAGTAGTTGTCCTTCTTGCCGAAGCGCAGAATGCGTCCGGATCCCAGCTCCGGCGCGATCTTGCGCCAGAGATCGAAGGCCTCGTCGTCGTCGGTGTACACCGTGGCGTACAGGCGGTCCTTGGGCAGATTCAGAGTCACGGTGACCCAGGCCCACGCCCAGGCGATCGCGTCGGCTTTGAAGTAGTCGCCGAAAGAGAAATTGCCCAGCATTTCGAAGAACGTGTGGTGGCGCGCCGTCATGCCCACGTTTTCGAGATCGTTGTGCTTGCCGCCGGCGCGGATGCACTTCTGCACGCTCACCGCGCGCGGAGAGGGCGCTTGCTCGAGCCCCTGAAAGACGCGCTTGAACTGGTTCATCCCGGCGTTGGCGAACAGAATCGTGGGGTCGTCGTGCGGTACCAAAGACGATGACGGCACCGCGCGATGCCCCAGCTGCTCGAAGTGGCGCACGAAACTCGCTCGGAGAGCGGCAGAGGTCATGGCGTGGAAACGCGCGTCGGCGCGACCGAAAGGAGTGACAACACCTGTGATTTCATTGAGCGGCGCCAATATAGGAGGGTTAATTCAGAGGCGCAACCGTGTCCACGGCGGCAAGGCACGCGTGGACCGGAAAGCCGCGCCGTTCGAGGTACGCCGCCAGTTTGCGCCGCACCGAGACGAGATCGCCCGAAAGACGCGCCCTGCGTTTGCGAGCGAGTGACAGCGCCAGGTCCTCCAGGTTCACGTCGGCGAACACTTCCGACAGGGCCGTGTCCATCGTGTCCGAGTCGACTCCGCGGCGCGCGAGGTCCAAACGCGTGCGCGAGGGAGCCAGCCCCCGGTCGCGTCCGTGCCTGGCGATCATGCGGGCGTACTCCAGATCGTCCACGTAGCCCTGTGAGGCAGCGCGCTCCACGGCGGCGCGGGCGACCTCCGACGAGGCGCCTCTCTGGCGCAGTTTGCTCACCAGCTCCTGGCGCGAGTGAGCGCGCCGGGCCAGAAGTCGGATCACGTGTTCGTAGGCTTTGGCGTCGTCCATGACCGCTTCAACTTATTGCAGACCGGGCCCTTTGCCCATAGCTTAAGATCAGGGTGGAGAAAGACTGACATGTCAACGACCCTGCGCGAGCGGCTGGCGGACAACACCGCCACCGCCGCAACGGAACTCACCGTGACCGAGGCGGACGGCGCCGTGCGCTGTCTGGCCTGCGGCCACCGTTGCTTCATCTATCCGGGGCTTGCGGGCGTGTGCCAGGTGCGGTTCAACGATGGAGGGCACCTGCGCGTTCCGTCCGGGTACGTGGCGTCCCTGCAGATCGACCCGATTGAAAAGAAGCCGTTCTTTCATGCCTTCCCCGGTTCCGATGCCATGTCGTTTGGCATGCTCGGCTGCGACCTGCATTGCAGCTACTGCCAGAACTGGGTCACGTCGCAGGCTCTCAGGGATGATGAGGCCCAGTCCCCCACCCAGCGGATCGGCCCTGAGCGACTGGTGGAGCTGGCCGTGCGCAAGCGCATTCCGGTCATGGTAAGCACATACAACGAACCGCTCATCACCGCCGAGTGGGCCGTGGAGGTGTTTGGGCTGGCAAAATCGCAGGGGCTGGTGTGCGGATTCGTGTCCAACGGCAACGGCACTCCTGAAGTGCTGGAGTACCTCCGTCCGCACGTGGACCTGTACAAGGTCGACCTCAAGGGCTTTCGAGATCGGCCGTATCGCCAGTTGGGGGGAACGCTCAACAACGTGCTCGACACCATCGAAGGCCTCGTTCAACGGCGCTTCTGGGTGGAGATCGTCACTCTCGTGGTGCCCGGGTTCAACGACTCCGACGAAGAATTGAAAGACATCGCTGCGTTCCTGGCCGGCCTGTCGCCGGACGTGCCCTGGCACGTGACGGCGTTTCATCCCGACTACCGCATGGACGCCACTCCACCCACGTCGGCGGCCACTCTGATTCGGGCTTACGACATTGGTAGAGAGTCCGGACTGCGCTATGTGTACGTGGGCAACATTCCGGGTCGCGCGGGCACACGTGAGAATACGTATTGCCCTCACTGCCAACGCCTGCTTGTTGAACGTCGCGGCTTTCAGGTGCAGTTGAATGCGCTTGTGGACGGCCGCTGCCCCGACTGCTCGGCCCCGATCCCGGGGCACTGGGGGCACGGCCTCGTGAATCCCATTGAAAAGGTCGGGGATTCGGCAACTTCGGCCCCGAATCTGCGTCCAAGGGAGACGGGGAGAAAGGCACGGCGTGAGTAAGTCGAGTACGGGACTTCTGTGGGGTGGAATCCTCGTGGTGGTGGGGATCTTCTGGCTCCTGAACAACACCGGAGCGTTCGAGTTCGACTTTGGAGAAATGATGAGCCGCGGCTGGCCCATCATCATCATTGCCCTGGGCGTGTGGATGCTCGCCGGACGGAACGGCAAAAACAAGATCACCATGTCTGCCACCGTCTCCGGAGCTGTGGCCGAAAAGATGTCGCACGGTGTGGGGGAAATTGAACTCTCCCCCGAGGCCATCGATTCGCATGGACTGGAGATCCGCATGGGCGCTGGAGAAGTGAAGCTCGACCTGCGCCAGACCCGCCTGGAACCCACGGAGAACTCCGTCACAGTGAAAGTGGGGCTGGGCGACGTGCGCATCGAAGTGCCGAAGGACGTGCCCGTGGCGGTGGATGCGAAGACCGGCGGCGGCGATCTCCACCTTCTCGGTCGCGAGTCCGACGGGTTCGCGGCACGGCTCGACTTCAAGGACCCGGGATACGACAGCGCACCACGCAAGCTCCACCTGAGCATCCGCGTGGGGCTGGGCGACGTCCGCGTCCGCCGCACCTGAAATAAATGGGGTCAGAGGCAAATTAAGCCGGCCGGCTTAATTTGCCTCTGACCCCATTTTCCTAACGCTGCGGCGTCAGCTTCGAGATCAAACTGATCTCGACCTCCACCGAATCCCCCACGAACAGCGGATCCGGGTGCTTCCACGACACGCCATAGTCCTGGCGATTCAACGTCGTGGTGGCATGAAGTCCGATCAACGCGTCCCCCGACGCCGAGTCGCGCGTCAACCCCGTCACGCGGCACAGAAGTTCCACCGGGAGGGACGTCCCGCGCATGGACAGCGTTCCGTGCACGAGGAATCCCTCCGGGGACCGCTCGACTTTCTTGCTCACGAACATAATCTTCGAGTGAGTTGCCGCGTCCAGAAAGTCGGCGGAACGCAGGTGTTCGTCACGCTCCTCAATGCCGGTGTGGATCGATGCCGTCTCGATCGTGGCCCCCACGAAACACTTCGATGCATCGACGGAGTCGTAGCGCAGCTGCACGTCGAATGCCGTGAACTTCCCTTCCACCGACGACAGGCCGCCGAGAATGGGAACGCGAAAGCCGATCGTGGAGTGATTCTTGTCGAACTTGCTGAACTCCGCCGGCTCGGCCCGGCCCGCCACGTACCCCAGAACTACGATGACCAGTCCCCGCCCCAGCCCCATGCAACAGTTGCGCAGCACGGCGTCCCTCCTTGTTTAGGAGCCAGTATAGCCTGCCTGCCCGTACGTTTCAACGCAGGTTCGAACCCAGGGATCCAACGACTCCATGAGCACGTCCGACAAACAGTTTGGCGCAGCCTTCTACAAAGGCCTCTCCGGGCCCTCGGCGGCCAAGCTGTACCTGGCCATCTTCTTCGTGTTCGCGCCTCTGGCGCTCATCCTGGCAGCGGGACCGGCGCAAGGCTGGCCCCTGTGGCTCACGCTCCTCTGGCTTTTGGGATCCGGCCTCATCGCCGTGGGCTACGCGGCCTCGTTCACCCGCAGCCTCAAGTTCCTGTACGCAGTGATCCCGCTTCAGGTGGTTGTGGGAATCAGTTCCAGTGTGTTCATGGTGAAATCGGGGGTGGGACCGGCCACGATCACCTTCGGCGGCGTGATCTGCGTGGTGTTCACCGTGCTGGGCTACGTCTGCTTCATCATGTTCATCAATCAGGAAGGCGGACGTTCGCTGCGGCTGCAGACAGAAATCGGTCTGGCCCAGGAAATCCATTCCCACCTGGTGCCCACCATTTCTCTGCGCACCCCCAGGCTCACGATTTTCGGACAGTCGATCTCCTCCACAGAAGTGGGCGGCGACCTCGTGGACGTAGTGCAGGACGGCACCTCCACAGGCCTCTTCGTAGCAGACGTGTCGGGGCACGGCGTGAAGGCCGGCGTGTTCATGAGCATGGTGAAGTCGGCCATTCGCATGAAGCTCCTGCACTCGGGCCAGATCGAGGAGCTGTGCGACGATCTCAACCGTGTGGTGTTTCAGGTGAAGCAGCCGGAGATGTTCGTGACCTTCGCCGCCATGCGCTTCGGTGAGTCGGGCCGGGCCGACTATGTGCTGGCCGGACATCCGTCCATCCTGCACCACAAGCGCGCCACGGGACAGGTGTCGGAGCTGGAGAGCACGGCGCCGCCTCTGGGCGTGCTGGAGACCGTGCCGTTTCACACGCAACACGTCGACACGGAGCCCGGAGATCTCTTCGTAATACTCACGGACGGCCTCATCGAAGTCGAAGGGGAATGGGACCCACGCACCGGCATGGAACGCATCAAGAAGATCCTCATTGATGCGGCCCACCTGCCCGTGGAAGAGGCGCACGCCCGCATCCTGCGCGAGATTCGTGCCGCCTACCGGGTGGACGACGATCAGACGCTGCTTCTGGCACGCGTGAACTAGCCGTTGAACCGGGGCCCCTGCCCCGCGATATTAGCCCCCGATCCCTCATTCAACGCCCGTCACATGGAGTACACTATGAAGAGAATCGCAATCCTCACTCTGTCGGCCCTGGTCTGCCTCTCCGCGGCGCAGGCCAAGGAGATCGAGCTCAACGTCAAACGCAAGGTGTTGCCCAACGGCATGCGCATCCTGGTGATGGAAAATCCCACCGCTCCCGTGGTCTCCACGTACATGCGCTACAATGTGGGCTCGGTGGACGAGAAGCCCGGCAAGAGCGGCTTGGCCCATTTCCTCGAGCACATGATGTTCAAGGGCACGCACACGCTGGGCACGAAAAACTTCGACGCCGAGAAGCCGATCATGATCGAGATCGACCGGCTGGCTCACGCGTGGGAAGCCGAGAAGGCCAAACTGCTCTCGCCGTACGCCGGCGGCTCCCAGGAAAAAGCCGACGCCCTGCGCGATTCCATCGCGGCCCTGCAGGACACGCAGAAGGAATACGTCATCAAGGACGAACTCTGGGGCCTGTACCTGAAGAACGGCGGCACCGGACTGAACGCGTCCACCGGACAGAACTCCACGCAGTACTACGTTCAGCTGCCGAAGAACCGGCTCGAATTGTGGGCCTACATGGAGGCCGACCGGATCGCTCACCCTGTGTTGCGCGAGTACTACTCGGAGCGCGACGTGGTGTACGAGGAGCGCCGCCTGCGCACAGAGAATTCGCCCACCGGCAAACTGTGGGAACAGTTCAACGCCACCGCGTTTCTGGCGCACCCCTACGGCTGGCCCGTCGTGGGCTGGGCCGCCGACATCTCCACTGTGATGCGTGAAGAGGTGGAGGAGTTCTTCATTCGGTACTACGCGCCCAACAATTGCGTGGTGGGCATCGTAGGCGACGTGAAAGCGGAGGAAGTGTTTGCCCTCTGCGAGAAGTACTTCGGTCCCATTCCCAGCCAGCCGCCGCCCGATCCGGTGTTCACCTCCGAGCCCGAACCGGCCGGCGAGAAGCGCATCGAAGTGGAGTACGACGCCGAACCCTCCGTCATGATCGGGTACATGGCCACACAGCTGGGCGATCCCGATCAGGCCGTGCTTCAGGTGATTTCGTCGGTCCTCACCGACGGACGCACGTCGCGGCTGTACAAGCGCCTGGTCGATGGCAAGATCGCTCAGAACGTCTGGTCGGGTGACCCCGGTCTCGTACGCTATCCGGACGTGTTCGTCCTGGGCGCCTCGCCCCTGGAAGGCCACACCTGTCTCGAGATTGAAGAGGCCGTGTACGACGAACTGGACAAGCTGAAGCAGGCGCCTGTGAGCGCATGGGAACTGGAAAAAGTTCGCAACCAGGTGGAAGCCGCCTTCATCAATCAACTCAACTCCAACACGGGCATGGCCTCACGCGTTGCGAGCTGGGAAATGATGACCGGCGACTGGAACAACCTCGTGAAGCACCGCGATGCCACGCTTGCCGTTTCGGCCGACGACATCGTGCGCGTGGCCACGAAGTATTTCGAAAAGAAGCGGCGCACGGTAGCCACCCTGGTGAAGCCCGCGAAGTCCGAAGAAGTGACCAAGCCTCAGGCGTCACGGTAGGAGATCCTCACATGAAGAAGCTAGCTCTCATTATTGTAGCGGGCGTCCTGGTGGGCGTGCCGCAGGCGTTTGGCCAGCACGGCCGCGGCGGAGCCCCCACCACAGGCGGCCCGCAGTCTGAAGGCGGCAAACTCATCGCCTCCTTCGAGTATCCACCCATCGAGTGGCAGGTGCCAGCCGTGGGACGCGATGTCACACGGTACGAAATGGGCAACGGCATGGTGGTGTACCTGAAGGAAGACCACACGCTGCCGGAGTTCCGCATCAACGCCATGATTCGCTGTGGAAGTTTGTACGAGCCGGCGGAACAGGCCGGGCTGTCGCAGCTGGTGGGCACGGTCATGCGCTCGGGGGGCACGGAGAAACTCAACCCCGATTCGCTCAACGTCGCACTCGAATTCATCGCGGCCAGCATCGAAACCTCCATCGGCAGCGAGTCAGGATCGGCGTCCCTGTACTGTCTCTCCAAAGACATCGAGACAGGCATCCGGCTGTTCGCCGATGTGCTGCGTCGCCCCGCCTTCAGCCAGGACAAGCTCGACCTGGCCAAGGAGCAGATCCGCAAGAACATCAAGGGACGAAACGACCAGCCCGGTTCGATCGTGGCGCGCGAGTTCGACCACGTGGTCTACGGGAATCACCCGTGGGGCCGCATCCTCGAATGGGAGACCGTAAAGCAGATCACCCGCGACGACCTCGTGGCGTACCACGCGAAGGCCCTCGCACCCAACCAGATCCTTTTGGGTGTCACCGGCGACTTCAACAGCGGCAAGGTGAAAAAGGCCCTGGAGAAGGCGTTCGGCGACTGGAAGAAGTCTGCCCAGCCCGCCCCGGCACGCCCGGCCGTGGCAGCCGATTTCAAGCCCGGGGTGTACTTCATCGAGCGGGACGTGAACCAGACGAACATCCGCTTCGGACATCTCGGAATCGACAACAAGAATGAGGACCGTTACGCGGTGTCGGTGATGAACTTCATTCTGGGCGGCGGCAGTTTCAATTCGCGCATGACCTCGAAGGTGCGGTCGGACGAGGGGCTGGCCTACTCGGTGGGCACGCGCTATGAAACCGGGTCCAACGACCTGGGGACGTTCTACGCGTTCTGCCAGACGAAGTCGAGCACCACGATCAAGGCGCTCGACCTGATGAAATCTGAAGTAGACCGCATCCGCCAGGCGCCCGTTTCCGACGACGAACTGGAGATGGCCAAGGACTCCTACATCAACCGTTACGTGTTCCAGTTCACCAGCGCCAATCAGATCGTGGGCCAGCTCATGTCGCTCGAGTTCGACGACCGTCCGCGCGATCTGCTCGAGGTGTACATCGCCAAAGTCCGCGCTGTCACGAAGGAAGACGTGCACCGTGTGGCGCAGACCTACCTGCACCCCGACAAAGTCTCATACGTCGTGGTGGGCAAGAAAGCCGAACTCGACGGCGACCTCGCCACGCTTGGCCAGATCACGGCGATTGAACTCGCGGATCCGGTGGTGGATTGAACAAAGGGGTCAGAACACCATTCTGATCCGTCGAATCTTGCCGAGTGCGCAAAAGGCCCCGAGGCAGTCTGCCCGGGGCCTTTCTCATGTGCCTCTATCAGGCGAATGGATTGCGGGTGGTGAGCGAAGGGAAGCGCGCAAAATCGCGGTCGGCGGTAATCAACTCCGAGACGCCATGTTCCAGGCAGAGTGCCGCAATGTGGGCATCGTGAATGAGATTCCCGGACGCACCTGATTCTTCGATGGCTCGATTCAGATAGTCCAGATGGTCTGGTGTCTCGTGCAGCAGCACCAGAGAAGGCGATGCCAAGAGACCCGTTAGCTCGGCCAGTGCCTGCCGCGCGGGTAACCGGGGGTGGTGCAGGCGAGGATGTGAGATCACTCGCAGATACTCATAGATGCAGGGCCACGGAATCCCCCAGGGCGCCGAACCTGTGGCCAGATCTTTCAAGAATCGGTTGGCGCGTTCATGCTCCGGGAGACTTGCCAACTGCGAATACACTAGAATGTTCGTGTCAATCGCCTGCATTGGCTATCGCCCGTCAAGCAGATCGAACAGCGAATTGCGATCGGTAATATCCACGCCCGGCTGAAGCTCGGAGACCCAACCTCCGAACTTGAATTCGTAGTGCTTCTTGGTGGCCTGACCGGCCAGGGCCTGGCGCAGCAACTGATTGACCAGTGCGGCCAATGAAATGCCCCGAGTGGCTGCTGTGGCCTTAAGCCTGCGCAGCAAGGGTTCGTCGATATTCAATGTAGTTCTTCCCATGCATCAAAATGTATCGGCAAAGCATCTTAATGCCTACAGGTTTAGACAAGAGCCATCGCAGCTCGAGTGCAATGCTGTAACTCATTGGCCGGAATTGGATTCCGGAGCCTTGCGTGGCATGACTGATGGGACCGTGCCGTATCACTGCCATGGAATCTACCTGAAGTCGGTCCCGTGGCAATCACATCACGGGCTTCAACGGGATCGAGTCGCGACGCGGCCCTTCTCCTGCTGGTAGTTTTCAGCATCCTTCAGATTCCTTGTATGACTTCCTTCAGGTCCGTTACTTCATGACAATGACCTGCCGCCATGGTCTGGTTTGGGCTCGGTTTCTCAAGTTCCCGCTGGCCATCGCTTTTTTCATAGGCGGCCAGGAAGAGGCCGGAGCACAGAGCCCCTACCAGCTCAGGTCCAACCGCGAGTGGACGCTCCTTGGTGTAGGCGCCGCCCTGGGTCTGTCGGGGCTGGCACTCATCGACGACATCGAGCCCTTCACCGAAAACGAACTCTCGGCTCTGAACACGCAAGACATCAACTCATTCGACCGCTCCGGCATGGAGCCTTATCGCGAGGCGACCGCCGGAGACGTGATGAAGTACGCGTCCTTTGCCCTGCCGTTGACCCTGTTCATCGACACCCGCACACGTCAGGACTGGAAAACGCTGGGCGTGATGTGGGGCGAGGTGTTGCTCGTCGAAGCGGGCTTCACCGCCATCACGAAGGGCCTGGTGCGACGCACACGTCCTTACGCGTACGACCCCGACGCTCCGCTCGACCAAAGAACCAGCACGGACGCCCGCGTGTCGTTTTACTCGGGTCACACCAGCGTCACGGCGGCCACCTGCTTCTATCTGGCCAGAGTGTACTCCGACTATCCGATGTCCGGAACCACCAAGACCATCGCCTGGAGCGTTGCCGCGGTGTATCCGGCGGTGGTGGGGCTCCTTCGCGTGGATTCCGGTCACCACTTCCGCACCGACGTGCTCACCGGCTACCTGGTGGGTGCAGCCGTCGGGATTCTGATTCCCCAGCTTCATCGGGCGTCCGGCAACGAGGACTCGTCCATCGGTGCCGCCGCGTCGGGCGGTCGGTTTGCGCTCACGTTCAACTTCTAGACGCACGCCGCTCCACTTTGCGCGGCGTTGCTTGGAATAATTCGAACGCTTTTGGGGTCCCGGTAGTAAGAGCAGCTAACAAGGCTTACCTGTGGGACGGGGCTCGGGTCTCCGGGACAACACATAGCTCCAAGCGGGATCCCCGAGAGAGGTACCATGATGTCCTTTGTTCAAACTTTGCGTACTGCGCGGCCGCAGGGCCCGCGCGTCACCATCCTGCTGGTTGTGGTCGCGGCGTCGGCCGTGGCTCTGAGCTTCCTGTGGGCCAGCCCCACCGGACGAATCTCAGGGAGGGTGACCCATCTGCACACCGGCGCACCGATCGCATCGGCGACCGTCCTGGTGGACAGCACAATGTTGGGCGCGCAAACCGATCCGGACGGCTACTACACCATTCTGAACGTACCGCCCGGCGCGTACTCGCTCACGGTGAAGGTCGTTGGCTATGAGCCGCAATTTCGCGCCGGAGTGCAGGTGGTGGCTGACTCCGCGGTCACCGCCGACTTCCTGCTGGTCGCAGCGAAAGTCGAGGCGGACACGATTGCGGCTGCGCTCTCGCCCCAGGTCATACACTTCAATAAGGCTGGCGACCTGGACGGCTCGGCCGGCGAGGTGATGGCCTTGTCGCCTCCGTTCCTGTACAGCGTTCGGACCGACAACTACATTGCTCAGCGCCAGATGCCGGGCTGCGTGATGGAGCCCGACCAGCTCGGATACCTTCGCTACGGCGCTCCCTTCGGCACGGAGGAATACTCTCCGCTTCCGGAGAACCGCTTCCTCGACGTGGTCGGCAATCCCCTCTCCACGTTTTCCATCGACGTGGACGCGGCCTCCTACGGCAACACGCGGCGATTCATCCGTCAGGAGACCTTGCCGCCCAAGGACGCAGTGCGCATCGAAGAGCTGGTGAATTACTTCGACTACGATTACCCGATTCCCGACGGCGAACACCCGTTCTCCGTCACGGTGGAGCAGTCCGACTGCCCGTGGCAGGAAGGTCACCGACTCATCCACATCGGCTTGCAGGGACGCAAGTTTACGGGGTCCGAACTGCCGTCGTCGAACCTCGTGTTTCTGATCGACGTGTCGGGTTCGATGCAGCCCGAGAACAAGCTTCCCCTGGTGCAGAAGGCGTTTGGCCTTCTGGTGAATCAGCTGCGCGCCTCCGATCGCGTGGCCATCGTGGTGTACGCCGGCGCCGCGGGTCTGGTGCTTCCCTCCACACGCGGATCCGAGAAGCAGGCGATTCACGATGCCATCGGCCGGCTTTCAGCCGGTGGGTCCACGGCGGGTGCCGCCGGCATTCAACTGGCCTACCAGGTGGCGCAGGAACACTTCATCAAGGGCGGCAACAACCGCATCATCCTGGCCACCGACGGCGACTTCAACGTGGGCACCAGCAGCACAGGCGAGCTGGTGGACCTGATCGAGAATAAGCGCAAGGCCGGCGTGTTTCTCACGATCCTGGGCTTTGGTATGGGCAATCTCAAGGACTCGCGCTTGGAGCAGCTGGCCGACAAGGGCAACGGCAACTACGCCTACATCGACAACATGCGGGAAGCCCACAAGGTGTTCGTCACGGAACTCACGGGTACGTTGTTCACAATCGCCAAGGATGTAAAGCTGCAGATTGAATTCAATCCGGCTCGCGTCGCGTCCTATCGCCTGATCGGCTATGAAAACCGCATGCTGGCCAAGGAAGACTTCGCAGACGACCGCGTGGACTCGGGTGAACTCGGGGCGGGCCACACGGTGACCGCGCTGTACGAAGTGGTTCCGGCCGATGGCCGCCACAGAGGCTCCGTGGACTCCCTGCGCTACCAAAGCCAGCCGGCTCAGCCCGAAGCCTTGTACAGCGGCGAAGTGCTCACGCTCAAGCTGCGCTACAAGCGACCCGACTCCGACACGAGCCGCCTCATGGTGGCGCAGGTGCTGGATCGTCCGGTCGAACTGGCGCACAGCTCGAACAATTTCCGGTTCTCCGCCGCGGTGGCGGAGTACGGGCTGTTGCTGCGCGACTCCGACCACAAGGGCACCGCCAGTTGGCCTCAGGTACTGGAGCTTGCGAAAGGCTCGCTCGGAAGCGATCACGAAGGGTTCCGGGCGGAATTCGTAGACCTGGCCCACAACGCCTCGCGGTTGTCATCGATGCAGGCTTCGCGCTAGGTCGCAGCTGTTGGCGGTGTACGGAACGTGGGCACCTCCGGGCGCCCACGTTCGTTTTTCGCCGGGACCGGCGATCAATGGCATTCCACGGTGCCCGCCACGAGGCTGCACACATCACAAGGGGTCGAGCCGCCCTTGAACACGTGATTGACGAGGCCGATGACATCCGCCGAGGTCACGCTCCCGCTGCAGTTGGTGTCACCGGATGCGGTGCAGGGGGCAGGGTCCAAACCGTCTTTGAACACGTAGTTCACCAGTCTGATCACGTCGGCGGAGGTGAGAGAACCCGAGACGTTGACGTCGCCGGTGAGCACGATGGCGCAATCGCACGCATCCCCCACACCGTCACCATCTTCGTCTTCCTGGCAGGGATTGTACACACCCGGGCAATTCTCGGCCGCATCTCCCCAGCTGTCCCCGTCGAGGTCCCCCGATGAGGTGGCCCCGGGCGGCGGAATCACCGAGTCGCATTCCAGCCAGGAGGTGAGTTCCGCCGTAAGCCAGCAGTTCAGGCGCCCCGATTGTTGTGTTGAGAACTCGCTGGTGCAGGAGGGGTGCGCATAGCCCATGAAATTCTGGATCATGGTGGGTCCCCAGGGCAGGCCCGTACAGGCATCGGTGCCGCCGGGAGGACTGCAGGTGAAGTTGATCGGCGAGGGGTCGGTGTCGGAGCAGAGATCCCCAAGCTCATCGCCGCCAAAGCCTCCCGCGTGCTCGTAACAGGGCCCGCAGACGGTCACTTCCGAAACGCCCCGTTGTGTATGGTACAGTCCGAGCACGTGTCCCACCTCGTGCGTGAAGAGATTCCCGCCGCCATAAAACCAGTTGTCGTCCACCACGATGCCACCCAGGGTGCCGAGCGCCTGCCCGTTCCAGGGAAAGACGGCCACACCGCCAGAGGGTACCGTATTGGCCAGATAGACGTTGAGGAAGCTGTCCGTTTCATGAGCCCAGGCGACTTTCATGAGGTTTGCCTCGCCGCCTATGAGGGTGTCCAGATTGCGATACTGGGTGGAGTGGACCACTCGCTCCTGCCACACGAAACGCAATCGGTGAAGACCGAACGTGGCGTTCAGGCTGGCCATCTGCGCTTCCACGGCGGCCGCGCTCACGGCACGGTTTGTGCCGTCATCGTTGGCCATCACCTGTACATACATGCGGAGGATGCGCCATGGCTGCCCGACCGTGGGGATGAACTCGTCCCGAGTGGCCGCAAAGTCGCACTCCCCGAAGGTGGGGCAGGCCAGCGCTGCGCCAGCCGCGCCGGGAGGCAACTCCATGACCGTGGCGCAGGCTGGAAACCCTTGAGGTTCGAAGGCGAGCGCCCTCGTCGCGGAGGCCACGCCGGTTGGCACCAGGGCCCAAGCCGTCCACACGGCTGCCATGCTCTTCCACTTTGCCGCACTCATCGATCCTCTTCTCTGCGGGGCTACTCAGGTCTTAAATATGTAACTACTTACCTATAAAAAGTCCCTGGCCGGGAGATCGGAATCGCGAAGGGTGGGATTACTTCGTCAACGGAGGCGGAGGGCGGGTCCCGGACAGTGCCGGGGGCACGTTTTCGCGTTCACTCGGGCGAGCGCCACTTCAAGCCGGGAAACCGTGCATAGTCGCGATCGAGCGTGATCCACTCGCAGCCCGACTCGATCGCCAGAGCAGCGAACCAGGCGTCGGGTACGAGTTTTCCGCGAGCTTCCACGTCACGGCAAAGTCTCACGAAGATCGCCCAATGTTGTTCCCCAGGCTGAATCACTTCGCGATTGGGCAGGCCAAGAAGGGCTTCCGAGAAATCGATGACTTCGGCCAGTGTGCTTGCCTTAGCAAAGACCTTTCGGTGAGTGGTGATTCGAATCACCGCACTGAGGACCTCGGGTGAGAGCCCAAATCGCGACTCGCCCCGCACGGTCTCGTCGAGCCACCTGCGACATCGCGTATGGTCGGAGGCATCCGACCTGAAGGCATGAATCAAAACGTTGCAGTCTGCCAGTGTCATACGCCGTCCAGAATGTCCCAAATCTCTCCGGAATTATTGAGGTCAATTCCGGGAAGTACGCCACCTGTGGCTTTTGAGATGGGGATTCTGACTCTGGCCTTCCTGCGATCCCGTTGGGCTCTGGAAAGAACGATCAAGAGCCCCTCCTCGATCATGGAGGTCAGCGTGCGTCCCTCGTCGGCCGCGCGCTTTTTAGCGCGTCGCAAGAGGTCGTCTCTCAGTCTCACTGTGGTCCTCATACCAGTGAATATATCGGCTAGACATATATATGTCAAAACGCGGGCTCACGAACCCAAGGTACTCTTCCGTCAGACGCCTAGAATCACATTCTGAATCACAAGTCCAATCCCCGTTGGCGCGGCCTGACAGCGAGCGTATATTGCGGGTTCGACCTGGGGCCAAGCCCAGGCGATTCCGCATCGTAAGTTCATGGCAACCAACGAAATAGTCGTTAAGGGCGCGCGCGAGCACAACCTCGCCAATATCGATGTCACCATCCCACGCGACCAGCTAGTGGTGATCACAGGGCTGTCCGGATCGGGCAAGTCGTCGCTGGCCTTCGACACCATCTACGCCGAGGGTCAGCGCCGCTATGTGGAGTCGCTGTCGGCCTACGCCCGCCAGTTCCTGGGCCTCATGGAAAAGCCCGACGTCGACTACATCGACGGGCTCTCCCCGGCGATCTCCATCGAGCAGCGCTCGTCCGCCAAGAACCCCCGGTCCACCGTGGCCACGGTTACGGAGATCTACGACTACCTTCGCCTGCTCTTTGCGCGCGCGGGGGTACCGCACTGCTACAAGTGCGGCCGCACCATCTCGCAGCAATCGGTGTCGCAGATGGTCGACAACGTGCTCGAACTCGCCGCCGGCACACGCATCCAGGTTCTCGCGCCGGTGGTGGAGGGCCGCAAGGGCGAGCATCGCGAGATCCTCGACGAGTTGCGCCGCAAGGGACTGGTGCGCGCCCGCGTCGACGGTGAAACGGTGGCCCTCGATGACGACATCAAGCTCAACAAGAAACAGAAGCACGTCATCGACGCCGTGGTCGATCGCCTCGTCGTGGGCCCCGACATCAAGCGCCGTCTCGCCGATTCCCTCGAAACCGCGCTGGCCTTCGGCAACGGCCAGGTTAAAATCGACGTGGGCGGTAAAGAAGAACGCCTCTTTTCACAGCACTACGCCTGCGCACACTGCGGCATCGGCTACGAAGAGCCGTCTCCGCGCATGTTCAGTTTCAATTCCCCGTATGGTGCCTGCCCCACCTGCGACGGCCTGGGACACAAAATGGAGATCGACCCCGATCGCGTGATCCCGAACCCCGCGCTCTCCATTCTCAAGGGCGCCATCGTTCCCTGGGGTGAGGATCCGGCCCCGTGGTATCGCTACATGCTGCGCGGCGTCGCCGAACTCTTCAACTTCAAGCTCAGCCAGCCGTTCCACCAGATCCCGAAGGACGCGCAGGACGTCATCCTCCATGGCTCGGGCAAGAAGGAGTTCACCTACCAATACGAACACGCTTCCGGCAAGGGGAAGGGCGAGTACACGGGCCGCTTCGAGGGCGTGGTGCCCAACCTCGAGCGCCGCTATAAGCAGACCAAGTCGTCCGGCGTGCGCGAGTGGATCGAACAGTACATGAGCGTACTCCCCTGCCCCGACTGCCAGGGTTCGCGCCTCAAGAAAGAGTCGCTGGCGGTGAAGTTCCGCGACCGCTCCATCTGGGAGATCACGCGCCTGCCCGTAAAAGAGGCGCAGGAGTTCTTCTCGCTGGTGAAGCTCGATCGCCGCGAGAGCGTGATCGCCAAGCAGATCTTCAAGGAGTTGCGCGAACGGCTGGGCTTCCTCACCGACGTGGGCCTGGGCTACCTCACGCTCGATCGGCAGGCCGCCTCGCTGTCGGGCGGCGAGGCGCAGCGCATCCGCCTGGCCTCACAGATCGGTAGCCGACTCGTGGGTGTGCTCTACATTCTGGATGAGCCCTCCATCGGGTTGCACCAGCGCGACAATCAGCGCCTGCTCGCCACGCTCACGTCGCTGCGCGACCTGGGCAACACAGTGCTCGTGGTGGAACACGACAAGGAAACCATGGAAGCGGCCGACCACCTCATCGACCTGGGCCCCGGCGCCGGTACCGAGGGCGGTCGTATCGTGGCGCAGGGCACGCCGGCACAGGTGAAACGCGCGCCCAAGTCGCTCACCGGTCAGTATCTCTCGGGTAAGCGCTCCATCGCCGTGCCCGAGCGTCGCCGACCCGGCAGTGGGCAGGAGATTCGGCTGGAAAAGGCCTCGGGCAACAATCTGCGCGACGTCGACGCGGTGTTTCCCCTGGGGCAGTTCATCTGCGTCACCGGCGTCTCCGGCTCGGGTAAGTCCACACTCATCAACGAAACGCTCTACCGCATTCTGGCGCAGCACTTCTACGGCTCCAAAACGCCGCCTCTTCCCTACAAGAACGTGCGCGGGCTGGCACAGGTCGACAAAGTGGTGGCCATCGACCAGTCGCCCATCGGTCGCACTCCCCGCTCCAATCCTGCCACCTACACCGGCCTGTTCACCTACATTCGCGACCTGTTCGCCACACTTCCAGAATCCAAGGTGCGAGGGTATCAGCCGGGCCGATTCTCCTTCAACGTCTCGGGGGGGCGCTGCGAAGCCTGCGAAGGCGATGGCATCATCAAAATCGAGATGCACTTCCTCCCCGATGTGTATGTGCCATGCGAAGTATGCAAGGGGAAGCGCTACAATCGCGACACCCTGGAAGTGCACTACAAGGGCAAGAGCATCGCCGACGTACTCGACATGACGGTGAAGGAGGCCGTGGACTTCTTCGATCCGGTCCCGCGCGTGCGCCGCAAGCTGCAAACACTCAAGGACGTGGGCCTGGGGTACGTTCATCTGGGCCAGGCCGCCACCACGCTGTCGGGCGGCGAAGCGCAGCGGATCAAGCTCTCCACCGAGCTGTCCAAAACCGCCACCGGCAACACGTTTTACATCCTCGACGAACCCACCACCGGGCTTCACTTCGAGGACATTCGCCTGCTGCTCGAAGTGCTGTCGGCCCTGGTCGACCGCGGCAATACTGTGCTGGTGATCGAACACAATCTCGACGTCATCAAGACCGCCGACTTCATCATCGACCTCGGGCCCGAAGGGGGCGACGAGGGAGGCCTCGTGGTCGCCCGGGGGACGCCTGAGCAGGTGGCCGGCATCGCGGGCTCGTACACCGGAGAGTTCCTGCGTCGTGAACTCGGATTGTCGTCCCTTCCCCCGTCGAAGCGCACCTCCGAGAAGCGATCCGCCACAGGTCGTGCGTCGCGGCGTGTAGAGGCGGTGCTGTAACCCCAATCCTAAGGCCTTTGCAACACACCCACACAAGGAGTGCGCACATGGAACCCAAGCCGACCATCGCCCAGAAGTGCCCCTACGTCAAGGACGAGAAGGCGGGCAAATACGCCTGGTGTGCCTGCGGCGAGTCGAAGAATCAGCCCTACTGCGACGGCAGTCACAAGGCGGCCGGACTGTTCCGGTCGCTGAAGGTGGAGCTTGCGGAAGACCAGCGCGTGAAGTGGTGCGGATGCAAGCACACCAAGAATCCACCGTTCTGCGACGGCAGCCACCACACCTGCGAGTGAGGCCCGCTTTTGGCCACCGCCTCAGAACTGGCTTCAACATACCCCTCGGCTGCGAAGGGCTGCGAGGGGCGAGCTCTTCGTCCTCGGTCGAAAACGTCCTCAACGGCCCGCTTCGGGCCGCCTCCGGTCGTTTTCGGCCTCGCTCCTCGATCTCCCCACTCTCGCACCTTCTCGCTTCGAGGCGCCTGTTGAAGCCAGTTCTAGCTATTTGGCCGGGCTCTTCCCGGATGTATCTTACCTTCTGATGTACCCGGGGTGGCGGTCCCACCCGCTCCCCGGCCAAAAGGAGGGCTACCATGCACCGCACCGGGACCGACGCCATAGGCGCGTCGGACCTGGCCGCGCGTCCGCCGTTTGGCGAGCGTCGCGGTCAGTATGTCTCCGTCATCGAACACGACGTCTACAGACAATTCAAACTTTCCGAGTCCGAACGCGAGCTCTGGGATCGGGTCAACCTGATCTACCGCACGCTGTGCGGCATCCTGTACAACTTCGTCCCCACGTCGGGGCACCCCGGCGGCAGCATCTCGTCGGGACACATCGTTCAGGCCCTGGTGTTCCACACCATGGACTACGATTTCAGGGACCCCGACCGCCTCGATAACGACCTCATCTCCTACGCGGCGGGCCACAAGGCCATGGGTCTGTACGCCATGTGGGCGCTGCGCAACGAGCTGGTGCGTCAGTCCCACCCCGACCTTCTGGCGCCGCAGGCCAGGCAACTGCGTCTGGAAGATCTGCTGGGATTCCGGCGCAACCCCACACAGCACACGCCACTGTTTGAGAAGCACAAAGCCCGCGCGCTGGACGGCCATCCCACCTGCGCCACGCCGTTCATCAAGGTGGCGACGGGCGCCAGCGGTGTGGGCGTGCCCGCCACGCTCGGTCTTGCGCACGGCGCGCTCGACTATTACGGCGAGTCCGCCCCCCGCGTGCATTTCGTGGAGGGAGAGGGCGGCATGACTCCGGGGCGCGTGCACGAAGCCATGGCGGCCGCGGCCACCGCGCAGATTCACAACGCAATCATGCACGTGGACTGGAATCAGTCCTCCATCGATTCCGATCGCGTGTGCCGGGAGGACTCCTTGCCCGGCGACTACGTGCAGTGGAATCCGGTGGAAATCGCCTGGGTGCACGACTGGAACGTCGTGCTGGTGTCCGACGCCACCGACTTCCGCCAGGTGCTGGCGGCGCAGGCTCTGGCCCTGAAGTTCAACAACCGTCAACCCACGTGTGTGGTGTACCGCACGGTGAAGGGCTGGCACTACGGGATCGAAGGCAGTCCGTCTCACGGCGCCGGCCACAAGTTCAACTCCGACGGCTACTATCGCATGCTCAAGGAGTGCGAGGACACGTTTGGAATGACCTTCCCGCGCTTCCAGGGCGAGCCGTCGCCGTTGCATCTGGAGGAGGTGTACTTCGACACTCTCCTCGCCATTCGCAGCCTTCTGGAAAAACAGCCCGGCCTTCCGGCCTGGGGCGGAGCGAAGCTGGCCCAGGCACGCGAGCGACTGGACGCAGCCGCACGCAGGCTACGCCAGGGAGCGCCGAATCTCGAGGTGCTTTACACTTCGAAAGACCTGTCTCCCCTGGCCGTACCGGAGGCGCTGCGCGCCAAACCCGGTGACCTCGTCACCACGCGCGGCATGCTGGGCGATGCGCTGAACGTGATCAACAAGGCCACGGGCGGAGCCGTGTTCGCAGCTGCAGCCGATCTCGCCGGGTCCACCAACATCAGCAACGTGGCCAAAGGCTTCGGAAAGGGGTTTTACAACGCCGCCAGCAATCCCGAGTCGCGGCTCATTCCCATCGGCGGGATCTGCGAAGACGCCATGGGGGCCTGGATGGCGGGGCTCTCCAGCTTCGGTCGCCACATCGGGGTCACGGCCAGCTACGGCGCTTTCATCGCCGCCCTCGAGCACGTGGCGGCGCGCCTGCACGGCATCGGTCAGCAGACCAGGCACTCGGTCACGGGCGAGGCGTACCACACGTGGATCATGGTGAACGCCCACGCCGGCGTGAAGACGGGCGAAGACGGACCCACGCACGCCGATCCGCAGGCGCTCCAGCTGCTTCAGGAGTGCTTCCCGGGCAACGTGCTGGTCACGCTCACCCCGTGGGATGCGCTGGAGATCTGGCCACTGCTTCTCGCCAGCCTGCGCACGCGACCGGCCATCCTGGCGCCGTTCGTTACGCGTCCGGCCGACCCCGTGGTGGACCGCGTCGCGCTCAGGTTACCGCCACCTGAGGCGGCCATCGAAGGTGTGTACGCCATGCGCACGTCATCCCCACACGCCGAGTACCACGGCACGCTCGTGCTCCAGGGGAACGGCGTGGGCACCACGTTCGTAAACGAAGTGCTCCCGGTGCTGGATCGGGAGGGCTGGAACTTCAACGTGTACTACGTCGCGTCTGTCGAGTTGTACAATCTGCTTTCGGCCGAGCGTCGCGAACAGATTCTGCCGGAGCGGCTCACCTTCGAGTCGATGGGGATCACCGACTTCACTCTGCCCACTCTGTATCGGTGGGTGCGCTCCAACGACGGGCAGGCACGGAGCCTGCACTCGTTCCGGGCCGGACATTACCTGGGCAGCGGTACGGCCGCCAAGGTGCTGGAGGAAGCCGGCATTCACGCGGAGGGACAACTGGCCGCCCTCCGTGAGTTTGGTCGCTTTACAGCCGACCGAATCAAGCGGAAGGGGTACAAGCGCCCGGACTAGTGCGGACGTCCACCGGCCATGACCCAGAGCGAGAGCGAAACGAATTCCGCGGGCGTCGCAGAGGCAAGGGCCTTAGTGGCCTACGCGGAGCGAGCCATCGTCAGCCGCGTGCTCACGAAAGGACCGTCAGGATCTCTGACGGTCTTTGCGTTCGATGCGGGTCAGGAGATCTCCGAACACACCACGCCTCATGAAGCCTTCGCGCTGGGCCTGGACGGGGAACTGGAATTCGTCGTGGGGGGGGTCTCGCACAGGCTGACGCAGGGCGAACTCCTGCGTCTGCCCGCCGGGGTTCCTCACGCGCTTCGCGCCGGCACGCGCGCGAAGATGCTACTGGTGATGTTCAAGACCTGACGGTCACATGTTCACCAGGGCGGTGTCCCTGGCGCGTTTCGAATCGGTTTCCCGCAGATCGGGACCGCCCTCCGCCACCGACTTGAGGTTGGTTAAGAAAAAGGTCCATCCGGTGCGACAGCCGAGGTGCGATTCGATGCGCGCTTCAGGGTGTGTGGGAATTCGATCCTGAATCAACTCCACCAGAGTGCCCCGGTCTTTCGGTTTCAATCTGAAACACACTTCACCGTTTTCACCGAAGCTGATCTTGAACAGTCGTTCGCGACGGGCCGACAGCACCACCCCATCACCCTGCACGCCTCCTGCATAGACGAATCGTTTGAAGTACGCGTCCCCGGATTTCGCCAGTTCTGTTGGGCGTCGGGTGCGGCCTGCCCGGTCGCGATACACCGCCTCATTCGGGAACCACTTCGCCAGTCCCGCCGCTGTGGCGAGCAGGCGAAACACCTGCGGTGGAGTTTTGCGAACGTGTATGCCCAATCGGAATCGGCTCCAGTCGAAAGTACGTGCCACGCCAGTTCTCCTCTGTCCAGGGGTGTTACGTAATGTACGCAGGCCCGCGAGCCGGGATGCCTTCTATCCTGCAGCCTCAACCTGCGCGCGCCCTTGCGTTTGGCACTGGTGCTGGACGGCCGGGGTGCCGACCTCCTTATTGATGAGGGGAGCCGGGCATCGTCCTTGTCCAGCGAGACCCCCGCAAAGGATGGCGGCGGACCACACATGGCCAGTCGAACCACGGAATTCAAGGTAGGGCTCACCGTTCTCTTCGCCCTGGCCGCCCTCGGCTGGGGCATTGTCTGGGTGAAAGGCTACCGGTACGGCAAGGAGGTCGCGCAGTACCGCGCGCTGTTCCCCAATGTGGGGGCCCTCTCCGCCGGCGATCCCGTGGCCGTGAACGGAGTCACGAAAGGCAAAGTGCTCAAGGTCGACCTCGAGCGCGGTCAGGTGGTGGTGAGCTTCGAGATCGACAAGGCGATCGAACTTCGCTCCGACGCGACGTTTACGATCAAGAACATCGGGCTCATGGGCGAACGCTTCATCGAGATCTACCCCGGCGTGGCGGAAAGCCCGTTCAACGCGGAACAGGCGGCGCTCGGCCAGTTCGACACCGGCATCCCCGAGGTCATGGGCATGATGGGCCAGATGATCGGCGAAGTGCGCGGCCTGGTGAATGTACTGTCAGCCTCGGTGGAGGGAGCGCCGGGTGCATTCCAGCGGGCCGACTCCACGGTGATGGATTTGCGCGAAGCGGCGCGTACGCTCTCGGCGTTGCTTCAGGAAAATCGCCATCGCTTCGAATCGGCCGCCACCGACATCGCGGCCACCGCCAAAACGCTGCGTCGCACGGTGGACGCCCGCACCGATCAGGTGGACTCCACGCTCGATCGCATGGCGGCTGCCTCGGAGCGCCTGCTCTCCGCGGCGGCGAAGTTCGACACACTGTCGGGCCAGTTGCGCACACTGGCCGACGAGGTGCAATCGGGCCAGGGTACGCTGGGTGCGCTGGTGAAGGATCCCTCGCTGTACGAAGATCTCAAGCGGGCCGCCTCGGAGATCGACGCGCTGGTGGTTGACATACGCACCAATCCCGACAAGTACGTGAAAGTCAACTTCAGCATCTTCTAGTGTTTCCCGCCGGCAACGTGCAGGCGCCTCGCTCCGCCCCTGCACCGGTGTTTCAGCCCGTGACACGCCGCCCTCCCCACCTATATTGCCGAGCGTTAAGGATTGACTGATGAAAACCCTTCTTGCAGCGGCCGTCTGGCTCTGCCTGACGGCACCGAGCATGGCATTCGACCACGCCCGGGTGCTCCTGTCAGATCACGCCGTGTTGTGCTCACCCAACACTCCCGTGGCCACGGTTCGCCATCTGGTGGAGACCTGGGGAGCCCTCATCTGCGTCGTGGCAACCGGCGAGGCCCCCAATCTTCGGCTGGAGCCGTGGGTCGCCGTGCGTCTGGCACCGGGGACCGATTCGGCCTCTACGGCCGACAGTCTTTCGGCATGGAAGGCCCGGCTGCAATTGACTACGGTGGTCTCCGAGAATTCGGCCCTGGTGTCCGCTGCGCATGCCGCAGGACTCCGGGTGTTCGCTCAGACGCCGGAGTTTCGGCCTGGCGGGCTGGCGATCCGTGACGGCCGGGGGTACGTGCACTATGAAGGTCCGTCATCGGTCTTTTTCGACAGGCAGGGTTTGCTTCTCGATCCCAACACCCGGTCGCGGTTGCCTGAACCATGGAAGGAGCTTGCAACGTCCCTGGCCGCCGCCTTTTCGCCCGGATCCGACACGTCTGTGACCCGCTGGCACACGCTGTTGGCCGTCACCCGCCGAGCCGACTCTCTTTCCGCACGGGCCGGATCGAATCCGGCACTTCGCACCTACGGCGAGCGCTGGCGATCGTGCCTCTCCTGGTGGCTTTCGCCCACCATCACCGCCGACACGCTTCGCGTATTCGTGGCACAGAAGGAATCACACGCCCTGCGATTGGTGAGAGGCGAGGGAGTGGTGTCGCTTGCGGGGATTCAAGGCGATCCCGGTGCTGTGAGCGCCTACTGGAACACGCCCTGGCCACTGGAACTGGCCCGAGACACGTCGCTTGTGTCGGGGCTGTTTCGCGCGGATCAGGCCGGCAGCTTTCACTGGGTGGGCCGCCTCGAGTTTGAATTCGATCGATTCCGATTCACGCGCACGTTCTCCTTTCCCGTGAACGTTGTCACGGCACTTCAAGCCAGGCTGCTGCCCCCGGTGCTCTTCATGGACGGCCCGTATGTGCGCACCGACCCGGACTACGAAGTGGCCGCCCTTTCCGGCCAGCTCGAATTGCTCAACGGCTCCGCCTCACCTCTCGACGTACACCTGGATTGGCTCTCCGATGGTCCGGGGCAGATCACCCCAAGGGCCGCCGACCTGTCTCTTTTGCCCGGCGAGAAGAAGCGGACGAGCTTCACGGTGAACCTGCCCCGCGATCCGGCGATGAAGGACTACACCTTCGGTGTGGACCTCTCCGCAGGAGGCGTCACGTCGAGAGTCGCAGGGCAAATCTGGAAGAGTGCACCTCACAAATCAGGAAGCGGACGCCTCGGGGTGGTGGGTTCGTCGGGGACCTGGCTTACGGCCCTTCCAGACCTGGGGTTGAAAGTGGACGCGCTGGTTCCGGGAGCGTTGATGGGAGAACTCGCGTCGCTCGAAGCGCTCGTGATACGCGGCGGCACGGCTCCGGCCGGCGAATCCGACGTGCACGCCGTGTCGGACTTCGCCGCCAGGGGCGGAGTGGTGATCCTGGAGATCGACCGGGAAGCGCTGCAGTGGCTCCCGTGGCAGGTGAGCACAATAAGAAAACCCGCGCCGTATGCGGCTTCGTTCTACAAGGAAGAACTGGCCTGGTGGCACTCTCCCAACGGACTGGTCGGGGGGTGCTTTGCGGCCATCGACCGGGACAGCGTGCTCACCCTGGCCGCCGGCGAAAGCGGCTGGGAGCCGCTGGTGGTCGACGACCTCGGCAAGGGGTTCATGTACCGCAGGCAATCGGGGCACGGATGGTACATTCTCGTCCACTCAGGATGGTGGCCGCGACTGGAGCAGGTCGAACGACGCGCGCACCTCGGACTGTTCAACCTCGTGAGTGCCGCCTCCAATTAGATTAGGGGTCGTCCCTTCCGCGTCCCGCGGCGTATATTCTGAGAACCGGTGTCAGGCGGATGTGTTCCGTACTCAATCGCATGGCCTGTCCATCCCTGACCCCGCCCTGAAAGCGACCCTCTCCGCGTGAACCCCAGTTCTCAACCGACCACGTTCAAGTCTCGATTTCG
>DAIOGN010000027.1:0-24649 GCA_036745245.1 Candidatus Zixiibacteriota bacterium
CGCGCTCGCCAACCACGCCGGGCTGAACCCGTTCCTGTGCGTGCCGCTCGCGGGATTGTTTGCCGCGCTCGTCGCCTGGCCCACCGCGAAGCTGGTGTTTCGCCTCCACGGCGGCTACTTCGCCATCGGCACCTGGGCAGTGGCGGAGGTGTTCAGGCTGCTGTTGGCCAATGTCGCCACCTTCGGCGGCGGCTCGGGGCAGAGCCTGCGCGCAATGGCGGCAATCCCGCGCGAGACGCGCGAGCCCGCGGCCTACCTGATGGCGCTGGCAGCCGCCGTATTGGCGGTTTGCGTCGTGTACCTGCTGCTGCGCTCGCGCCACGGGCTGGCGCTCACCGCGATCCGCGACAGCGAAGTGGCCTCCGCCAGCCAGGGAATCGACGTCGCATTTACCCAGTTCTGGGTGTACATCGTCTCGGCGGCGGGCTTCGGCATCGTCGGCGCGCTGTACTACATGAACATCCTGCGCATCTCGCCCAACGCCGCCTTCGACGTCAACTGGACCGCCTACGTGATCTTCATCGTGGTGATCGGCGGGATCGGCACCATCGAGGGGCCGATCGTCGGCACGCTGCTGTTTTTCCTGCTGCGCGAGACGCTATCGGAGTTCGGCGCCTGGTACCTGATCGCGCTGGGCCTGATCGCGGTGGTGGTGATGCTCTATTTTCCCGGCGGCCTCTGGGGCGCGGTGTCGAAGAAATTCGACCTGCACCTGTTTCCGGTGCGGCGCTGGCTGCGGAGCGGCAAGTGACCCTGCTTTGCAGGATCGAGGACCTGCCCGAGAACTGCGCGCGCGAATTCAAGGTGGGCGACAGGCGCCTGCTCGTCTGGCGCAAAGGCGCCGAAGTGCGCGTGGCCATGACCATATCGGCCACCAAGTTCGTCACCCCCCTCACGTTCGAGGCCATCACCCAGCATCCGGTGGCGCACACGCTCTTTCCCGAGGGCGAGTTCGTGGCTACGCGCCACATCAGCTGGGCACAGTGGGCCGACCTGTGCGTGGTGGCGCCGGCGACGTACAACTTCGTGGGCAAGCTGGCGCACGGCGTGGCCGACGATGTGTTGGGCACTCTGGTGGCGGCGCTGCCTGTTGGCCGTCCGCTGTTTCTGGCGCTGGCAATGAATTCCGAGATGTACGCGCAGGCTGCGCTTCAAGACAATGTGCGCCTGCTGAAGGAACGCGGTGTTCACATCATCGACGCCGAAACGGGCTACCTCGCCGAACGCATGGAGGGAAAGGGACGACTTGCGGAGCCGGAATCGATTGTGGAGTTCATTCTGCAGAAGCTTCGCGAGCAATCGCCCTGGGCGGGCCGGCGTGTGCTGGTGACGGCCGGGCCCACGCGGGAAGCCATCGATCCGGTGCGCTATCTTTCCAATGCTTCAAGCGGCCGCATGGGGTACGCGGTGGCCGCCGCGGCCGTGGCCGGAGGCGCCGACGTGACCCTGGTGAGCGGGCCGGTGAGTCTGGAGCCGCCGCGTGGCGTGCGCGTGATACAGGTGACCACGGCCCGCCAGATGCTGGAGGCAGTGAGCGAAGTGTGGCCCGAGTCGGACGCGCTGTTCATGACGGCGGCCGTGGCCGACTTCGTGCCCCGCGACCCCGCGTCGCAAAAATTGAAAAAATCCGAGCCGCTCTCCCATCTCGCTCTGGAGCCCGCACCTGACATTCTTGCACATTGTGGAAAAGCCAAACGCCCCGGACAGGTGCTGGTGGGGTTCGCGCTGGAAACCAGGAATGACGAGGCCGAAGCGCGACGCAAGCTCACCGAGAAGAACCTCGATCTTGTAGTTCTCAACAACCCTTCCACACCCGGCGCCGGGTTCGAAGTGGACACAAACGTGGTCACGCTGCTTACTACGGAAACCTGCGAGGCTCTCCCCTTGCTTCCCAAGACGGAAGTTGCTAAAGAGATTGTGTCAAGGGCCTGGCAGATACTATCCCGTGTAAGTCAAGCGGACCCGTCATGAACCCATTCGAACGCGCACTCCGATTTCAAGCCGACATAGGCACCGACGACGTGGTGCTGCCGCGCCGTCGCAGGAAGACAGCTGCCGTTGATGTTGTGTCGGTTTCAGCAACGGCCACTGCACCTGCACCAGCTGCCATCGTTGCCGACGCTGCTCACTACGCCACACTTGCCGAATTCAATCAGGCGATCTGCGAATGCCAGAAGTGCGCACTGGGAAAAACCCGCAACAAGTTCGTGTTCGGCGTGGGCAATCCGGGCTCGAAGGTAATGTTCATCGGCGAGGCACCCGGCGCCGACGAAGACCGCCTCGGGGAGCCGTTCGTGGGCCGGGCCGGCAAGCTGCTCGACAAGATTCTTGCGGCCATCGAATTCGACCGCACCAACGTGTACATCGCGAACATCCTCAAGTGCCGGCCGCCGGGCAATCGCGACCCCGAGCCTGGCGAGATGGACGCGTGCATGCCTTATCTCGAGCGACAGATCGCCATGATCGCCCCCGCGTTCATCTGCTGCCTGGGGCGCATCGCTGCGCAGGGACTTCTGCGGACCAAGACGCCGCTCGGTAAGATGCGCGGCCAATGGTTCGACAAGTACGGAGCGCGCATCATGGTCACCTATCATCCCGCGGCGCTCTTGCGCTTCCCCGACTACAAGCGCGACACCTGGGAAGACGTGCAGCGCCTGCGTGCCGCCTACGACGAATGGAAGGCGAAGTCATCATGAGTAACGGGCAGGAGTCGAACAAGAGCGTCGAGCGCCAGGTGATGGAGCGCCTGCCGCCGCAGGCCCTTGAAACCGAAGCCTCCGTGCTGGGGGCCATGCTGCTCGACCCGGAGGCCGTGGGCACCGCGATCGAGCATCTCACGCCCGACTGTTTCTACAAGGGCGCTCACGCCTGGGTGTATGAGGCCATCATCTCGCTCTTCGAAAAAGGCGAGCCCCCCGATCTTACCACCGTGGCCGAAGAACTTCACTCGCGGGGACATCTCGAAAGAATCGGCGGCCGCGCGTTTCTGGCCATGCTGGCTGATCAGGTGGCCACGTCGGCTCACATGGCCTATCACTGCAAGATTCTCGCCGAGAAGGCCGCCCTGCGCCGGTTGATCCATGCAGGCACGTCCATTGTCACGCGCTGTTTCGACGACTCGGCCGAAGTGGATGAACTTCTCGACGAGGCCGAGAACAAAATCTTCCAGATTTCAGAGGCGCGGCTGTCGATAGATTTTGTCAGCCTCAAAAAGCTTTTGCCCGACACGTTCGAGCGCCTGGAAGAGTTCCACAACAAGGGGTCGCTCATCTCCGGCATGAGCACGGGCTACAACGACCTCGATCAGATCACGGCTGGGCTGCACCCCGGTGATCTGGTGGTGATTGCTGGCCGGCCGTCCATGGGGAAGACGGCATTTGCACTGAACATGGCCGAGAACATGGCCATCGATGGCCGCAGGGCCATCGCCTTCTTCTCGTTGGAAATGTCCAAGGAGCAGCTCGCCGAGCGCCTGCTCTGCGGCCGCGCGCGAGTGAACTCCAATGCCATTCGCACCGGCCGCCTGCCCGACCACGAGTGGCAGGGCCTCGGCCTGGCGGCGGGCACGCTGTCGGATGCCAACATCTTCATCGACGACTCCGCGACGCTGACGGTGCTGGAGATGCGCGCCAAGGCACGGCGCCTGCGTGCGCAGCACCACGTGGATCTGGTGGTGGTCGACTACATGCAGATGATGCACTCGGGCGGCCGCGTAGAATCACGCCAGCAGGAGATTTCGCATATCTCCCGTTCGCTCAAGGCGCTGGCCAAGGAACTGTCGGTGCCGGTGGTGGCGCTGTCGCAGCTGTCGCGTCAGGTGGAGGTACGCGGCGGCGAGAAGCGCCCGCAGCTTGCCGACCTGCGCGAGTCGGGCGCCATCGAGCAGGACGCCGACGTGGTGATGTTCGTGTACCGCCCCGCGCACGCGATGGGACAGGACATCGACCGTGAGGGCAACGACATTTCCAATCTGGCGGAGATCATCGTGGCCAAGCAGCGAAACGGGCCCACGGGTACGGTGCGCCTGGCCTTCGTGCGCGAATTCGCACGCTTCGAAAACCTGGCATACGTGCACCAGGCGGACTACGCCTGAGAGGTCCTGCCCTCAGGGACAGGTCCAGGTGCCATCATAGATCAGACGGCAGACGTTGCATGGCGGATCTCCACCGCCTTTCATCGCGTCGTCCGTGGTCTGGAGAACGAAGACATAATTGACCAGGTGGATGATATCCGCCGAACTCACCGTGCCGCTGCAGTCGAAGTCGCCGATGGCCGCGCACGGCAGAGGTGCGGGGCCTGACTTGAAGCAGTAGTTCACCATCATGATGATGTCAGCGGAAGTCACATTACCGCTGTTATTGGGGTCGCCCAGGTTTTTTACCGGGCAGAGCCAGAACGGCGCGTGGGGAACGGCCGAGATACCTCCCGAGCCCATGTCGCTGCGAGACTGGTCCGCATCGTTGTAGGCGGTGTCGGGAAGACCCGCGTCTACGCAGGGGGACCCGGGGGTCAGGCTGAAGTCGCCCATCGCTGCGTTGTTGAACAGTGGGTCTGCGGAGAGTCCGTTCGGGCTCGCCGTATTGCCCGAATCGTTGTCCCAGATATCGTTGTAATCGAAGTACGTGGCAGAGGGCGTTCCCTTGAACCCGGCGCCGTAGTGTCCGGCCAGAATATTGTTGAACACCGAGTCCCCGGCTCGGTCGACCATTCGAAGGCCGTGGTAGCCGTCCAGAATGGTATTGGCATAGATTTTGTGGTGGCTGGCGGAGCTCGGCGATCCCAGCTCGATAGCGGCCAGTCCATTGCCAAAGTTGCCTCGAATCAGATTGTGGTGAATGGACAGATGGGTGGGAGCATAGGCAATGATGGCCCCTCCAAAGTTGTTGAAGAAGTCATTGAAAGCAATCTCCGCCCGCCTCCCCACGCGGTGGCCGTACAGCGTCACCCCGGCATCGCGGCCTTGGGTGGCGTTGTGATGAACGCGATTCCCCAGAATCCGCGGTGACGAATCTCGACATGCGATGGCGCGGCCTCCGCGGCCAAATTCCAGGCAGTAACCAATGTCGCAATTCCGGATTGTGGGACTCGAGCCGCGGCACCCGATGCCATCGGCGTCCTGGGCGTAACGAAGCGTGAATCCGTCCAGCACGGACCCCGTGTCCTCCTGAGAAATGAAGATCACGAGAGGCATCTGGAAGACCGCGGACTCAATAAACGTGGAATCGCGGCCCGCCTCCGAGATAACCGAGATCTCCTTGCCCAGGAAGTTGAGATGCTCTCGGTACACCCCGGGTCGAACGATCACGGTGTCTCCATCGACCGCGGCGTCGATGGCTTCCTGAATGGTGGCGTAGTTGTCGGGTACCACCAACCTGTCGGACCAGTGAAGCGAGAAGAAGGAGTACTTCCATGAGCCCCACTGGCCGTTCCGGGCGACTCGGATTCGCACGCCATGCGTGGTCAATTCCGGCAGGGGCGGGCCGGAATAGGTCACGACACTGTCTGAGCCCGAGGTTGGGCCGGTGGACCACACCGGCAAGTCCGACCATGTGAAGTCGGAGTTCACTTCCACCTCATGATGACTCTGAAGGCTGGAGGCCGTGTCATAGTACGTCCAACGGAATTCCGGTATAGAATCGATCACGGTGTGCCCCAGCGCATAAGGCCCGAAGGACAGTTGCCTTGGGACGGGCAACACTACGACGTCATATGGAAAAGCACCCATATCGTTTCGCGTTCCGTCGGAATCGTTGAAAGCCGGATCGGGGTCACCGGCATCGATGCATGGCGAACCGGACGCTATCCGGAATTCCAGGGTGTCGAGCAGAGGATCGGCCTGGCGATCCGAATCGCCGGGCGAAGCGGTTCCCCAGTAGGTCACGAAGTTGTCGTGGAAGCAGTTGTAATCGGACAGGAGAACCGTGGACGGACGGCCCAGAAGCGCCTGGGCCGTGGAGACGAACTGGTTGCCGCGCACGCTCGTCACGGACGTGCCGGTCGCAGCTGTCACCACACAGCCACACAGGTCGCCCGAGCCCAGTGGATTGCACCGATAAAACGTATTGCTGGTCACCTGAACCTGGGCGTTTTCGCCATACACGAGAATGGTCTCACACGCGTTCAACCTGTCAAAGACGCATCGTTCGATACGGTAGTCTCCGGACAGGATCGTGAGGATGGTGACCGGCCGTGCGGAGCCCTGACCCGTCACATGAAAGCCGCGAAGGATCCGTGGGCCAGGATGGTCAGAGAAGTCAGCGGCGAAACTCACGCCTTGGGCGATGGCATCCAGCTCGAGCACAGTGAACTCCGGGCCGAATTCGGCAATGACGGCTAAGGCCTTATTGACCGTGAACGACGCCGGATACACTCCGGGCCCCACGAGGATGGTGTCTCCGTCAACAGCTGCACCGATCGCCTCGGGTAGGGTGGGATAGGTGGAGGGTACGCGCAGAACAGAGGCCTGTGCTGGCAGCACGGTCCCCACCAGGAGCATGACTCTGACTAAGGTACGCAAGATTGGATCCTTGGCGCGGGGAACACCTGATGACTCAAGGTAGCGTGCCTTGACGCTGTCTGCAACGACGAAGCCGAATGGCAGGGCGGCGCTTCGTCGCTTCAGGCGGGCCTGGCTTAAGACTTGCGACGATTTGGATGTACAGCGAGATTGGGACGGGGAACGGGGGAAGTCCAGGTCAGCCACTCCCATCCTGCTTACCCAGGGGGTGAAGGCCTCATCCGGATACACGACCTGCGACGCTGTGGACAAAGTCGGCGCATGACTGAGACCAGAATAGGTTTGGTGTGGGTCGCCTCGTAGGTTTATTCGGCCACTACCTCGTCATGGCCGTCGACGGGGTGGGGCGCTTTACGCTGTTGGTGCTTTCGGTGCTGTCGAACTGGACGGCCATCTTCAAGAGCCGAGGACGTCTCGCCGAACAAATGGCATTCGTGGGCGTCACGTCGCTCCCGCTCATCGTGCTCACCTCCATCTTCGTGGGTGCGGTCACCACCTGGCAGACCGCTTACCAGATCAAGAACTACGTACCCATGCGCTATCTGGGAACGGCGGTGGGGCGCGCCATCATGATCGAGCTGGCTCCGGTGCTTTCTGCCCTGGTGGTGGCGGGGCGCGTGGGCGCCGGCATGGCGGCCGAATTGGGCACCATGAAGGTGACCGACCAGGTGGATGCCCTGGAGTGCATGGGCATCGACCCGGTGCGGTTTCTGGTGGTGCCGCGCGTGGTGGCGGGGCTCATCATGATGCCCATCCTGGTGGTGTTTGCCGACCTGGTGGCCATCGGCGGCGCCATGGCAGTGTCGGTGATATTCCTCAAGGTGCCGCAGGAAACGTTTATCTCCGGGTTTAAGCTGTTCTTCAGGATTTCCGACGTGACCGCCGGACTCTCCAAGGCGGCCGTGTTCGGGTTGATCCTCACACTGGTGGGCTGCGACCAAGGGCTGGGCGCGCGCGGCGGCGCGCTCGGTGTGGGCCGCGCCACGACGAGGGCGGTTGTGATCGCCTCCGTGTCCATCCTGATCGCCGACTACCTCATCGCAGTGATCATGTTCCGGCAATGATCGACCTGATCGGCATACGCAAATCGTTCGGCAAGGAGAGGGTGCTCGATGGTTGCACTCTGCACATCGGCAAGGGAGAGACCGTGGTGGTGATCGGCCGGTCGGGGACGGGCAAGTCGGTGCTCCTCAGGCACCTCACAGGACTGCTCTCGCCCGACGCTGGCCAGGTGATCGTGAACGGCGAAAACACGGGGGAGTTCGGAGCGGGCGAGTGGCGCGCTCTCCGCGAGCGGATCGGCATGCTCTTCCAGAACGCAGCCCTGTTCGACAGCATGCCCGTGTGGGAAAACGTGGGCCTCGGACTGCTCGAGCACACCAAGCTGTCGCGCGACGAAGTGTACGAAATCGCGAGCCGCAAGCTCGAGCTGGTGGACCTGCCAGACGTTCAGGAGAAGTACCCGGCCGAACTGTCTGGGGGCATGAAAAAGCGGGTGGCACTGGCACGGGCCATTGCGCGCGACCCCGACATGATCTTCTACGACGAACCCACCACGGGACTCGATCCGATCACCGCCGAGGTGATCAACGAGCTCATCGTGCGCCTCCGCGACCATCTCAAGATCACGGCTGTGGCGGTAACCCACGACATGGCCTCGGCGCGCAAGATCGCCGACCGGATTGTGCTGTTACACGACGGGAAGATTGTGGGGGAGGAGACGCCAGCGAACATCGACGCCACTTCCAACCCCTACATCCGGCAATTCATCCGAGGCGAAGCCCGCGGACCGATGGAATAGGGTCAGACCCCAGTCGTCACTTTGCACACCCTCAAGAAAAGGCTGCTGGTGTGCAAAGTGACGACTGGGGTCTGACCCTAGCTACTAGCTATCGCGTTCGCGCGAAGATTCTTCCAGGCGAAGCAGTTCTTCGAACCAGGGTGTGACGCGCTCGTAGATGTGGCACACGCCGTCTTTGAAGTAGCCCACCGTGATGCGGCCCACCTCACCCACGTGCTGAGTCAGCAACTCAACGTCCACGGCAGGGCGCTTGTCGTAGTCGGAGTCGGAGGCGTTGCGCGCCCAGTCTAAGTCCTGGTCGCGCAGCTGGTCCCAGTCGAGGAAGAGCGTGGACACTTTCTCGGCTTTGGCGAGGTTGAGAAAGGTCTCCATCTCAGGCTGGCGGTGACGATTCCAGTAGAGAGTGGGGCCGCTGTAGGAGTGCGGGGCTCCCCAGAATATGAGAAACCCGTGCCGACCCGCGGCATCCAACAGTGACTTTCGTTCTTCTTCTAAAGTGAGCATCCAGCCGTCGTTCCAGCCCTGTGGAGTATATGACAGGCCGCGGCGCGGGGGGCAAGGAAAAGGGGCCAGCACAAGTTCTGGATTTCTCCAAAAAGCGTGCTGGCCCCTTTTTTGAACCGAAAAAGTGCTCTGACCCCGGTTCCTACTCCACCGTCACACTCTTGGCGAGGTTTCGAGGCTGGTCCACGTCGCGGCCCCGCAGCACGGCCATGTGATAGGCGAACAACTGCAGGGGCAGAATCGACAGAAGCGGCGTGAGCGGACCCGGCACGTGCGGGATCTCGATGCAGTGATCGGCCAGCCGGCAGGCGTACTCGTCACCCTCAGTGACGATCGCGATCACGCGCCCGCGGCGCGCCTTGATCTCCTGAATGTTGTTGATCACCTTTTCGTACACCGCGTCTTTCAGCGCCACCACCACCACCGGCATGTTCTCGTCGATGAGCGCGATGGGCCCGTGCTTCATCTCAGCGGCCGGATAGCCCTCGGCGTGGATGTAGGAGATTTCCTTGAGTTTGAGCGCCCCCTCCAGGGCCACCGGGAAGTTGATGCCACGGCCCAGGTAGAGGAAGTTGTCGTGATGACAATAGGCTTCGGCGAGCTTGCGGATTTCCTCTGAGCGGTCCAGGATCCGCTGCGCCTTATCGGGGATGGAGTCGAGTTCGGAGAGGAAGGTGCGGCCCGCCTCCAGTGACATGCTGCGCTGTCGGCCCAACAAAAGAGTGATCAGCGCAAGCACGGTGATCTGCGACGTGAACGCCTTCGTGGACGCCACGCCGATCTCCGGCCCGGCGTGGATGTACACGCCCGCGTCGGTTTCACGCGCGATGGTGGACCCCACCACATTCACGATGCCCAGCACCGAGGCGCCCTTGAGCCTGGCCTCGCGCAGGGCCGCCAGGGTATCGGCGGTTTCGCCCGATTGGCTGATCCCCAGAACGATCGTCCCGTCCTGAATGATGGGCGACCGGTAGCGGAACTCGCTGGCGTACTCCACTTCCACAGGGATGCGCGCCACTTCCTCCAGCAGGTACTCGCCGATCAGCCCGGCATGCCAGGACGTGCCGCAGGCCGTGATGATCACGCGGTTCACACGCGACAGTTCTTCGAGTTTGCGCGCCACGCCGTTGAGGCGGGCCGTGCCCGAGTCGAGGTTGAGCCGGCCGCGAGTGGCCATGCGAATGGTGGAGGGCTGTTCGAAAATCTCCTTGAGCATGAAGTGCGGATAGCCGCCCTTCTCGATCTGCTCGAGCGACCAGGAGATCTCTTCCACCTTGGGGGTGACCTTGATGTTCTCGATGGTGGACACCGACACGCCTTCGGGCGTCACCAGGGCCAGCTCATGGTCTTTCAGATAGATCACCTGCTTGGTGTGCTGCAGGAGAGCGGACACGTCGGAGGCCACGAGGTTTTCGTGCTCGCCCGTGCCCACCACCAGGGGTGAGCCATTGCGAGCCACCACGATCTCATCCGGCGAATCCTGCGAGAGCACGGCAATGCCGTACGTGCCTTCCACCTGGGACAGCGCCGTGCGCACCGCCTCCACCAGGTTGCCTTCGTAGTACTCTTCCACCAGGTGCGCCACCACCTCGGTGTCGGTGTCGGTGGTGAAGTTGTGGCCCTTCTTGGTGAGCAGCTCCCGCAGCGCGCGGAAGTTTTCGATGATACCGTTGTGCACCACGGCGATTTTGCCCGTGCAGTCGGAATGGGGGTGGGCGTTGTTGTCGTTGGGTTCGCCGTGCGTGGCCCAGCGGGTGTGGGCGATGCCGCAGCTTGAGTCGAACGTACGGCCTGCCAGGTGCTTGTCGAGAGCACTGATCTTGCCGGCAGACTTCTCGTAGATGAGCCCGTGGGTTTCCTGGAGGGCGATCCCGGCCGAATCATAGCCGCGATACTCCAAACGCCGGAGGCCCTCCATGAGGATGGGGACGGCTTTACGGGGTCCTACATAGCCAACGATGCCACACATACGGGATTCCTCTGCTGGATGTCGGGTGAATGTGACCGGCCAAAACCCGATGTACCTTTATATACGCAATCGGTTCGAATCAGCATAAAGTTTATCGCCGGCGGTCCGGAGCCAGGTTTAGGCTGGCTCGCGAGGAAGCACGTGGAGTAATTTGCCTCTGACCCCAATTGTTGCGGAGGTTTCTGTGATTCTCGAAGGCGACACGGTGCGGCTGCGCCCGTTCGAAGAGCGTGATTTGGAGCACGTCATGGAGTGGGTGAACGATCCCGACGTCACCCGTACGCTCCTGGTGGGCCGCTATCCGATGACTCGCACGATGGAAAAGGCCTGGCTCGACGAGCGGCTGAAGGGAGGCACTCAGGAAGTTGCTTTCGCCATCGAAACGAAGGCCGGCGCGTACCTGGGCGGGATCAACTACTTCAGGATCATGTCCGTGGAACGGCACGCGGAGCTGGGCCTGGTGATCGGCCGCAAGGCAGAATGGGGCAAGGGCTACGCGCGCGAGGCCATGTCGCTCTTCGTGGACTACGGATTTGAGCAGTTGAACTTCAACCTGATCTACCTCACGGTCCTGCCTCACAACCCTCGGGCGCACAAGATCTACGCCTCCCTGGGGTTCAGGGAGGAGGGCCGGCTCCGGCAGCGGATTTACAGGGACGGGGTCTACTCCGACCTGATCTCCATGTCTCTGCTTCGAGACGAGTGGCAGGCGATTCGGGGGCGCTGACCTATCCTATTGTCATCTAGCCACTTGCGCGAACCCGTTCGATTTTGCGATTTTTTCTGCCGAATAAGCAGGTAGAGTGTATAAATTTAAATCCCGGCTGTAGGTAAACCGGATGAGCGAATCGTACTGACAAGTCCAACCGTCAAATCGAAATTCAACTGAACTTAGAATAGACCAATCCACAAGGAGCCCACGTGAAGAGCATGAAGAGTTTTCTGGGAGTTCTCGCGGTTCTCGTCCTGGTAGCCGGCGGTGTGTACGGCATCCAGAGCGTGAACGCCGGTGACAAGTGTTGCGCAGCCTCTGCTACCAAGGCCTCAGCCGACAAGGGCGAAGCCAAGGTAGAAGCCACCAACGCCACGGCTGCCACAGCCACGACCACCACCGCCGGTGTCTGCGATTCCAAGACGGCAGCGGTTAACGCCGAGCACGCCGGTGCCCAGTGCACCTACAACGCCAAGACGGCCAGTGCCCAGTGCACGCCCAGCGCCAAGACCGCCGAAGGCGTCATGACCGCCGAAGCCACCATGGCCAAGCTGGCTCACTGTGGTATCGACTGTCGCACAGCCGACGCTTCCGTGCTGTCGGCCAAGCTGGCCAACAGCCAGTGCGGTTCGTACACGCAGGAGCAGTGGACGGCCATGATCAAGTCGGCTCAGGCGCTCGACGCCAAGCAGGCCGATGCGATCTTCGCCAGCGCGACGTCCGAAAAGCCGTGTGTCGGCGACGCCTGCCCCATGAAGAAGGTGGCGATGGAGATGTCGGCTACGCAGAACGAAGAGAAGAAGGAATCCACCAACTAAGTACGGTGGGCTTGAGTCTTGAGGGCGGCCCTGAGCCGCCCTTTTTTGTGTGCACCACGGAGCCCCACTTAGCTCTGGAAGCTGGGGAGGCCGGGTGCTAGATTGTGGTTGAACGCGGAATCACCTGAGGAGATTTGCGAGATGCGACGCAGAGGATTCTGGATCGGCTGGTTGATCACAGTGAGCATGGTGATCGTCTCGGGCGTGGCCTTCGTGGAGACCGCACATCCCGTGTTGGCCGCTTCTCCGCGGCCGGGCACCATGGATTGCCCCACCGGAGCGAGCGGCGTGCCTTCCACCTGCGCCGAAGTTCATGCCACTGCGCTGGCCGCGGGAGAGATGAGCCGTGCGAACTACGAGCTCGCACAAAGTTTCGTGACACTCGCGGCCCATCCGGCCACGCCGTAGTTCAAACTCTCTCTGCCGTCACCACTCGCGGGTGACCCTGATAGTCGGCCCGGTGCGTGATTTCCTTGAATCCGGCCGTCGCGTGGATCAGCCCCAGCACGGGCGCCAGCTGTCCCGCTCCGATTTCCAGCAACAGATGTCCGCCCGGCCGGAGATGGTCAGGTGACTGGCGTATGGCCGGCTCCAGAAACTCCAGTCCGTCGGTGCCGGCGAAGAGTGCGGACGCGGGCTCCCAGTCCCGCACCTCTCTTTGAAGCACGGTCCGGTCCACCGATGGAACATACGGGAGATTGGCCGCGATCAGATCGAAGGACTCCGACACCCCGGCAAACAAATCGGACTGCCGGAAATCGATCCGACTCACCACGTCGTGACGTGCCGCGTTGTGGCGCGCCAGATCGAGGGCGCCGGGGTAGAGATCGACGGCCACCACCGTTACGTTAGGAGCATTGACGGCTACGCTTACGCCGATGCACCCTGAGCCTGTGCCCAGGTCGCAGATAGAAAAGGGGCTTCCGGCGGCTGCCTGCGCGAAGCGGAGTACGCCATCCACCAGAAGTTCCGTCTCCGGCCGCGGAATCAGCGCCCGACGGTCGCACGTGAACGGGAGTCCGTAGAATTCCGTCTCGCCTGCGATGTACTGTGTGGGTTCGCCGTGCCCTCGACGCGTGACCATGGCTTCGAACTGGTGGACCGCCTCCGGCCCAACCGTGTGGCCGCCGTTTAAGTGAAGCTCCGCGCGCGAGAGCGTTAGTATGTGTCCGAGAAGGAACTCGGCGTGAACGGCAGAATCTTCCACACCGGAGAGCTGGAGATAGTGCGAAGCGGCCTTCAACAACTCCAGGCGCGTTGTCCCCTGCGCCGTGAACTGCCGTGAGGGAGAGGGATCAGGCATACGAACCGCGCACGCGAAACCCGGAGGCCGACCGGCGGTCCGGCACCATGAAGCGAATCAGGAGGCGGGGTCCGCCTGCCACCGCGAGATCTGTTCCGCCTGCACGTGAAGCTTTTCGGCCACGAACTCCGCCTGCGTACCTTCGGCCACCAGATTGAACTGCGCGAGAAAGGGGTCGGGACCCACCCAGAACCAGCCATCGTCTTCGAAGATTCGCACGCCGTCGCGCAGGTCGGCCCGCTGAGTGCGGCTCCACTCCACGAGGTGGCGCATCACCAGTCCGCGCTTCTCCCACGGGCAATGGGCCGAACGCATGCCGTAGGGCCGGAAGCCCACGAGCCCCCGCACCTGCGACAAGGACGCACCGTACTGGGCCAGCATCTGCATGAGATAGATGCACCCGAACATGGCGTCGGCTCCGGGTCCGAACGCGCGGGCGATGAACCCGCCGCGCGTGCCGATCACCAGTTCGGCGCCCGCGTCGGCCGCTTCCATCATGGCCTGATGGTCGCCGCGCACCCGGCGCACCTTGCCGTTGCCCTTCGCAGCGTACTCTTCCAGCATCGAACTGCCTGTCACCGGCGTGGCCACGATGCCCGAGGGGTGGAGGGCGAAAAACAGAAAGGCGACCACACGCTGAAGTTCGATCGGGTCGAGTGGCGAGCCCTTTTCGTCGAGCAGGCTGAATTTTTCGGCGTGTGGATGAATGACCACGCCCAGGTCGGACCCCAGCGAGCGCACCACGGAGCCAAGACGCTCGAAGTCGGCGCCCGCGAAGGTTGTGGCGCCCGGCGCCTGTCCGCCTGAATCGATCGTGACCGTGTCGATGCCCAGGCCGGGCAGAAGTCCCGCGAGAATCCCGCCTCCGCCGCGGCGGTAGTCCACCACGATGTGGAAGCCGCGCTTGCGGAGCGACTGCGTGTCGAGCGCCGCCAGGAAACTCTCCCGGTAGCCCTCGAGCACGCGGATCGGGTATTCGATGCGCCCCGTGTTGTCCACGTCGGCGCGGAAAAAGTCTTCCCGGTTGAACAACCGCTCCACCGACTTGCACTGGCCCGGGCTCATGTCGCGGCCGCGCGCATCCATGATGAACAGATCGACATAGTCGGTGTGGTCGACGTTGCGGCGGAGGTGAAAGCCGCCTGCGTATCCGCCCGCCGACAGCCGGTGTCGCACCACAGGCACGGGCACTTCAGAGAGATCGTCCACGTGCACACCCGCCGAACAGAGCCCCGACTGCATCGACCGCATGAGCAGGCGCGAAGCGGGCGACGGATCGCGGCTCGCGAGGATGGATTTGCCCGCGCCCAGCTGCGCGCCCAGGGCGCCTCCCACGCGCACCGCGAATTCGGGCGTGACTTCGCGATTGAACACGCCGGAGATTTTGGCGTCGGTGAAGAGTTCGCGATTGAACCGGTCGCCCCACACCAGCGAATCGGACACGGTGGCGCCTTCCTCCACCGACTTGCCGGGCCAGATGCGCACGTTGGGGCGCACGTCCACGTTGCGCCCAAGAATCACGCGCTCGGAGATCACGGCCTGTTCACCGATCTGACAGCCGGCGCCGATCTGGGCGAATGCACACACGATGGCCCGGCGCAACTGGGAGCCTGCGCCCACGCTTACGCCGCCCCACAGCACCGACTTGAGGATCCGGGCTTCCGAACCCACCACCGACCCGCCGCCCACGATCGAGTCCACCACTCTCGCGCCGGCTTCGATGCGCGACCCTTTGCCCACCACCACCAGTCCGGCCAGCTCCGCGTCGTCGGCGATGTACGAGTCGGCATGCGCGTACAGGCGGGCATTCGCGTGTTCGCGGCGCTCGCCCGGGAGATTCAGTTTCACCAGGTCCCCGAAGAGGTCGTCGTGCACCTGGCGATACGCGTCGGGGCTGCCCACGTCGCGCCAGTATCCCGATGCGATGTGACCGTACAGGGGCGCCTTCTCCGACAAAAGTCGCGGGAACAAGTCGCCCGAAAAGTCCACAAACTCTTTCTCGGGGAGGCGAGCGATCACGTCGCGCTCTACAATGTACATGCCCGTGTTGATGGTGTCGGAAATCACCTGGCCCCAGGCTGGTTTTTCGAGGAAGCGCTCGATGCGGCCATCTTCTGCCGTGATCACCACGCCGAACTCGGTGGGATTGGGCACGCGCACCAGCACCATGGTGACGGCCGCGCCGCGCTCCCGGTGAAACGTCACCGCCGCGGACAGATCGATGTCGGTGAGCACGTCGCCCGACACGATGACCACGCGCTCGTCGAGCACATCGAGCGCGTTGCGAACCGAGCCGGCCGTGCCGTAGTCGGCGTCGGATCGCCGATACTTCATCTGTACGCCGAAGGCCGACCCGTCCTGAAAATAGTCGCGGATCACTTCGGGCTGGAAGAACAAGAGGGCGTTCTGCTGTGTGAAGCCGTGCTTCGCCAGATGTTCCACCACGTGCTGCATGAGCGGCTTGTCGCCCACGGGCACCATGGGCTTCGGGATCGAGGCCGTGAGCGGTCGCAGTCGGGTGCCGAAGCCGCCGGCCATGATGACGGCGTTCACGGGAGGCGCAAGCCTTCCGCGACGCCACACATCGTCATACGTACCATGCGATCAAGAATAGCAGAATGAGCAGGCCCAGGCAAAGCATGGTGAGCCGGTCTCGTTCCGTGTGCCGCCATACGGTGAGCGTGGCCAGCGCGATCGGCGTGGCCAGGAACACCCAGCCCAGGCGATCGAGCCATGCCGGCGCCCACAGGACGGCCACCCACATTCCGGCCACAATTACAATGCCGGTCCCTGTCCAAACGCGCGAAAGTGTGGCGAAATTCATCGCCACCACGGAAGGTCGAGGCCGCGCACAGTCATCTCCACTCCCACATAGAGGATCACCACCAGAAACACCCATTGCAAAGTCGAGCGCTTGAGTCGCGAGCCCACTCGCGCACCCAGATTGCCGCCCACGAAGGCTCCTGTGATGCAGGCCGTGGCCAGGCGCCAGTCCATGAGTCCCGCGCCAACGTACACGGCCGCGCCGGCCGATCCCGTGAACGCCACAATCATGGAACTGGTGGCCACAGCGGCCGGCAGCGTCCGTTTAAGCCACAGGCGGATCGCCGGCACGTTCAGAATCCCGCCGCCCACGCCCAGCATTCCGGCCAGAAGGCCCCCGAGGAGCAGCAATCCGCCTGCATGCGCCACACGGGGAGGGCCGTCCACCGGAACGTCTGCCTTCTGGCGGAACATGTTCACACCCACCACGAAAATCACTGCGGCAAACCCCAGCTCCAGCACGCGTTCGGGAATGAGCACGCCCACGCGTGCGCCCACCACCGCGCCCAGCACGGTGACGCTGGCCGCGCGCACCGCCAGCATGATGTCGCCGTGTCCCTCGCGAAGATACCGACCCGTACCGCCCAGGGCTGTGGCCACCACAGCCACCTGCCCGGCGGGAATGGCTGTGGTCATGGGGAACCCCAGGACCAGCGCCAGGGCGGGCACGATCACGATGCCACCGCCGAGTCCCACGAGCGATCCGAAGAAGCCCGCGACCAGTGCCAGAGCCAGCGGTTCGAGGATCAATTGCGCTCCATGCGTGCGTGCTGGGCGGAGGAGTCATTCCCCTGGAGGATCCGCTCGTAGCGTCCTGGCGTGGAGAGCACGTGCATGGCCTCTTCCAGCGCAGGGTCGAGCCCCAGAAGCGGCTGCGCGAGGAAGTCCACGTGCGCCTCGCCGCGCGCAAGATGGCGCGCCAGCACGTACAGGAGACAGCCGGAGGCCGCCTCGCGATCGAAGGCGCGTTCGAGTTCGCGCACGCGCCCGAGTTCCTTCTGCCACGCGGGGTCACCCGACAACCGCGTGGGAGCGAGCTTTCCGAATTCAACAGAGAGCCCGTCGTCGTAGTCGTCGTGCGGGCTGCCCCAGAAGGCGTCGAGCACGGGAGTGTCGAGCGGCGGAAGGGAGGCGTACCCGAGCAGCTCCACCGCGTAATCGAACAAACCGCGCGAGTGGGCCCAGCCATGCAGGTGGTCCGGGCAGTTCATCTCCAGGGCCTCGAGGTCGGGGAAAATCTGTCCGCCACCTACAATCGTGCGCCCCGAAACCAGCGACTTGTACCGTGTGGAATCGGGAACACGCGTGGAATCGGGTTTATAAAACGTGCGCCCCGCGGGTGTGCGATAGCGGCCGATCGTGAGCCGCAGGGAGGATTCGTCGAACAGCGGGAACAGATTCTGAATGAACCCTTTGCCGTAGGTGGGCCGGCCCACCAGCACCGCGCGATCCCAATCCTGTAAACAGCCTGCCAGAAGCTCCGATCCCGACGCCGAGAATCCGTCCACCAGGATCACCAGCGGCTGCGTTGGGAAGGGGCCCGGGTCGGCCGTGATGGTTTCGGTGGGCCCGGCTTCCGAGACGCTCCCCACGGTTCCGGACGTCGCCATGAACAGCTCCGCACACTCCACGGCCGCCTGCAGGAGGCCGCCGGGATTGCTGCGCAGATCGAGTATGAACCGAGAGGCCCCGGCCCGGGACAACGTGTCGAGTGCGCGCCGCAACGCCTCCGACGTTTCGCCGTTGAACGCTTCCACCGTGAGATAGGCCGTGCCGTCCTTCACCGACCAGGCGCGCACCGTTCCCACTTCGATGAGGTCGCGCTCGCAGCGCAGAGGCAACAGTTCGGTTTGGCCCGGTCGCAGCACGGCCAGCTCCACCTCCCGACCCGGCAGGGATTGCAGCACCCGGTGCACCGAATCGAGGCCGATGGCGACCAACGACACCGCTTCGGCGCGCACGAGGCGGTCGCCCATCCTCAACCCGGAGGCCTGCGCGGGGCTCTCGGGAAACACCTGCCAGATGAGAGTGGTGTCGCCGTACTTCACAATCTCGATGCCGAAGCCGCCGTAGTGTCCCGACGCCTCGCGCCGAATGAGCGTGTCGCTTTGGCGGTCGTGCCACGTGGAGTAGTCGTCGAGCACGGAGACCATGCCCAGCGCTCCACTCTCCTTGAGTTCGTCCGCCGGAACCACAATCGCGGACCGGGACTGCACCAGCGCACTCGCCGTGGACAGCTCCACCAGCGCCCTGTGCAAAGGGTCGCCCGACAAGAGCATCACCGCTCCCACCAGGACCAGCAGAAGCAGTGTGGCGTAGGCGAGCGTGCGCATCACGTGGGCAGCTTCAAGGCCCGCACGAGTGCCGAACGAATCCGCCCGAACACCACGTCACGGTTGCCGCGCGCGTCGATCCGGATGAAGCGCCTGGGCTCAGCGCGCGCGATCGCGCGGTAGCCTTCGCGCACGCGCTCGAAGAAGCGAGTTTTCTCGCTTTCGATGCGATCCGGACGGCGTCCCCGCCGGGCGGCCGAGAGAGCCACGGGCACATCCAGAAACAGGGTGAGATCGGGCCTGCGGGAGTCGGTGCAGAGATCGTTGAGTTTGCGCAGCCAGGCCACCGGGAGTCCCCGGCCGTAGCCCTGATACGCCAGCGTGCTGTCGGTGAAGCGGTCGCACAGTACCACCTCGCCTCGCTCGAGCGCTGGTCGGATCACCTCCACGAACACCTGACCGCGCGCCGCCAGATACAGAAACAACTCGGAGGGAGGGAACACCGGCTGCCGGCCCGGCGTCAGGAGCCACTTGCGGATGCGCTCGGACAGGTCCGTGCCCCCGGGCTCGCGCACCAGGGTCACGGTGTAGCCTTCCCGCCGGAGCAGAAGGCCGATGTTGCGAATCTGCGTGGACTTGCCGGACCCGTCCACGCCCTCCACCGTCAGCAGGACCCCCTTGTGCTTGCGCATGTGGCTTCGGCGCCGCCCTGACGGCAGGGGCCTCATGCACCCGGCCCCTCAGGCCCGCGCCCTGTCAGGCGCGGGCGGGCTTGCGTGTGGTGGTGGTGCGCCGGGTCTTCTTGTCGGTGGCGCGGGTGAACTTGGTCACGCGCGACTTGGTGCGCGTCGTTTCCGCGGCGCGCGCGAGCGTGAGCTTGCCCGCCCCGTCGGATCCGTTGGACGCGGCCTTCACCCTCGGCTCGCCTGCGCGGCGTGCCGCCGTCTTGCCGCCGTAGGTGGCGATGAACTCCTCGGTGAGACGCCGCGCTTCCTCGTCGGTGTACTGCACCGGCGGCGACTTCTTGAAGTACGACGACGGACCGATGAGCGCGCCCGAAAGTCCGTTGTCGAGGCCCAGCTTGCAGCAGCGCACGGCGTCGATCACCACGCCCGCCGAGTTGGGGGAGTCCCACACTTCAAGCTTCAATTCAATATTGAGAGGTACGTTGCCAAACGTGGTGCCTTCCATGCGGATGTAGGCCCACTTGCGGTCGGTGAGCCACTCCACGTAGTCGGACGGGCCGATGTGGCAGTTGCCCTTGCCCATGTCGTAGGGAAGCTGACTGGTCACCGCGTTGGTCTTGGAGATCTTCTTCGACTCGAGACGCGAGCGTTCGAGCATGTTGAGGAAGTCGGTGTTGCCGCCCACGTTGAGCTGGCTGGTGCGCTCGAGCTTTACGCCGCGCTCGTGGAAGAGACGCGTGAGCACGCGATGCGCGATGGTGGCGCCCACCTGCGACTTGATGTCGTCGCCGATCACGGGCACGCCCGCCTTCTCGAACCGCTTACGCCAGTACTCTTCCTTGGCGATGAACACCGGGATGCAATTCACGAAGCCGCAGCCGGCCTCGAGGATCTGTTCCACGTACCACTTGGTGGCCTCTTCGGAGCCCACGGGCAGGTAGCTCACCACCACGTCGGTGCGCGTGTCGCGCAGGAGCTTCACGATGTCCACCGTGTCTCCCGGCGCCTTTTCGATGATCTGCGACAGGTAGTAGCCCAGGCCATCGTGCGTCATGCCACGCTCCACCCGCACGCCGACCTTCGGCACCTTGGCGAAGCGGTAGGTGTTGTTGGGTGACGTGAAGATGGCCTCGCTCAGATCCTTGCCCACCTTGTTCTTGTCGATGTCGATGGCGCAGGAGAACTCGATGTCGGAGATGTGGTAGCCTCCGAGATTGACGTGCATGAGCCCGGGCACCTGGTCGGTGTCCTTGGCGTTCTTGTAGAAATGAACGCCCTGCACAAACGACGAGGCGCAATTACCCACGCCGATGATGCCTACGCGTACTTTCTTAGCCATGAGGTAGCTCCCTTATATTCTTACGAAGCGGCCACGCCCTGCGCGGCCGCCAGCTGGTTGACTCGTTTGTGCACGGAGTCGCGGGTCATGGGAAAGTCGGGACCCACGTGTTCGATCATGATGCTCGCCGTGGCCGTGCCCCACAGCGCGCAGGTTTCGGGCGGCAGCCCGCGCAGGTGGCCGTACATGAAGCCCGCTGCAAAGGTGTCGCCCGCTCCGGTGGCGTCCACGCAGTCGGCCGGATAGGCCGGGATGCGCGTGAACGATTCGCCGTCGTACACCACCGCGCCCTCTTCGGCGAGGGTGATGACCACAATTCGCGGTCCCCAGGAGTGAATCATGCGCGCCGGCGTTTCCGCGTCCACTCGCGGATCGATGCCGGTGAGCACTTTGCATTCAAGCTCGTTGGGCTTCACGATGTCGAACAGCCCCACGATCTCTTCGATGCCTTTGGTCTTCACATGTTCTATGGCGTCGCCGTTCTCGCGGCGCAGCATCCCCTGTGGATCGAGCATGAACGCGCCCCGCGTGGCCTGCTTCAGCCGGCGGATGAAATCGAAGCCGGTCTCCCCGAGTATGGGACCCACGAGAACTGCGCGGGCGTCGCGCACCCCGGCCGGGATGGTCTCGATGGCCGAAGCCCGTCCCAGAACGTCCAGCGTGCGGTTGCCTTTGTCGTCGTAGTAATTCAGGCGGAACCCCCCGGTTTCGGGGGCGTCGTCCACGACAAAGGCGATGCCGGCCTTCTTCAAATCGCGCTCGAAGGCGTCGCGGTAGTCGCGGCCGATCGTGCCCACGAGGGTGACCTGCTCACCCAGCCGGGAGAGCGCCAGGGCGAAATTGGTGGAGCAACCCGACAGCACACGCCCGTCGGTAGATGCGCGCGGCGTGGTGATTTCGTCGTACACCGGGTTGCCGAAAGCGTAAATCACTGCCCGTCCTCCGAATGCGTTTGTCGATACGTATACCTCAGTCGCTGAAGCGCGGTGGTCATCGACACGCCTCCCACGATGATCACGCCGTACGTCATGAGCGAATATCCGGGAAGAAGCCATTCGCCCGTCGCGCCCGCGATGAGAAGCACAAACTTCTCGAGGCGGCCGGCCACGCCCACGGCGGCGGTTTTGAGTCCGCCCACCGATTCGGCGGCCGAGCGCGTGTACGAGGCGATGAGCACTCCAAATTGAGCGAAGAGTACCCATGCCGGTGCCACCACGCCGGAGAGCAGGATTCCCATGAGGATGAAAAATTCCCCGAAGCGATCGGAGACGCGGTCGAGCACGCTGCCGAAGCGCGTGCCCGAATTGGACGCGCGGGCCGTGGCGCCGTCGAGCATGTCGGTGAACGCAGAGAGCAACATGGCGAGAATGCCCAAAAACCACCAGCGTTGCCAGTAGAGCACGCCCGCTCCTGCCGCCAGACTCAAAGACATGGCGGTGAGGATGTTGGGAGTGAGCCCCAGCTTGACGCAGATGCGTCCATAGGGCAGAGAGCCCTCTTCATACCCGGCGCGTCGTTTATGATGCAATGGTGTGATTCCTGATAATCCGGCCGGCCGAAGTTGCAACCGGCCGGACCGCATATTTTACGAGCAGAAGGGCCCAAAGGTCAAGACCAAAGCGCCGATTCTGTGATTGGGCAACGAGTTACGACAGTTTTCACAGAGCCAAGCGGTGGGTGGCGCAATGGACATTTCAGGAATTATCTTAGACGTGTGAACTCCCTCCTTCGGACCGCCCTTGCGACACTGGCGGTCCTGATGTTGGCGCAGGCCCAGGACTCGCCCGCGTCCGATCCGACATCCGATCCTCCCGCAGCGCCACAGGGCTTTTCCGCCTACCCCAGGTCCCAGTTCAGCTGGTCGGTGGAGTTGTATTGGATCCCCAATTCCGAGACCAACCTGGACCACTATGAACTCGACGTGACGGGCGACCCGTGCTCGTCTTCGAAAGAGGTGTACTGCGGCCTGTTCGTCGTGCCCGGATCGCATTCCACGTATGTGTTCAACAATCAGAATCTCGTGCATTTTCACTGGTATCAGTTCCGCCTGCGCGCCGTGAACACGGATGGAATCGCGGGCCCCTGGTCACGCTCCGTAGTGATCTCGAGCACAGAAACTCAGGAAGAGTCCGCGCGTCCGCACACGGGGCTTGAGTTGAGTCACGCTCCAAACCCCTTCAACGCGTCCACGACGATTTCGTTTACGCTGGACTCCCCCGGGCCCGTGAGGCTGTGCGTTTTCGACGCGCTGGGCAGGCGCATCCGCACGCTGGCCAACGGTCCCTTTTCGTCCGGCAGGCACACGGTCACCTGGTTGGGGACCGATCAGGACGGCCATCTCATGGCCAGCGGCGTCTACTTTCTCAAGCTGGAAGCACTCGGTGAGGACCGCACTTCGCGGCTCCTGTTCCTGAAGTAACGAACCACGTGGGGAGACTCGCTGCCTGGGTCGCATTCTTCGGGACGATGGTCGCCTGGGGAGTGGCTTCAACGTGGCCCGGCGCCCGTCTGTGGGGACTCTCGTTCTGGAGCGTCAACCCCGGAGCACTCTCGCTAGCGGCAGGAGCGGTCACGCTCGTCGCGGTGGGAATGTGGGCCAGCAGATCCGCGCCTGAGCCACCCACACCAATTCGCGAACGATCCCTCTGGCTCCGGGCCGCGATCTCCTGTGCACTCGTACTCGGCGGCCTGTACTGGCTTCTGCGCGCGCAGACATATTTCCTCGGCGACGGCTATCTGATTCTGGATGAGTTCGCTTCGGGATCACTCACACTTCGTCCACAGAGCTTCGGCGAAATCATGCTCCATCGGGCGGTCGCGAGCGTATGGCCCGGCACCAGCGATGTGGCGGCACTCGCATCCTACCGCGCACTTTCCATCGCGGCGGGGCTGTTGCACTCATGTCTCGCAATTGCAGTGGCGATCCGGCTGTTTGGCCGCACGGCCCGGGCTTTCCTGCTTGCGACCGGCACGATGACAGGCGGCTGGGCCCTCATGCACTTCGCGTATGTGGAAAATTACGCCTGGTTTGGACTCTGCGTGGCGGCGTTCTGCTACTTCGGACTGCTCGCCTCCGAAGGCCGGTTGAGCGTGATCTGGGTGTACGTTGCCTTCGCGGCGGCTGTGTTCATGCACGCCCTGGGACTGTGCCTTCTGCCGGCTGTGCTGTGGGTTGGGCTGCGCGATTCCCGGGCGTGGCGCTGGGTGGCCGCCCGACCCGTTCGCGTGCTCGTGACGTTTTCAACTCTGATCGCGATCTCAGCCTTCACCGTCTATAAGGTCCTCGATCATTCACGGTTCCTGCGGCTGGCCGTGGTGCCTCTGGCATCAAGCCCCATCAGCGTCGAGGGATACTCGCTTGGCTCGATCCCTCATCTGCTCGACCTGGTCAATCTGCTCGCGATGCTCCTGCCGTCGGGGGGGCTCCTCCTGGTTCTGCAATTTGCGCCTGGAGTCGATTGGCGCGAAGGGCGTCGCTCGACGTCGTTTCTGTGCATCGCCGGCCTGTGTTGCCTGGCCACGGTCGTGGTGTTCGAAGCCAAGCTGGGCATGCCACGTGACTGGGACCTGTTCTGCTTCGCAGGTCTGCCGCTGCAATTCCTGCTCCTCTACCGCATCCTGCGGGGCACCACGGCGCGGTGGTTATTGGCGGGAGTGGCTGTGGCCGTGTCGATCAACACGGTGGCCTTACTCGAGAGGGCCTACATTCAGCACATTCCCGACCTTGGGATCCGGTTGTTCCGACAGTACGCCGACCTTGATGTGTTGAAGAATCGTCACGGCTGGTACCTGCTCGAGCGCTACTACCAGGCAAAGGGCGAGGCGGCCGCCGCAGATTCGGTGCGCGACGTGCGGCACACACTCTATCCGGGGGAACGGATTCTGCAACGGGCCTGGCTCTCGT
>DAIOGN010000027.1:24659-26195 GCA_036745245.1 Candidatus Zixiibacteriota bacterium
GTACAAGGAGGGCAGGCTCGAAGAGTCACGCGGTCTCACCCGGGAGGCACTCGCTGCCGATCCGCTGAATCCCGACGCCTGGCTCAACCTCGGCCGAATCCACCTGGCGTCGAGGCAGCCGGAGAGCGCCATCGCCGTGCTCGTGCAGGCGGATGGCATGCGACCGCATTCTTTGCCCATACTTCTCGAACTGGGGCTGTCGTACTTCGATGCGGGCGACCTCGACGGGGCCGCCCGGGCGTATCAGAGTGCGCTGGACAGCGGCGGAGACAGCTCAGCGATCGCCGATACGCTCAGGCGACACCCTGAGGTGTCGCGCCTGCTGTTTCCGAGGTAGCGCCAGGGCGCCCGCTCGATTGCCTTTGCGCGCAGGGGCCGGGGCCAATAGCTTCGGCGCCCGATGGACTTCTCGTTCGGATCGGCGGCCTGGTGGGTCGGGTTCAACCTCTTCGTACTGGTCATGCTGGCCATCGATCTGGGGGTGTTCAACCGCAAGGCCCATGATGTGTCGCTCAAGGAAGCGGCCGTCTGGACCTCGGTGTGGGTCGCTCTGGCGTTCGCCTTCAACCTCTTCCTCTTCTTCGAAATCGGCAAGACGCGGGCGCTGGAGTTTACCACCGGCTACCTGATCGAACTGTCCCTGTCGGTGGACAACATTTTCGTCTTCCTGGTCATCCTGAAATACTTTGCCGTGCCCACGCCGGTGCGGCATCGCGTGTTGTTCTGGGGTGTCCTGGGCGCGCTCATCATGCGCGCCATCATGATCTTCGCCGGCGTGTTGCTCCTGCGGCAGTTCCACTGGCTGATCTACGTATTCGGCGCCTTTCTCATCTACACCGGGTACAAGATGCTCAAGCACACCGAGGGCGAACTTCATCCCGAGCGCAATCCCGTGCTCCGGTTCGTCAGCAAGTACATGCGCATGACCAAGGAGTACCACGGGTCGAGGTTCTTCATTACGGAAGCCGGCAAGAAACTCGCCACGCCGCTATTGGCCGTGCTGGTGATGATCGAAACCACCGACGTGGTGTTCGCCCTCGACTCCATCCCCGCGATCTTCGCGATCACGCGCGATCCGCTCATCGTGTACACGTCGAACATCTTCGCCATCCTGGGGCTGCGCTCCATGTTCTTCCTGCTTCAGGGCGTGATGCAACGCTTCGTGTATCTGCATATCGGCCTGGCCATCGTGCTCATGTTCGTGGGCGTGAAAATGGTGCTGGCCGACCTCTTCCACATCCCCATCGGGCTGTCGCTCGGCGTGGTGGGCCTGGTGCTTCTGGTGTCGATTCTCGCTTCGCTGCGTAAAACGGCGAAGCCCTGATTCGCCCTTTCGATTTTGACTTTCGGCGCTGGGGGCGCTACCTTTTCCCGGATGGCTGATTACATATCGCTCGTTGAAGTGACCCGCGGGGACACCACGGAAAGCGTGCATTTCGGCGCCGTGGCCGTGGTCGATTCCCGGGGCCGCGTGCTGGCCGAGGCGGGGAATCCCCACGTGGTCACCTTCACTCGCTCTTCGCTGAAGCCCTTTCA
>DAIOGN010000027.1:26205-30079 GCA_036745245.1 Candidatus Zixiibacteriota bacterium
CTTTCAGGCCATGCCGTTCGTATCGCGTGGGGGCCCCGAGAAGATGGGGTTCACCCAGCCGGAACTGGCCGTGATGTGTGCCAGCCACAACGGGGAAGACGTCCACGTGGAGGCGGTGCGGTCGATTCTGGGCAAGATCGGGCATAAAGAAACCGACCTCCAGTGCGGCAGCCACGTGCCCAACCACATCACCGATTCCGGCCAGCGCGTGGTGGGCAAAGCAGACTTTTCGCCGGTGTACAACAACTGTTCGGGAAAACACGCGGGCATGCTCGCTTACTGCAAGCTGCTCGGGATCCCGCATCAGAATTATCTCGAAAGCGATCACCCGCTTCAAGTGGAGATCAGGAAAAGCACGTCGCACTTCACGGGCGTGCCGGAATCCGAATTGCGCACCGGCACCGATGGCTGCTCCGCGCCGAACTACGCGTTGCCTTTGTCGGGGCTGGCGAGGGCGTTTGCCCGCCTGGCGTCACCCGAGCCCGACTCTGTGTACGGCGATTCACCGGCTCGGATCTTCGCTGCCATGACATCGCATCCACGACTGGTGTCGGGACTGGGTCGCGGCGATCTGGCCATCATGGAAGCGGGGCGCGGCGACTGGGTGTCGAAGGTGGGCGGCGAAGCGGTGAAGGGCGTGGGCGTGAAAAGCCTTGGATTTGGCATCGCCGTAAAGGTGGCCGGGGGCGGCACGCGGGCCCTGGTGCCATTGGTGGTTGAAGTGCTCAAGCAACTGGACGTGCTACCGAACCCGGAGGGAACGCCCCTGGCCGCGTGGGCGCGCCCCCCCGTGAAGAACCATCGAGACATTGTCACCGGCCATATTGTGGCGCGTTTCCATCTGGAACGGACGGCGTCCGACGCCGCCCGGAAGGGGGCCCTTCGTGCAACCGGAACCGTATAAGATCAAGATCGTCGAACCCATTCATCTCCTGCCGCCCGAACTGCGCGAAGAGCGCCTGCTCCTCGCGCACTTCAATCTGTTTCAGATCCTCGCCAAGGATGTGTACATCGATCTGCTCACGGATTCGGGCACGGGCTCACAATCGCAAACGCAGTGGGCCGGCATCGTGCAGGCTGACGAATCCTACGCCGGCAGCCGCAGCTACGTGCGGTTTCAGTCGGCGGTAAAGTCGATCTTCGGCTATCCGGAAGTCATCGCCGTGCACCAGGGGCGTGCCGCCGAGCACGTGCTGTTTGGAGCGGTGGTGGAACGCGGGATGATCGTGCCCGCCAATACCCACTTCGACACTACGCGCGCCAACGTTGAAGCTCGGGGAGGGGTGGCCGTGGATCTGCCGGTGCGGGAGGCGGGCGACATCGATGCCGTGCAGCCGTTCAAGGGCAACTTCGACGTGCCGGGGCTGGAACGGCTCCTCGCCAAAGACGGGGCCAGGGTACCGTTTGTCATCATCACCATCACCAACAATTCCGTGGGCGGCCAGCCTGTATCCATGGCCAACATCAAGGCGGTGCGGCAGGTGGCCGACCGCTTCGGCAAGCCCGTGATCTTCGACGCCGCCCGCTTTGCGGAGAACTGCTATTTCATCAAGGTCAGGGAAGAGGCGTACGCCGAGAAGTCGCTGCTCGACATTGCGCATGAGCTGTTCTCATACGGCGACGGCGCCGTGGTGTCGTTGAAGAAAGACGGCCTGGCGAACATGGGCGGCGTGATCACGCTCAAGTCGTCCGAAGTGGCCCAGAAGGCGCGCAATCTGCAGATCCTCTACGAAGGATTCACGACCTACGGCGGCCTGTCGGGGCGCGATCTGGAAGCGGCTGCCGCGGGTCTGGAAGAGGTGCTGAACTTCGAGTTTCTCGGCCACCGCGTGGAACAGGTGCGCTATCTGGGTCAGGCGTTACACGAAGCCGGCGTGCCCACGGTGCGCCCGTGGGGAGGCCATGCGGTATGCATCGACGCCGGGCGCATGCTGCCACACATTCCGCGTCACCAGTTTCCCGGACATGCCCTTGTGGTGGCGCTGTATCGCGAAGGTGGCGTGCGGGCAGTAGAACTGGGCACGCTCATGTTCGGAGAGGGCGAAGGTTCGCCTTTGCTCGAGCTGGTGCGTCTGGCCATCCCGCGGCGCGTGTACACGCAGTCGCACCTCGACTACGTGGCCGACGTGTTCCGGCGCGTGATGAGCTATCGCGACAGGATCCGGGGTTTCGAAATCACCTACCAGGCCCCGGCCCTCCGGCACTTCACCGCCAGGCTGCGTGAGTGTGCCGACGTCAGCGTGCCGGTGGGGGCGTAGGCACCCGCCCGGACGTCCGACCACATCTCCAACTTCACCCTCGCCTTGAGGTTAGCGGGGCAGTCTGGCCTGCCCCCTGGTTCTCTCAGTGTTTCCCCCCGAAGTTCTCAGGATCGACCCCGAATTCGCCCAACCCTTTAACCTGTGCAGATTTAGGTCAAGTTGTCCCCTACAAATCGCTTGACGTTTCTGGACCCGGTCGTACATTGCCGCATAGAATAGAGCAGACTAAAATACCACGGAGACCCCTATCGACCTTCTTTGCTAACGGTTTCAAAACAGCTGTACTGAATCGACCACGGCGCCTAGAGCGCCATAGCCATTCGGGTGTACCGTTAGCAAAGACGAGTTGGGTCGCTCCGTGCGTGAGTTCACGCACCGGGCATCGAAGTCCGGTTTTTTATTTGTACTGGGTACGGCGCTGCTTCTCGCGCTCGCCCTCCTCTTGCTCGCCCTGTCCAACGCACAGGCCGCCGGTCTCAACACTCCCGACATTCAGCTGCAACGCGCCGATGCCTCGGGCATAGAGTTCACGTTCACCCCCCGCGCGTGGTCGCTCGATACAGGTTTCGCCGACGGTGACGTAGTCTCGTTCGCCGATGCCCAATTCTCAACCGAGCCCGGCGCGCTCGCTATTCCACAGCGCTCCGTGCTGGTGGCGGTTCCGCCCGACGGCGACATCACGATTACGGCCGAGCCTGCAGGCTGGCAAACTGCATCGCAACGCGGCGCCGCCTTGCGCGGACCGGCTCCGACGGCCGCGGCCGCGCGCCCTGCTGCTCCGCCTCTGGTGCGCTGGGACGGACCGTTCCGTTCACGCGACCTTCGGCTCGTGCGCATCTGGCTGGCGCCGGTGCGCTCAGCCAACGGGCGGCTCTCACGCACCGACGCGGTCAACGTCTCCGTGCGCTGGAGCGGTGCCGCCCGCGGACAGTCACTTCCCCGCAACGCCGTCTTCGATCCGGTGTACGAGCGCACCCTCCTCAACTGGGATCAGGCGCAAGGCTTCGCCGCCACGGCAACGCGCGCGGCCCTGTTCAATCCCTGGGCCGGCGGCGCCGACTGGTTCAAAGTCGCCGTGCAGACCGACGGGCCGCACCGGCTCACTCACTCCGAACTGGCCGCGGCCGGATTCCCCGTGGGCGGAGATCCTCGCCTGTTCCGGCTGTTCTACGCGGGCGGTCGCATCCTTCCGGTTCCCAGCAACACGCCGCGTCCCGTGCTGCGCGAAGTGCCCATCGAGATCACCGGTGAGTCCGACGGGTCGTTCGATGCGGGCGACGTCATTTACTTTTTCGGCCAGGCACCCAATCGCTGGGAGAACAACGACTCGGACGCGGTGTACCGAATCAACCCGTACACGCGCGACGTGGTGTTCTGGCTGGCGTCCGACGGATCGTTTGCCGGTTCCCCCCTGCGCCTGGGCACACGCAATGCGCCTCCCGGAGCCGATCCGCAGGTGGGGCAGGGTGTAGCGCGTGCCGTCTCGGAACAAAACCTCGTGCTCAACTCAAGCGAAGACGACTTCTACACCTGGTACTGGCAGAAGTCGCAGTCGCTCTCGATCGTGATGAACCTGCCGGCGTTCGCCATCGTGGCGCTCATCACCTGGGTCC
>DAIOGN010000028.1:0-1020 GCA_036745245.1 Candidatus Zixiibacteriota bacterium
ACACTTTGGTCTTGGTCAGGTCCGTGCGCTCTTGTACTTTCCCGCATGGTCGCCCGAATCTACCTCCTTCTCTGCGTCATCATCTGGGGCTGGACCTTCGTCGCCACCCGGATTTGCCTGCAGTTTCTTTCGCCCGCGGAGCTTTTGGCAGCGCGCTTTGTCATGGCTGCGCCTCTGATGTGGCTGCTTCTGCGCCTCTCGGGCCAACGGTTGAAGATCGAGCGCAAGCTTGTTCCAGCTGCAGTTCTCGCAGCCGCCCTGTTCCTCGTGCACTTTCTCGTTCAGAACATCGGTCTCACGATGACGTCGGCCACCAACACCGCCTGGCTGATCGCCATATCGCCTTTGGCCATGGCTGTGCTGGCCGCCTTGATCCTTCGCGAACACCCGGGGCGAAACACCTGGGTGGGCATTGTGGTGGCGTTTGCGGGTGTGGTGCTCTTGGTGTCCAGAGGACGGGTGACCGACCTGGACTGGCTCTCGTCCACGGGCGACTGGCTGGCCCTGGGCAGCGCTTTCACCTGGGCGCTGTACACCATTGCCACGCGCGATCTTTCACGTGCCCATCCGCCGATGGTCGTGACCGCCGCGATGCTGGTGCCATGTCTCCTGACTCTCGGCACCTGGGTACTTTTCACGTCCGATCTGCACGTGTACATGTCGCTTTCCGGCGAGGCCATTGTGGCTCTACTCTTCCTGGGTTTCCTGGGAATGGGGTTGGGACACTGGCTGTGGCTCACCGGAGTGGCCAGGCTGGGGGCCGCGAAGGCCGGTGTGTTTCTCTACCTGGAGCCTTTGGCCACCACCGCGCTGGCCGTTCCCTATTTGAATGAACCCTTCGGTGTGTGGAGCGCTGTAGGTGCGCTGCTGGTACTGGCCGGCGTGTTCTACTCCTCGCTCAATGGCAAGGCCGCCGCAAAGGAATGAAAATGAGCTATTTCCAAACTGAGATTCAAGACGGCATCGCGGTTGTGACGTTAAGCCATGGCAAGGCCAACGCGCTCGACGTGGAATTCTGCG
>DAIOGN010000028.1:1030-29478 GCA_036745245.1 Candidatus Zixiibacteriota bacterium
AACTGCGCCCACGATAGTGGGCGCCTCGGTTTAGAGGGATCGGCGATGATCGACGTCACGCATCAGGATGGAATAGCGGTTTTGCGGATGGTGCACGGCAAAGCCAACGCGCTCGACGTGGAATTCTGCGATGCTTTGGCGACCGAGTTCGACCGGCTCAGAGACAACTCCCGTGCCGTGGTGCTGACGAGCACCGGCAAAATCTTCTCCGCCGGAGTGGATCTGAAGCGATTGAGCGACGAGGGCGCCGACTACACGCGCAGGTTTCTTCCCGCGCTCGACCGGGTGCTGCTGGGTCTATTCGGATTTCCGCGACCCCTGGTGGCCGCGATCAACGGCCATGCCATCGCCGGCGGATGCGTGCTTGCGTGCACGGCAGACTACCGGCTCATGGCGGACGGTCCGTTCAAGATCGGAGTGCCCGAGCTGCACGTGGGAGTGCCCTTCCCTCCGTCGGCGCTCGAAGTGCTGCGCTTCGCGGCCCCCGATCGCTACGTGCAGGAGCTCACCAGCGGCGAGAAGATCTACTCACCCGACGTGGCGTCGGCGCACGGGCTGGTGCACGGCACAGTGAGTTCCGATCGACTGATGGAGACCGCACTGGCGGAGGCGAGACGACTGGCTGGGTTGCAACCTCAGGCGTTCAGCCTCACCAAGACGATGCTCAGGCAGCCGATCGTCGATCGCATCGAGAACCTCAATCGGCAGTTCGGGGAGCAGGTGCTGGCGGGCTGGATTCATCCCGACACGCGTGAGGCGATCCGGAAGTACGTCGCCGCCACTCTGAAAAACTGACCGGGAAGCCAGCGCAATCTCAAAGAATTGGGGTCAGACCCGAATTCTTCTGAAATTCGGGTCTGGCCCCAATTCTCTGTTAGCCCATTTCTATTCTCAAGGTCCCGCTCGACGGATCAGCCGCCGGCTTGCTGCGAGCAGGGCGGCGGACCGCTCTTGAACACGAAGTTCACCATGAGAATGATGTCAGAGGAGGTGTCCTGACCGCTGCAGTTCACATCGGCATGGTCGGGCACCTCGCAGTTCTCCCCGCCTTTGAAGATGTAGTTCACCATTCGGATGAGGTCGGACGATGTCCAGTTCTCGTCGGCGTTGCAGTCGCCCGCCAGCGTGGCCGTTGTGACGTAGGTGACGGCGGCAGGAAGCTGGGGGGTTCCCACGGCTGACACGGGGGCGGCACCATAGCCCGCCGGAACCAGCTGTTGATTGCCGTTGATGCGCGTCGCCATGGTAAACGAGACGTTGCCTGGTACATCGGCCTTGGGGATCAGCCGGGTGGTGTAGATCCCCACAACGGCATCGGGGATGGTCACGCGAACGTCGCCCCTTCCGTCTCCCGTGATATCGTCGAAGCTGTAGCTGGACCCGTCGCCGATGGTGTTGACGAACACTGAATCTCGGAACCCGATGGAGTCGCCTGCCGGGTCCACCACCAGAATCGCGAGGGGCAGAAGCGAATCGGCCTGCGGGTCCCACCGCGCCAGCGCGCCCGAGTAGTCGAACGTCACTTCGTAGATTAAAGGCTCGTCGACGTCGCAGGCATTGCCGCTACCGTCGCTGTCTTCATCCTCCTGCCCGGGATTGGCGTGGAGCGGGCAGTTGTCGCACAGGTCCCCCACGTCGTCTGAGTCCAGGTCGTTCTGACTGGAGTTGGCGATCGCCGGACAGTTGTCGCATGCATCGCCCACACCATCCAGGTCACCGTCCTGTTGCAGCGCATTGGACACGGTCGGGCAGTTGTCGTCCGGACAGGTGTTGAGCGGAAAGCCCGGGTCCCCGAAGCCGTCGCCGTCCTGATCGGTACACACGTCACAGAGATCGCCGGTTCCGTCCTGGTCGAAGTCCTCCTGAAGCGGGTTGGAGACGCTTGGGCAATTGTCGCACGCGTCTCCCAGCCCATCGTTGTCGACGTTGGTTTGCAGCGGATTGTTCACCAGGGGACAATTGTCCGCCTCGGCGCAGAACCCATCGCCGTCGACGTCGTTGTCCGGGTCGTTGGGACAAACGTCGCAGGTGTCCACAATACCGTCGCCGTCGGTGTCGGAGTCGACCGCAATGATGCCGGGCACGAACTGCGGAGTGTATTCGTTCACGGGTTCGTCGTCATCGGCGAAGGAGAGAAAGTTGTTCAGGCCCGGAGGGATAAAGATGTTGATCGAGTCGAGCGTGATTTTGGCCGGTTGCGTCCGGGCGGGCATCACGAAGTGTATGTCCAGAAGCGGGCCGACCGCTGGCGGAGCCAGGGCGTCCGAAAACGAGGCCATGCCAATGAGAATTGTCTGCTCGGCCGTATCGATCAGAGTGTTGCGGACGTCCCACAGGGGGAGGCTGCCAAGCGCATGAAACGTCACACCCCGCGATTCCGGATCCCCCACCGACGTGTCGACGTGCAGCCCGGGGATGCCCGGAAACTTGAGTGGGATCACGAAGCTCGCGGCGCGCGTCTTCATGTCGATCGAGACGGTGACGGTGAAGTTCGTCTGCTGGTTGAGCGGCAGCGTGCAGGCGGAGCCGACTACAATCAAATCCGAGTCGGAGACGGATTGCGCCCGAGCCGGGGCGACGTCGAGATGCGCCCCCACGGCCAAAAGCAGTAGGAGTCCAGGCAGGCGACCCGTCACCCACCCGAAAGCAGAATGCGACCCTTTGCCGAGACCAGGCATGGCAACTCCAGTCAAAAATGTCCAACCCGATGCAGCTTGACGCTGATATATATGAAGAGAATTCGGTGTGGGATCCGAATTGGGTATCTTGTGGAAATATACCGGGAATCGACCACCTGTCCAGCGCTAAGTATGCATGCGGAGCGCCGCGCCCGGTTCTGCCCCCGAGGAGCGGTGGCGTTGCCTCTGCGGATCGACGGAAATTGCGTCAGACTACGATCGCCTGAATACTCTAATGGCTGACTGCGATGTCCTTCATTTTCTCTTCGTGGCTTTGAGCACGCTGCCGCCGCGGTCGAGGAGCACGCGCGCCCCGGCGAATTCTGCCACGGTCACATCTCCGGTGGCCACATCGTAGCTTGCAAAGGCGGCCGGGCCCTGCGGCACCATCTCCAGGAAGAAATCGCGGGACGGGCCGATCCCCACGCACTTTTCCCTCTCCCACCAGAATCCAACGGCGCGTTCACCCTGTTCGAACGAGAGTCGCGCGTGTGTGCGCGCTGCCTGGCCCGGCTGTGTGCCAAGGATCTCAACGTCGCGGAAGGCACCCAGGCTCGAAAGCCCATTCCACCAGCCGCTCACGAAACCTGTGCCACTTTCGCCCGGTGGCATGTCCATGTACTGCCCCGCCGAATCGAACTGCCCGCGCGCCGCAAGACGGATCAGAGTTTCGGTGCGATCGTTGTAGGCCGCCAGGTCCTGAGGTTCGCCAAACGGAAACAGCGCTTCCACGGCAGCCTGCCCTCGTGGGATCACGCGCAGCTTCCCGCGTTCAACGCGCAGTTCGAGCGAGAGCCCCTCCTGCACATCCCACGTCCCGGACAGCGCTGTCGAATCGAGCGTCACACTGTCGGACACGACAGGCGGCAACGGCAGCGTGGAGTCGAAGTAGTGTTGGGCCAGGCCGCGAGCTATGAAGTCCATCGGCTGCCGTCCCTGCATGGTGCGATTCGTGAACACCACCACCACGAGGCTGTCGTCCACGAAGTGGTATAGCGCGCAGCCCCAGCCGTGCGGCATGGCGCCGCCATTGTGCCAGATCAGTTCACCTCCACGCAGGCGGGATGAATCAATCACCCAACCGTATCCGTAGTGGCTGCTCATCTCCCCTTCCTTCATCCAGGGAGTGAACATTTCCTTTCGTGCCTGTTTTGACTGGCCATTGTCCGACCGCAGCCATCGGTACCAGTGGTACAGGTCCCACGGGGTGGACAGCACCCCGCCGTTGCCCACGAGGTGCCATGCCTCACGGGGGACGTCGGTTTGAGACGGGTAGCCCATGGCCTCGTTGTGCGAGCGCGCCACTTCGTATCCGGACACGTCCATGGAGTGAAGCCCCGTGCTTACCAGTGCGGCGCGCTTCCAGAGCGTCTGCATGAAATCGCCGTAGGACTTGCCGGACGCGTGTTCAACGATGGCCGCGGCCAGCGAGTAGCCCACGTTGCTGTAATCGTACGCGGAGCCTGGCTCGAACAAGAGTGGCGTAGCGAGGGCCCGTGCCACAAGCGAGTCCCTGCCGATCTCCTCTTCATCGGGGCCAAGCGATGGCGGCAGCCCCGAAGAGTGCGTGAGCAGGTGATGAATGGTGATCCCCTGCTTGTCGGCGGGTACGCTATCAAGATACTTCGAGATGGGATCCTGCACCGACAACTTACCCTTGGATTCCAGTTCGAGCACCGCCGTCGCCGTCAACTGCTTGGTGACGGATCCAGTGGAGAACAGAGTGCGCGTGGTGTTGGGCGTGCCGTTCCTCGGGTCCGCGATGCCGAAGGCGCCGAGCAACACAATGTGCGTGTCACGGGCTACAAGCACGGAGCCGTTGAAGTCGAATCCCGAAAGCCTCTGGCAGAACTCCCAGAGCCTTTCCCCTTTGGCTCCCGAGACAATTCGTTCGGGAATCGTGGGTTCAGCCGCACGCGCGATTGCGCCGCCACACAACCCAACGCAGGCGATCCATCCGAACCGACGCAGCAAGAGCGACTTCATCCTCACCTCCAGAGGGAGCCAGACACCCGGCTCCTCACCTCACATCGTAACGCCAGAAGGCCACCCACGCTCCCAGAAAAGCGGCCAGCCCGCCCAACACCAGAATGGCCAGGTCGGTGGATACGGACGGCAGCACGTCCGCAGCCGACAACCGCACCGGCGAAAACCGGGGCATATCGGACAGGTCGATGCGCTCATCGCCTCGACTGCCACCGATCTTCAGGCCTGTCTCCGACGAGATCTCGATCTGCACGAACCCGCCCATCTCTCCCGTTTCCGCCTGCCTGGCCTGCACGTGTTTCAGCCAGTCGTCCCGATATCGCGTCATGGCGTCTTCGTTGCGGGACTTCATGGCCAGGTCGGTTCCGGCCAGTTCCATGGCCGCAAGTTGATAGGCCGACACAGGCGAAATCCGCGACAGCACCAGCGCCAGTCGTTCCTGCACCTCCCGCCGCCGCTTCAGGTCGGACATGAGGTCCGATTCGAATTCCTGAATCTGAGCTTCCACGTCGCGCCTCAGCGAATCCTCCCGCTGCATCCGCTCCCACATCTCCTGGTCGCTGTCCGCGCTCGTGTGAGCGGGATCTCCGGAATGGCGCTCTTCGCGAAGGCGCTCCTCCATTGCCTTGTAATGCTTGCTCCACAAGTCCTGCGCGAAGGCGTCGCGCCGTCCCTCGATCTCCGCCACGCGCGGCACGTTGACCATCTGCCCCGCCGCCATCATGCCGCCACGCGGAATGATCAGCACGAACGCGATCCACACCACCAGCGCCACCAGAAATGAAGTGGATGAAGACCGGGTGATCGTGGAGATCAACAGTCCCAACACGATGAACAGGGTGAAGTACGCAAGCGATACCAACAGGAGCGCACCCAGCCTCAGCCACAGTCCGTTGGAGACAGGCAAGCCCAGCCACGGCAAAAGCGCGAGTGAAAGCAGTACGGGAATCGCCAGTGGTACGACCAACCCCAGCCAGGCTCCGAGCCCCTTGGCCGACAGGTAGGTGGCGCGGGACACGCCGTGCGAAAATACAAGCTTCAGGGTGCCCGCCTCGCGCTCACCGCTTACGGCGTCGTAGGTGAAGAGCAGAGCGAACAACGACAGGACCACGCCTACGATGACGGAGAAATCCACCATGCGGAACAACGCGAACAGCGGATCGTCGGAGTAGGCCGGGTGCCGCAGCTTCACCGATTCGTCCTGCGCGATGTTCGACCAGCGGCCGATGTCGGAGGACAATCCCGAGACGAAGGCCCGCAGAGGATCCGGCTCACGCAGCGCACGGTACCGAAACCTTTGCCAGCTGCCGGCCTCTTCGGCCTGCGAGTCGGCCAGCTTCAGCGCCGCCTCGTAGCCGTCGCGCTCGGCCCTGTACTCGCGCACGCCCGTGTACACCGAAATCAGAATCAGCAGCGAACAGCACGCAAACGTCAGGGCGAACTTGGGCGAGAGCAGAATACCTCGCAGTTCCTTGATCACCAGTGTGGCGAACATGAGCTCTCCTTCACCGCACGTCGTAGCGGAGGAACGCGGCAAACGCGCCCGCAAAGCACACCAGGTTGAACACGGCCAGAATCGACAGATTCCCGGCGGCCTCCCGCAGAGACTCCGACCAGGACGTGGGGCGGAATTCGAACGCCGGCAGCTCGGCGGGATCGATCGGCTCGGGCGTTTCGCTGTCGTCTGTTGTTCTCCACACCATCATGCTGCCCGTAACATTCACGCCCGTCTTCTCTTTCAGGAAATCCCCCAGTCGGGCGCGGTAGGCCTCGGCTTCGTCGTAGAAGCGGTTCTTCAGCACAAGCGACGTGCCCGCAAACGCCGTCATGGCCAGCGAGAGCGAAGCGGTGGGCGACACGCGGGCCGCCCCCAGGGCGAACCGTTCCTGCACGCGCAGTCGATTGCGCCGCTCCTCGTTGAGGCGGCCGTTGAACTCCTTCTGCCGCGCGGTGCGCTCCGCAGACAGCGAATCCGAGAACCGCTGGAACGCAGCCATCAGGGCCTGGATATCGTCGGGCGGCGTGTCAGGGGGCGCTTTGAAGTCCTTCATGGCGGTGGCAAAGTCCTTGAACTGACCGCGCGCGAAGCTCGCCTTCTGCGACGACACTTCGTCCACGGAGGGCACCGGCACGGCGCGCCCGGCCAGAAGCACGGCGGACGCCGGCAGCACCAGGGCCGCCATGATCCAGGCCACGAGCAGCGTGAGAAACGCCGACGACGACCGGTGCGATAGCGCCGACACGCATACGGCCAGCGCCAGGAACGCCCCGAAGTACAGAAGCCCGGAAAGAAGAATCATCGCCAGCCGAAGCCACTCCTCACCCGTGAGCGTTACCCCGAGCACGGGCAGAAGCAGACAGCCCGCCAGAAGCGCGGCGGCCAGCGAGGCGCCGAGGGTCAGAAGCGATCCTGTGATCTTGGCCAGGATATAGGTGGCGCGTGGAACGGCCTGAGCAAACGTCAGCCGCAGAGTGCCGCGCTCTTTCTCGCCGCAGATAGCGTCGTAGCCGAGCACGATGGCAAAGAGCGACAGCACAACTTGAAACACGAACGTGAGGTCGAGAAAGCGGAACACCGCGAAGATGGGATCCTCGTTGAATCGGCTGTCTTCAGCCGAAATCTCCCCGCGCCCGAGCACTTCCGCTGTGCGACCGATGTCCGAAGACACGCCGGTGACCAGCGCCTCCAGTGGCGACGGAGGCAGAAACACGCGGTACTCCTGCAGCGTGAGCCAGTCGGTGAGGCCGTCCAGGCGGCGAGCGTTTTCGGCCATGGAGGCGCGGTGCTGTGCCACGGCCTGAAGGTGGTTCCTTGCGCCCGCGTAAAACGCCAGCAGGATGAGCACCGCCGTCACCCCGAACGCGGTGGCGAACTTGGCGGAGGAAAGCAGCTCGCGCGCTTCCTTCCAAACGAGCGTGCGCCACATTACGACGCCACCGCCTGAGACGCTGCGTGTCCGCTCATGTAACGCATGTAGATTTCTTCCAGGTCCTGGCCGGCCAGCGTGGGCGTCTTCACGTCCATAATCAGTCGGCCCGAGCTCATGATGGCCACCCGGTCGGCCACTTCGCGCGCTCGAAACAGGTCGTGCGTGGACATGAGGATGGCTTTGCCTTCGTCACGCAGGCTGGAGATCAGCTCGATGAACTCGCGACCCGCCTTGGGATCGAGGCCCGACGTGGGCTCATCCAGGAGAATGGCGGGCGAGTTCTTGATGATGGCGATGGCGATGCCGCACTTCTGCCGCATGCCCTTGGAAAATCCCTTGAGCCGCTTATCGTGCGCCTCTTCCGCCAGCCCCACCCGCAGGAGCGCCTCCCGGTATTCGTCTCGCGAACACTGGGTGCGGCCCCCGAGGCGCGCAAAGAAATCGAGATTCTGCACGGCCGTGAAATGCGGATAGAGCATGACGTTCTCCGAGACGAACGACACGCGCTTCTTGGCCTCCAGCGGCTCTCGATGCGTCACGTAGCCCGCGATGCGCGCTTCGCCGGAGGTGGGCTCGATGAAGTTGAGGAACAGGTGGATCGTGGTGGTCTTGCCGGCGCCGTTGCCTCCCAGCATGGCAAGAATTTCGCCGGCGGCGACGCGGAATGATACCTGGTCGAGCGCCAGAACGCCGTCTTCATAGCGCTTTGAAAGCTCGATCGCCTCCAGAAGCGGTGTCTCTCCGGGTCTGTCGTAGCTCATGCCCATTCCTCCTGTGTAATTCCCCTAGCGCCGCGACAACCGTACGGCAAACACCACCACGCCGCCCAACACGCCCACGAGCAGTAGCAGTACCACCGCGGTACCCAGCACCTGCGAACGCGCGCGCACCTCCACGGTGATGGTCTTGTCTTCCCCGGTGATCGGTTGCTGATCCGACATCCCGGTGATGCGAACGCGAATGTCATATCGCCCTTCCGACACGTCGTCGGGTGGTAAGAGTGTAAGGACAACGTCCTTTGACTGCGCGATTCCCAGAGCCTCCACATGCTCGGGCTCGACCGTCTTCCGCCAGCCGAGCGGCAGCTCCACCGTGAATTCGATATCGTCCACCCGGTGGCTTCCCTCGTTGAACAGCTCCAGGCGCGTGATCGCCTGTTCACCTGAGCTGATGCGGTGAAAGAGAAGCGGCGCCCTTACCAGGAGTTCACCTTTACCGCTGGGCAGAAGCTCCAGCTTCACGTAGCCCACCTGGAGCGCCTCGATCTCTTTTTCCGACCACTCGCGCCCTGCAAAGTCCAGAGGCTCGCCGGCGCGCGAACGCGGCACGGCCAGCGCGAAAAACGTGATCGGCTGATCCATCTGCACTCGCTCGGTGGGTCGATCGGGGAGCGACACTTCCAGAGAGGCGCGCTTGGTGCGCGATGCCTCGGTGAACTTCACCTGCGACAGCCTTGCGCGCCCCTCGGAATCACTGAAATGCCGGGCGATCTGCTCCGGGAGGTTGGCCACTTCCAGGCTGTAGGTGTCGCTCTCGCCCGAAAACAATTCCAGGGTCAGGTCGAAGCTCGCCGTCTTGCCCAGAGGCGCCTCCTGTGAGAACTGCTCCGACTGCACGAACACGCGGTCGGCCGAAGCATCTTTCTGGAGGAACACCTTGAAATTGCGCTGCGTGCCGTTGCTGTACACCAGAAACACCGTCACGGCGTCGAGGTCCTGCAGCATGGCGAAGTGAAGCGTCTGCGGCTCCCCATGCACGAGTTTGTCGATTTTCGCTTCGTACGGCTGGCTGATTGTGGCGCCCTCGTCGTTGAGAATCGACACGTACACGTTGTGCACCACGTCGGGTTTGAGTGCCCTGAACAAATCGTCCTCGGCATCCACCAGGTGCTGGAACTCGGCCGACCCGCCCGACAGATTCGCCAGCTTCAGACGCACGTGCTTGCGCCCGTCCTTCCCCTGGTACTTCACGGCCTCGAGCACCGACACGTATTGCTGCTCGAACAGCACGGCCAGAAGCGACTGCTGGTAGTTCACTTCCGCATCCGCGAACATCGAGCGGGCGCGGTCCACGTCGGCGCGCGTGTTGAGGTTGCGGCTGAACAGGTCCTTCTGACGATCGTACTCGTTGCGCGCCACCTCGTAGGCTTCCTTCGCGCGCTTCAGACCGAGCAGGCGATACTGATCGTCGCGCTGATTGAACGGCACCTGTTGGGCGTGCGCGGACACCGCCAGACACAACAGGAACAGGAGGGCACCGAAGCGGATCACACCAGCCTACTTGGTGATCATCATCGCGCCGCCCTGATCCTTGGACGCGTCGGGCTTGGGAAACTCGTACGTGTGCTCCACGCCTTCACGGCTGCATACCAGCTTCACGGAGTCGCCAGTGGCCAGACCGTTCCAGATAGATTCCAGTCCGTCGAGGCTCTCCGCCTTCTTGCCCTGAATACTTATCACGTGATCGCCTTCCTTAATGCCCGCCAGAGCCTCTATGGGAGTTGGCGGCGGCATGAGGTACATGACCGCCAGATGTCCTTCCGCCTGGCGCACAATGATTCCCGCGCCCTTGAGCACCGCCACGGTTTCGCCACCGCCTGCCGCGCTCGTAAAGGTCTGCTCCGATGTCTTCGCTCCTTCGGGACCCACTTCCGTGGTGACGAACTTGCGCGTCACCTGAGGCAGCGACTTGGGATCCGCTTTGGGATAGCTCACGATCTTCATGTCCTTGTCGCGGCGGATTCCCAGCTGGATGTTTCCGCCCACGGCCACCGAGTCGAGAAGGCACTTCAGCTGTTCAATCGACGTGAGCTTCTTCCCGTTCACCATGACCAGCCGATCCTCGGCCAGCAGGTCGACCCCCTGGTACGCCTTGAGACGTTGCGCCGGCTCCATGACGAACAGCACCTTGAATTCGTCGCCGACGTGCGCCACCAGGCCGCCCACTTCATCCAGCGAATACGGCTGCCCCTTCACATCGCCGCCGTCCACGGTCACAGTGCGGGTCATCGTCTGACCTGGCGCGACACCGGCCCAACCCACCACCAGTGCCCACACGATCATGCCGGCCCCCGGCCATTTCAGCTTCCTCATTTCACGGCTCTCCTCTTGCAGAGTGTTTGGCTACGGCTGCATTGTACGACCGGGTGGTCGAGTCGTCCTGTTATGTCTGGTTAGGTGCCGTTAAGAGTTGTTAAAGGGGAAAGACGCTGCGGCATCTCGCGCCTATATTGACAGAGGTATGGCACTGACTGGAAAACGCGTGGGCTGGATTGCTGCGCTCATGGTGCTGGCGCTCGCCGGGCTGGTGGCGCTGCAGGTGGCTCTGCTCGAGAGCGCCATGGCGCTCAAGGAGCAGACCTTCCGCAACAACGTGCTTGCAGCGCTGGCCACAGCGGCCCGTGCCCTGGCCGAGGGCGAAGTGTACGCAGTCGTGACGGATTCCGGAGTGGTGCGCACCGGATCCACCGTGCAGGTGATGACCATGGTCACGAGCGACGGTGAGTCGGTCTCAACCAGCCGTACCGAGATGTCGGGTCCGCACGTCCCTCTCGTGCACTTCGAGTCGGGCAAGGTCAGCTACCGGGTGGACCGGCCGCAGCATCTATCGCTCACCGTCTTTTCGTCCGATCGCCAGTTCGACAGCGTGCTGGTGAATCGGTTTCATGACCAGGGCGAATACGAGTTCGTGTTTCAGCCTGCGTCCGGCACCCCCGAACCGCTTCTGTGGGAGGTGAAAGTCAACGACGAGACACAGATGATGCGCTGGGACAGAATGGACCCCGATTCCGCCAAGCGCCAGATGGCCGCCACCGTCATGAGCCGGCTGTTCGCCGCGGAGCATGTGCCCCTTGCGGCGCGGCTCGACTCGGTGAAGGTCGACTCCGTGCTGAAGGCCACCCTGACTGCCTCGGGCATCGACATGGACTTCGCCTACGGCATCGTGGCTGGAAGCGACTCCATTCTGCGCGCGCAGCCGGCAGGATTCGACGAAGCGCTGTCTGCCTCGGATCTGCGTGTGCGCCTGTTCCCGCTCGATGTCTTTGCGGCTCCGGCCTTCCTGTCGGTGCATTTTCCCGACCGGCAGACGTATCTGTGGGCCCAGATTCTGCCGCTCGTGTCGGCGGAAGTGGTGTTCATGCTCGTCATCATCGCCTGCTTCGGGTACACCCTGCTCACGATCACGCGGCAGCGCCGTTTTGCCCGGCGGCTGGTGGACTTCATCAACAACATGACGCACGAGTTCAAGACTCCCATCTCCACGGTGGCCCTGGCCGCCGAAGCCATCGCCCGCCCCGAAGTGCTTGGCGACCGCGACCGTGTGCTTCAATTCAATGGCATGATTCGCAGCGAGATCGGCCGCATGCGCAGCCAGACCGAAAAGATCCTGCAGATGGCATCGATCGAAGAGGGCGACCTGGCTCTGGACAGGGTGCCGGTCAATCTGCACGAGGTCGTGCGGTCGGCGGTGAATGCGCTGGCGTTGCAGGTGGAACAACAGGGTGGCCGCCTGCAGTGCGAGCTTGCGGCCCGGGATGTAGTGGTAGAGGCCGACCGTGTACACCTGGCGGGTGTGGTGACCAACCTGCTAGACAATGCCGTGAAGTATTCGGGCGGCTCCCCCGACATCCGCGTGGCTACGCGCGACACCGAGGACGGCGTGGAGCTGGTGATCGCCGACCGCGGCATTGGCATGTCGGGCGAGCATGCGAAGCAGGCCTTTGAAAAGTATTTCCGCGTACCCACTGGCAATCGGCACGACGTGAAGGGATTCGGGCTGGGCTTGAGCTACGTGAAGCTGATGGTGGAGGCGCATGGCGGGCGCGTACGGCTGGAAAGCGCGACCGGAAAGGGCACGACGGTCACTGTGGTCTGGCCGCGCTCCACGGCGGAGGGGGCCACCGGGTGAGCAGTGTATACAAGGTGCTGCTCCTGGAGGACGACACCAACCTCGGACTCGTGCTGCAGGAGCACCTTCGGCTCAACGGCTTCGACGTGACTCTGTGTCGCGATGGCGAGGAGGGAGCACACGTCTTCGCGAAGACGTCGTACGATGTGTGTCTGGTGGACGTGATGATGCCGAAGAAGGACGGGTTCACCTTCGCGCGGGAAGTGCGCGCGGCAAAGGATGAAACGCCCCTGGTGTTCCTCACGGCGCGTTCGCTCAAGGAAGACCGCATTGAGGGATTCCGCATCGGCTGCGACGACTACATTACCAAGCCCTTCTCCGTGGAGGAACTCCAGCTGCGGCTCGAGGCCGTGCTGCGTCGCTCGCGCCCGCGCGATGGGGCCGAGGCCGCACTCTTTGAAGTGGGTCGCTATCGGTTTGACGCCCTCAGGCACACGCTCACACTCGACAGCTTCGAGCGGAAGCTCACGGCGCGAGAGGCGGAACTCCTGAAGCTTCTCTGCCAGCATCGCAATCGTACTCTCACCCGCGAAGCGGCCCTGCGCGAACTGTGGGGCGAGGAGTCGTACTTCTCAGGCCGCAGCATGGACGTGTTCGTTTCCCGGCTCCGCAAGTACCTCAAGGACGATCCCTCCGTGAGCATTATCTCCATACACGGCAAGGGGCTGCGGCTGGTGGTGGGGTGAGTTGACGCCGCCCCGCGCGGGCCCGTCGTTGTCACATAGACGACATGTTCCCTTAACGGGCGCCAGTATCATCCGGGTGCACGAGCAGTGGCACCTGGGCCTCAGGCCCGGGCGCACACGAGACGCCCCGCCCGGGGCGTCCTTTTTTGTTGGGTCGCCCATGAGTCCGGAACGGCTTGCCTGAAATGCCGCCGTATCGCACACTCCGCTCTCGGGTTTAACGCATGTTGATTCGCTCCCTCCTTTGCACGTTGCTCGTGTGTGCAGCGGCACACGCCCAACCATTGAACCCTCCGGTCCGCCTCGTTGTGGTTCTCGTCGTCGATCAGATGGTCCCCGACTATTTTCACCGCTACGGAGATCTGTATCAGGGCGGACTCGCCCGTCTGGCGCGGGACGGTACGGTTTTTGATCGCGCCTATCACGACCAGAGTTGCACCCTCACGGGGCCCGGTCACGCCACGCTGTCCACGGGCGCCCTCCCAGCTCGCCACGGCATCGTGGGCAACTACTGGTTCGAGCGGGCGGCAGGCCGCGAAGTGTACAGCTGCGCAGACAGCACCTCCCCCGTGGTCGGTCACCCGGAGTTGAACGGCGTTTCTCCGGCTCGCCTCGAAGCCTCCACCTTCGCTGAGTTGCTCAGGAAACAGATGCCGGGGAGCCGAGTCGTCTCGATGGCACTCAAGGATCGCGCCGCGGTGCTCATGGCGGGCCGAAAGGCCGACCTGGTGCTCTGGCTTGAAGAAGTCCCCGGCCGCATGGTCACGTCTCGCTGGTACAGCGACACCCTGCCCGGCTGGGTGACGGAGTTTCAGCCGTCTTTGGTTCGGTACGCAGATTCCGTCTGGACGAAGCTCCTGCCCGACAGCGCCTACCGGCGCTCCGGCCCCGACCATTCGCTGCATGAACACGGCGGCACTCAATCCACGTTCCCCCATGCGTGCAATCCGGAAGAGGGAACGCTGAGCGTGAAGTACTTCGAAGAGCTCTACATCCATCCGTACGGCGATCAACTGATTCTCGAGCTTGCGCAACGCGCCGTGGATTCCATGAAGCTTGGCCTTGGGCCCCACGCCGACCTTCTGCTCATCGGCTGTTCTGCCGCCGACGGCACCGGCCACGTCTACGGCCCGGATAGCCACGAGGTGCAGGACTACTACCTGCGACTCGACCGCTGGCTCGGAGAATTCTTCGACCATCTCGACTCCGCTGTGGGCCAGAACCGCTGGCTCGCGGCCCTGTCGTCTGATCATGGCGTCTTGTCGCTGCCCGAGGTGGATGCCGCACGCGGCGTGGCTTCGGAAAGAGTGCTCACCGACACCGTGAAAGCGCAGATCGAGCAACTCTCCGCAGCTGTCTCCACGCAGTGGGGAGTGCAACTCGAAGCTCTTCGAGTGGATGGCGGGCTGGCCTTTAAGGCAAATGCCTGGGACAGTGGAGGCGCGTGGCAACAGGCAGTACTCGATCTGGCGGCGCGGGTGCGCACACTCGACTGGGTGGCCGATGTGTACACACGGCCGGAGCTCGCTAACCCGGAGACCCCTGTCCGGCCGTACCTGCGGCTGTTTCAAAATGCCTATCACGACCAACGCGGCCCGGACCTGTTCATCCGCGAGCACGAGCGCGTGATTGTCACGTCCGGGAAATCGGGCACCACGCACGGTAGCCCCTACTCCTACGATACGCACGTACCACTGATTCTCATGGGGCCGGGGATTCCTGCGGTTCATGTGACCGACTCGGTACGGACCGTGGATCTCGCGCCTACGCTCTGCGATCTGTTGGGGGTTTCCCGGGACGCGTCGTTCGATGGGGCGTCGTTGGCCGATCGTCTGCGCTGAGGCGTGGCGCACACCGATTCTCTACTGGACATTTCGCCCGCATCCGCATAGCCTGTGGAGACACACTGGGCCCAAGCTCCCACGCGATGGCTCACGCCGTTTGAGTTGGGGCCTGCGGTTCGGTGTGGAACAAAAGGAGGCTATCCTTGAAGCAGGTACTGGTCACCGGCGGTGCCGGGTTCATCGGATCACACCTGGTCGAGGAACTGGTGCGGCGCGGCACCCGGGTGACCATCCTCGACAACTTCTCCACCGGTCGGAGGCAAAACCTCGCGGCCGTGCTCAAGCGAGTGAAGATACTTCGCGGGGACATTCGCAACCCGCACACTCTGCGTGCGGCCGCGAAAGGCAAAGACCTCATCTATCATCTGGCCGCCGTCTCTTCGGTGCCCCTGTCGGTGGATGATCCGGTCTCCACCTGGGACACCAACGTGCAAGCCACATGTCACATGCTCGAAGCTGCGCGCCGTGCCGGCGTCACCCGGGTGGTGTTCATCTCGTCGGCGTCCGTGTACGGAGCCGCCAGGACGGTGCCGTTTCGCGAGACACTCCCCCTGGCAGGCTCCTCTCCCTATGCCACCAGCAAGCTCCTGGGCGAACAGCTGTGCGATCTGTACCGAAGGCTGTACGGACTGGAAACTGTATGTACACGGCTCTTCAGCGTGTACGGCCCTCGCCAGAATCCCCGCTCGCAGTACGCCAACGTGATTCCCGCCTTCGCCACGCACCTGTTGGCGGGGAGAACCCCAACGGTGTACGGAACCGGGCGCCAGACTCGCGACTTCGTGTTCGTGAAGGATGTGGTGCGGGCGCTCGTCATGGCGGCACGAGCCCGCAATGTAGTGGGCGAGGTAATCAACGTGGGTTCCGGCGTGCAGGTGTCGGTCAACGCTCTGCTGGCTGCCATCCAGGCTGAACTCGGCACCCGCATTCCACCCCGCCGCGCGCCCAAAAAGGCGGGGGACGATCCACGCACGTGCGCCGACACCCGCAAGGCCCTGCGCCTGCTCGGCTTTGCCACCCGGACGCCGTTTGCCACAGGGTTACGGCACACGCTGGACTATTTCCGGGCCAACCCCTAATCCCAAGTTCGAGACCTTTCCCTATGACGCCCGCTTCCGAGTCCATTCAGGAACAGATTGCGAAGTACAACTGGTACCAGTCCATCGAGCTGAAGGACGGCATCGTCACCCCGGGTGAGACGGGCCTGGCCAGCCAGAACAAGCTGGCCATGATGAACCTGCCCCAGGAGCTGTCAGGCAAGTCGGTCCTCGACATCGGCTGCAACGAAGGCTTTTTCTCGTTCGAAGCCGAACGGCGCGGCGCCACCCGAGTCGTGGCCATCGACAAGGGCAAGGATGCGCGTGAGAAATTCAGCCTGATTCACGGGATCCTGCAATCGTCCGTGGAGTTTCTTGAACTCGATCTCACCGAGATCAAGCCGTCGCGCTTCGGCCGCTTCGATCTGGTGTTCTTTCTGGCCGTGCTGCACCACCTGCGCCATCCGTTCTGGGCGTTCGACCAGGTCTTCGCGCTCACGGGTGAGGTGGCCATCCTGGAATTCGTGGAGGCCGTTTCGGAGGCCCACCCCGAGGTGTGCGCCATGGTGAGACGCAAGAGCAAGAAAGGCCATATGCACATGCTGCCCACGCGCACCATGAGCCTGGAGCTGCTTGCGCGCGCCGGGTACTCCAGGGTAGAGGTGCTGGGGACGCACAGGGCGAAGGACGATGGAGAGCATCGGGCGATGCACGGGTTCAGCCACCAGCGGGTGCTCCTGAAAGCCCACAGGTAACGACCCGCGAAGTTCCACGGGTCCGCACCTGCCGAACGGTCCGCGTTGAACCATGACGATTCGTTCTAAGCTGCTTCTGGTGTACGGTGTGCTGCTGGTGGCGCTTTTGGCGCTGGGCTTGTTGTACTACAACGCGATGTCACGATGGCGCCATGCGGCCTCCGAATTGTCGAACATTCATCGGCAGAATGAACTGGCAGAACAGCTGCGCGCCGGCATCCAGGGGCAGGTCAATCGCACACTCGACTTTCTCGAGGGCGACCGCGAGGCGAGAGAAGACATCCGACGACTCGAAGCGATCCAGGCCACGCGGCTGGCCGAACTCGAAGCGATGGCCCTTCGCGAGGGAGAGCTCGATCACCTCCAGGGGCTCAAAGAAACGTGGTCGGAGCTCGAGTACACCATCGGGCGGGTCATGGCCTCCGCCGAGAGGCCGCCGGACCTTCAGCATCTGGAGGCCGCCAGGTCGCAATTGCGGGACATCGCGGCCGAGGTGTCCGAAGACGTGGCCGTGCTCAATCAGTTCTACCGGTCCGAGGTGGATGCAGATATCCTCGATGCCACGCGCGCGGGCCGGTACGCCGAGGTGGCCACGGGAGCGGCCGTGGTGGTGGCGCTTCTGCAGCTGGCGCTTTTGATGTTCCTTTCGCAGAGGTGGCTGGTGAAGCCCATTGCCGAGGTGAGCGAAGCGGCCACTCGTATCAGCACCGGCGATTTCGATACTCGCGTAAGCCTGACCACGGGCGGGGAGTGGAGCCACCTCTCGAAGGCGATCAATCACATGGCGTCCTCTCTGGCGGACCTGAAGCAGATGCTGCTCGGACGTGAGCGACTGGCCACGCTCGGCGAAGCGGCCGCCTACACGGCCCACAACATCAGGAACCCCCTGGCCGCCATCCGCATGACGGCGCAGGTCACACGCGACGAACTGGCTCCCGGGCAGCCGTCCGTGGCCGAGTCACTCTCGGACATCATGCACACGGTGGATCGGCTGGACGCCTGGGCCCGCCGGTTTCTCGAATTCGCCAGGCCCTTCGACCTTCACACAGGGGCGGCCGATGTGAATGAACTCATGTCTCGGACGGCCGACCTGGTGAAGAAGAAATTCGCCTCCGGCTCTACGCAGATTCAGGTGAGTCTGGACAGAGCGCTCCCTGAGGTGAGCGTGGATTCGCTGCTCCTGGAACAGGCGGTCGCTGCCCTGATCACCAATGCCTACGAGTCCGGGGCCGCCTGTGTGCGCGTGGAGACGCGCATGGTGGCCGCCGGCGGCGCGGCTCCCCGCCTGGAAATCACGATCGAAGACGACGGAGGTGGGATCTCCGCGGAACTCCAGGCCAGACTCTTCCGGGCGTTTGTCTCCGACAAGCCCGGGGGCACGGGCCTGGGACTCGCGCAGACCCGTACCATTGTCGAGCTGCATGGCGGTCGCCTGGCGCTGGACTCGTCAACCGGCCGGGGCACGCGTGTCACCATCGATCTGCCGTGTTCGAACTCCGCCGCCTCCGGCGGGAAACATCCGGCTCCCTGAGAAAGAATGAACCCGTGGCTCAGATACTGGTGATCGAAGACGAAGTGCTCCTGGCCAAGTCCCTCTGCCGGTCGATTGCGAGCCGGGGGCACGACTGCGTCACGGCCGCCACGGCGGAAGAGGGGCTTGCGATGCTCGAGCACTCACCCACCGATATCGTGCTGCTCGATCTTCAGCTTCCCGGGATGAGCGGACTGGAGGCGATCAAGCTCATCCGGCGCCTCGATCCGAACATCTCCGTGATCATTGCCACAGCCCACGCCACCATGGCCACAGCGGTGGAGGCCATGCGCTCCGGCGCCTGCGACCTCCTGCGAAAACCGCTGGACACCGAGGAAGTTCTGCTGGCCCTGGAGCGCGCTACGAACGATGCCCGTCTGCGGCAGACCATTTCGTACTACCACAATGTCGAAGAGGAAAAGCTCGACGCCGACCGGCTGGTGTACCGCTCCCCCCGCATGCAGGCGGTGCGCGACCTGGCGGAAAAAGTGGTCCAGCTGGAGCTGCCCAGCGCGTCCAGCTATCCGCCGGTGCTGATCCTGGGAGAAACGGGGTCGGGAAAGGATCTGATCGCGCGCATCCTTCACTATCGCGGCGCCCTCTCGCAACAGCCGTTCGTGGAGGTCAACTGCTCCACTCTGCCCAAGGGACTGGAGGAGGCTGAGCTGTTTGGCTATGAGAAGGGCGCGTTCACGGGAGCCGAGCGTTCCAAACGCGGACTGTTCGAGGCCGCCTCGGGGGGCACACTGTTTCTCAACGAAATCGGTGATCTCACCCGCGATGCCCAGGTAAAACTCCTGCAGGTGATCGAGCAGAAATGCATGCGCCGCGTGGGTGGCCTCAAAGACCTGGCGGTGAATGCTCGGATCATCGGGGCCACCAATCGCGACCTCAAAAACTCCGACTCGTTCCGCGAAGATCTGTACTACCGGCTCAACAACATCGTCATCGAGGTACCGCCCCTGCGCGAACGCCGGGAGGACATCCTCGAGATGGCGCAGCTCTTTCTGGCCACGTTCGGGGCGAAGTACGGGCGAACCAAGTCGCTGTCAGAGGACGCCAGGCAGGCGATCCTGGAGTACGCCTGGCCCGGCAATGTGCGCGAGCTCCGCCAACTCATGGAGCGGGTCACCTTTCTGGATGCCGATCCGGTGGTCACGGCGACAGGCCTGCACCTGCCTTCGCGATCGGAGTCCGGTCCATCGCCCAAAGCCGCGCCCCGGCCGCCCGTGGATTTCCCGGAGGCAGGAGTGAACCTGGAGGACCTGGAGAGAGATCTGATCATTCAGGCATTGAAGGCCTCGGGCGGCAACGTCAGCATGGCTGCGCGAAAACTGAATCTCGGCCGCGAGGCTCTGCGTTACCGGATCCAGAAATACCAGATCCACCTGACCATCGAGATCCATGGCTGATTCATCCAATTGGTTGATATCAACCAATTGGTGGGGGTAAGGGCGAAGATGGCCTGATTATTGGAACCGTAATATTCTGTTACACAATGAGTTAACTTAATTTGTCGGCTGGCACGTTAGTTGTGGTCGCTCAGTGAATCTGAGAACCCTCTAAGAGGTATGTGCTTATGAATCCCCCGAACTCGCCCACCGGTAATCTCCCACTGACAGCCCCCATGGAGCAGACCCTGGAAGTGCTCAAAGGGGCGGCGGGACTCGTCACCGGGATGAACCTCTGTGTTGTGGGGGGCGGCTTCGTTGGGCTTGTGTCGTCGGTGGGCTTCGCACAGTTCGGGCACTCTGTGGTCTGCGTGGAGAATGATCCCCAGCGCCTGGAAATCCTCAAGTCGGGCAGGGTCCCTTTTTACGAACGCGACCTCGAACCCTTGCTCCAGCAAAACCTGGCGGCGGGCAGGATTCGCTTCTGTGGCGACCTCTCGGAGGCGGTGGCCGGACAGGACGTGATCTTCATCTCCGTGGGCACTCCGTCACAGGCGGACGGGCGCACGGACAGGCGTCCCCTGGAGCGCGTGGTGCAGTCGTTGTCCACATCGCTGTCCCCCGGACAGATCGTGGTGCTCAAGAGCACAGTGCCGGTGGGCACGGGAAGCTCGGTGCAGCAGACCCTGTCGCGCGAGCTGGGCAGTCGCGGTCCGGTGACGGTGGTCAACAACCCCGAATTTCTGCGCGAGGGTTCGGCCGTGTACGACTTCTTCCATCCCCAGCGCATCGTGATCGGAGGGGAGGATCCCGACAGCGTGGCCAAAATCGCGCAAGTCTACCGCATCGGCATGACGCGCTCCGTACCCATCGTCACCACCAACCGCGAGACGGCGGAGATGATCAAGTACGCCTCCAACGCCTTCATCGCGCTGAAGGTGGGCTTCATCAACGAGATGGCAGCGCTCTGCGACAGGATCAATGTCAACGTGCTCGAGGTCGCGCGCGCCATGGGCATGGATCCCAGGATCGGCGACGAATACCTCGTGCCGGGCCCCGGCTGGGGCGGATCGTGCCTGGGCAAGGATCTGCTCGAACTCGAGGGCCTCGCCGCATCGCGCGGCTACTCGCCCCTGATCACGCACGCCGTTCAGGAAGCCAACCTCCAGCATCATGATCATGTGGTAGGCAAAATACGCCAGCTGGTCGGCTCGCTTTCGGGTGCGCGTATCGGGTTGCTGGGGCTGGCGTTCAAGGCCGGCACCAGCGATGTGCGCGACTCTCCCGCACTCGAAATTGCGCGGCGGCTTGTCGCCGCCGGCGCACAGGTGAGCGCGTTCGATCCCGAAGCGGGTGAAGAGGCGAGGCGGGCCCTGCCCGAACTGACCGTGGTCGACTCAGCCTACGCCGCGGGCGCCGACGCCGACTGCGTGGCCATTCTCACGGAATGGCACCAGTTCCAGTCCCTGGACTTTGCGCGTCTGGCCGCACAGATGCGCCTGCGTAACCTGGTGGATGCGCGCAACCTCCTGGTGCCGGAGATGATCAGGCGCTACGGCTTTCAGTATTCCGGCATGGGGCAATCCTAGATGTCCAGGTCGCGCTCTCAGTCGGCGGTCGCAGCCCCGGGTGCCGTGCCTTTGTCGGACACCCGGTTCCGTACCTCATCCTTTCGCCCCGAGGAATCACCTGCCGGCGAGAGCCTGCGCGTGCTCCTGTATTCTCACGACACGTTCGGCCTGGGACACCTTCGGCGCTGCCTTAAGATCGCCGATGCCCTGGTGCGCAGCTTTCCCGACCTGTCGGTGCTTCTGGTCACCGGATCGCCCCTCGTACACCGCTACCGGCTGCCGCCGCGCGTGGACTACGTCAAACTGCCCGCCGTTCGCAAGACAGGAAGTGAACTCTACGAAGCGCGCACCCTGCGCGTGTTGTTTGACAGCGTGCTGGAGATGCGTTCGGGACTCATCCGCGAAGCGGTGCGCGGTTTTTCACCGCACGTGGTGCTCGTGGACCACTCCCCCGCAGGCATGAAGGGCGAAATGAAGCCGGCGCTCGAATGGCTTCGAACGGAGCGGCCGGGCACCACCACCATACTGGGCCTGAGGGACATCGTGGATGCCCCGGACACGGTGAGAGAACAGTGGACGAGCCAGGGGATGTACGACCTGCTGCGCACACATTACGACCGGATCCTCGTCTATGGCAGCCGCGAGATTTTCGACCCCATGTCGGCCTACGCATTCCCGCCCGACCTGTGCGACAAGACTCACTTCTGCAACTACCTGCCGGAGCGAGCGGCGTCCCGTGCCCCGGCGCGCCGGCACGTCCAGGGCACAAAGCCTCTGGTGGTGGTCACGATCGGCGGCGGCGACGGGGCAGCCGACACCGTGATTCTACCCTATCTCGACATGCTCGAGTCGCGGGACCTGTCGTCCCGCGTGGACACCGTCATCCTGGGCGGCCCGTTCATGCCGGAAGACTTGCGTGCACCGCTTCAAAAACGGTGTCGCCGGCTGGCCGTGAAGCTTCAGTTCCATGTCACCAGCACACGGCGCCTCCTGGAACAAAGTCACCTCGTGGTGGCCACGGCAGGCTACAACACGGCCACGGAGATCCTGTGCTTCGCCCGGCGTGCCATCCTCATCCCCCGCATGCTGCACAGGCAGGAACAGGTGATGAGGGCGAGTGCACTGGCCGAACGGGGGCTGGTTTCAATGCTGCATCCGGGCGAGGTGACGCCTGACCGACTGCATGAACTCGTGAAGGTACATCTTGCAAGCTCGGACGAGCCGTTGACCCGGGCCCGCGCCGAAGGCCGGATCCTCCTGAACGGCGGCGACCGAATCGTGGAATTCTGCAAACCCATTTTCGCGGCCCACAGGCCCAACAGGGAGACTCTCTCATGAACGTCAAGCCGGCCCCCCTGCGCGTGGGATACATCGTCAAGATGTTCCCGCGCCTGTCGGAAACCTTCATTCTCAACGAGATCCTGGAACTCGAGCGGCAGGGCGTCGAAGTGGTGATCTTCTCGCTGAAGAAACCCAATGAGGGCCAGTTCCATCCACAGCTTGCGCATCTGCGCGCGCGGGTGTGGTACCTGGATGATTTCGACCTTAAGAAATGGCCCGTGTGGATCGCGCCGGAGTGGCCCTTTCTGGAGGCCCACCAATCGGGTCTCTTCAAGCTGCTGGCGGAGGGGCTTGCGGCCGGCGACGCGCTACGCATCGATCAGGTCTGGCAGGCCGCCTGGGTGGCGGCCCGCGCGCACTCGTTTGGCATTGTTCATCTGCATGCGCACTTCGCCTCCCTGCCCAGCACACTGGCGTATTTTGCCCATCGTATTTCAGGCATCCCCTTTACGTACACCGCGCACGCCAAGGATATCTACGTATACACCGCCAATGAGCATCACCTCGAAGACAAGCTCCGCCACGCGGCCTGCACGATTACGGTGACCCATTTCAACCGCCGGTATCTCGAAGCGACGTACCCGGGCGCGTCCGACGGACGATTGCGCGTCCTCCACAACGGTATCGACCTCGATCTGTTCAAGCGGGACCCGAACGTCCGAAGGGAGAGTGCGCTCATTGTGTCCGTGGGGCGTCTCGTCCCCAAGAAAGGTTTCGACGTGCTCCTCGCAGCCCTGGCACAGGTCAAGAAGGGCGGCGTTCCCTTTACCTGCCGCATCGTGGGTGACGGTGGCGAAGCACAGACGCTCATGGAATTGCGCGACCGGCTGGGGCTGAGCTCCGAGGTGGAGTTTTCCGGGGCCTGCAACCGCGATGAAGTGGTGAAGCTCATGCAGCGGGCCACCCTGCTATGCCTCCCGTGCGTCGTGGCCGAAGACGGCAACGTGGATGCGCTGCCCACGGTGCTCCTGGAGGCTCTGGGCTGCGGGCTGCCGGTGGTGTCCACGTCCGTGTCCGGTATTCCGGAGATCATCGAACACGAACAAACGGGGTTGCTGTCTCCCCCCAACGATCCCGCGGCGCTGGCGGACCAGATGCAGAGGCTCGTACGCTCGGAAGAGCTGCGCAGTCGTTTTGCGACGGCCGGCCGCCTCAGGGCCGAGGAGCGTTTTGACCTTCACCGAAACGTGGCCGAACTCTTGTCGGTATTTCAGAACAGTCAGAATGCCGACCGCGATTCCCGACGCGATTCCAGTGCGATGCTGGCAGGAGCCGGACATGTCGCTTGAGCGGCCCCGGCTGGTGTACCTGTGCGCCGACCGCGGAATTCCACTGGGCGGCGTCAAAGGTGCTTCGGTGCACGTGGCAGAGTTCCTGAACGCCCTGCGTGACGAGCGCTTCGACGTGCACACGGTAGCGGCCCGCCACGCTCCGGACCATCACTTCGGCCCGACCTGCTCATCCCTGGCCCCGCGGGAGGAGTCCCTGGCTCCGTTCTTCCATGCCGCCCTTTCGCAGCAGGGAGATCGCCGTACGCTCAGGGAGGCTCGCGACCTCCTGTTGAACTCGAGTGTGACGGCCGAACTGGACGCCCTGCAGAGCGACCGGCCCGTGGAACTCATCTACGAACGCTATTCTCTCTTTGGCTTTGCCGGGCGTGCCTTTGCTGCGCGTCATGGCATCCCCTTCCTGCTCGAAGTCAACGCGCCTCTGATTCTGGAGGCCGTGAACTTTCGCGAGCTGGGTGCCCGCGATCTGGCCGAACTGGTCGCACACTATCTATTCAGCACAGCCGACCATGTGGTGGCAGTATCCAGGGTGGTGGCGGAGTATGTGCAGAAGGTGGCGCCGCAAGCGAGAGTGACCGTGATCCCCAATGGGGTGGACCTCCGGCGCTTTGAGGCACCGCCAGCCCGTGCGCATGGCCAAGGGCCCCGCGATCCGGGCAACTTTGCTGTGGGGTTTGTGGGTTCCGCCCGTCCCTGGCACGGCCTCGATCATCTGATCGATGCTTTCGGTGTACTGGCGGGATCTGATGGCGGTGCACGTCTTCGAATTGTGGGTGACACCGGGGCGATGGATCAGACGTTGCGACGACAGTGCGCTGAGCTGGGCCTGGATCACCGGGTGGAATTCACGGGCGCCGTGCCCTTCGACTCCATTCCCGGGGAGCTTGCCGGGCTCGATGTGGCCGTGGCGCCTTACCCGCCATTGGAGGACTTCTATTACTCACCTCTGAAGATATTCGAATACATGGCGGCAGGACTGCCGATCGTGGCGTCCGCCATCGGTCAGATCAGCGAGGTGCTTCAGCATGAACGCACGGCGCTTCTGGTGCCGCCCGGGGATCGCGACGCGCTGGTGGCGGCCCTCACGCGTCTGAGACAGGACACGGCACTGCGGCGGCGATTGGGTGAAGCGGCGCGCGAAGAGGCCTTCACCAGGCATTCGTGGCAGGCCAGGCTGGCCACACTGAAGGTCATCGTGGCTGAACTACTCGAGCGCACACCCGGCACAGGAGCGACCCGTGCGGCTCAAGTCTAGGCTGACACCGGTGGATTTCGGCTCCATCCGCCGGATCTTCGGGCACTTCGGGCAACATCTGGCGCCTCACCGTGGTCGACTCACCGGCAGCGCGCTGTTGCTTTTGGCAGCCGCCGTGGTCACGCTGGCGCAGCCGTGGCCGCTCAAGATCGTTTTCGATTACGCGCTCCTGCCTCCCGCCGGCTCGAAGGCGCCCGCCGCCTGGTCCATACTCGGAGACCTGAGCCCGCTCACCCTGATCGTCCTGGCGGCCACCCTCGTGCTGGCGCTGGCGACGTTGCGCGGTGCGCTTCAGTACAGCGAGAGTATTCTCACCAAGACCGTGGGCCACCGCGTCGTGGCTCAGATTCGTCTGCAGCTGTTCTCTCACATTCAGCGCCTGCCGCAATCGTACCACGATTACAGGGAGACCGGCGAGCTCATGACCCGACTTACGGGCGACATCGGGCTGCTCGAAGAACTCCTCACCACCACCGTGATCACCGTGGCAAGCCAGTGCCTGCTCATCCTCGGCATGTTTGTCATCATGCTCACGATCGACTGGCAACTGGCGCTGCTCACCGCCGCCGTGGCGCCCCTGTTTCTTCTGGCCGCCTTCCGTTACTCACCGCGCATTCGGCAATCGGCCAGACAGCAGCGGGAAACCTATGGCAAGATCGTGGCCTCCGTGCAGGAAAGCCTGGCCGGCATCAGCCAGGTAAAAAGTTACGGGCAGGAGAGGCACCGCGAGAAACAGATCTCCAAATCGATGGACAAGGACGTGAAGGCCAACGTCCGAACCACGCGCCTGGCGGCCACCTATGCCCGCATCGTGGACATTATCATGGCGGTGGGTACGGCCCTCGTGCTGTGGCTGGGCGCACGCAAGGTCCTTTCGGGGGCTCTGTCCGCGGGCGACCTGCTTGTGTTTCTGGCCTACGTGCGCGGCATCTACCGGCCGGTTCAGGACATCGCCAGACTCTCCACCAAGGTGGTCAAGGCCACGGTGCGCGGAGAGAAGATCATCGAGATTCTGGAGCTGGAACCCGAAGTGTCCGACCGCCCGGGATCGGTGTCGGCCGAGCATATTCAGGGTGAAATCCGATTCGATCAGGTTCAATTCGCCTACGTCCAGGGCCACCCCGTACTGACGGATTTTTCCTGCCGCATCCCCCGGCACCAGACTACGCTCGTGATCGGGCACACGGGAGCGGGCAAATCGACGCTCGCGAAGTTGATTCTGCGCCTGTACGATCCGCAGGAAGGTACTATACTTCTGGACGGCCACGACATCCGGGGTTACCGCATTCACAGCCTGCGCAAACGCATCACCCCGCTCGCTCAAGACACCTTTTTGTTCCGGGCCACAATTGAGGAAAACATCGGCTTCGGCAGGCGTCATGCCACGCCTGACGAGATCAGGGAGGCGGCCATCCGGGCGAGCGCGCACGACTTCATTGAAAAGCTGCCGCGGGGCTACCAGACGCTGGTAGGTGAAGGAGGTCTGACGCTCTCCGGCGGACAGCGTCAGCGCATCAGTTTCGCGCGCGCTGCCCTGCGCCAGTCACCGGTGATGATCTTCGACGAACCGGCCACGGGACTCGATCCCCGCTCGGAGCGCGCGGCCAAGGACGCCCTGTCGGAGTTTCGCAGGGATCGCACCATGATCATCATCACCCACCGCCTGCACTTCCTCGACCTGGCGGACCATGTCATCCTGCTGGCGAATGGGCGCGTGCTGGAGGAGGGGACGCCTGAAGATTTGCGCGCAAACGGAAAGTTCTTTGCGGAATTCGTGTCGCACGGCCAACCAACCGTGGTGCATCCAAACCCGGGAGCGTCCGAGAGAGCGGCGGAAAGGCACGGTCGGTAACGTGAAAGCACCTTCCCTGCTCGCAGAGATCGCCGGCCTGACCGATGCGAAGCGCCTTCCGGTGAGCTCGCTGCTCGATACCAACTTTGTGCTGGAGGCGCTCCAGGAGCAGGTGGGGCCCGATCACGCGAAGCTCTCGCGCGTGGAGACCGAACACGTGCGTTACGTGCCTGGCACGAGCCTCGTCGCCAGCTACCGCGTTCACTTCACGAACGCGGACCACACACAGGAGCAGCTTACGCGCGTTTACTGCAAGGCCTCCCGCGCCGAGGCCTTTCCCAGGGCACTGGAGCGCGCCAAGGGCCTCACCTGGGCGGAATCCCAACTCTTCTCCTCGCCCGTGAGCTGTCCGGGCATCAACGTGCTCTTGTTCGAATTCCCCAACGATGCCCGACTGCTGAATCTCAGATCGATTCAGCCCAGGTCGCTCGGCATGATGCTGTCCCGCTTCGCGGGTGGCGAGTCCGCCGCCCAGCAGGACCTGCAGGTGGAGCTATTGCGTTACAAACCGGAATCCCGGTGCGTGGCGCGCGTCCGCTTCGAGAGTACCCCCGAGGCACCTCCGAGCGTGGCCGTGTTGCGCTGGGAGCGGCCCGATAAGGTCGGCGTCGCGTATCAGCTGCTGGCGCAGCTTGGCCACCTGCTCGAGGGTGATCCGCATCTGGGTGTAGCTCCGCCCTTGTTTGCCGTGGAGACGCAGGGGATTTCCGCCGTGCGCTGGGTGGACGGCGAGCCGCTTTCCCACAGGCTGACCGGGTCGGACAGAGAGGCAGACCTCTGCCGTGCGGGAGTCGCCCTGCAAAAGCTGCACCGACAATCCATCCGGGAGGTTCCACGCCTGGCCGCCACCGACTTCCTGATTCGCGCCCGACCGTCGGTGGACCATCTCGCACAGCACGGCCCAAGCGCTGCCCTGGCGACAGCCCTCTTCGCCGTCCTGGTGCAGGTGGAGTCGAGATTTCCTGCGGCTCCCTTTGGCTTTACACACGGGGACTTTCACCAGGGCCAGGTAATCTGTGGTGCGGAGAAGCTGTGGTTTCTGGATCTCGATCGCGCCTGCCTGTCCGAAGTGGACAGAGACACGGGCGGGCTTCTGGCTCATCTGCATCTTCTGGATTTGAAGCATCAGCTCCAGGACAGAGCACGGTGCGAGCGGGCCTTCCTCGCGGGCTACCGGGAATCTGCGGGGTATGTCCCGGACGCGGGCCGCCTGAATTTCTGGACCGCGTTGGGGCTGCTCGAACTTGCCGCCAAACAGTTTCGCCGGCTCAAGCCAGGATGGCCCGAGCGCATTTCCGCCATCCTCGCGCGCGGGTTGGAGCTGGTGCAGGACGGGGCGGCCGCTTGAGTCACGGACCCGTGCCACAGCCGGTCGTGCCTGCGCTCGAATGGAC
>DAIOGN010000029.1:0-23840 GCA_036745245.1 Candidatus Zixiibacteriota bacterium
ATGGGGAGTCTCGATGCGACCATAGGCATAGCGGGCCATGAAGTCCGCGACTCTGGCATGCAGTCGGTCCCAACGGGCTGCTTCCTCCGGAAGCAGGTCATAGGTGCCGGGGAGGGCTTGAAGAGGATCCATTGGAGCTCGAAGCTATCGTATCGGGCGAAACCGGTGGCGGTCAACCGCATTGCCCCGGACGGAAGCGGCCGGGACGAATTGACTGAAGGGCGGCTCAGCCGTTGGATCGGGTTGCGCGTGCCCGGACACCCTCGAACCCGAGCACCAGGGCGATCCCGGCTGCATCGGCACACAGGTCCCAGAGGTCGAACGTGCGACCGGGAACGTAACTTTGATGCCACTCATCGGAAAGCGCATAGGCGAAGCAAAGCAGGGCGGCGACGGCAACCACACGCGACACGATGGGCCGGGGCAAGGACAGCGCCCGAAACACCAGCCACGCGAGGAGACCGAAGGCCAGAGCATGCACGATCTTGTCCTCGAATCCCAGCCCCCACCTGGGAAGCGGCAGCCGCGACTTCGACGAAGCCCAGTAGAGGGCTGCGGCATACACCACCGCAGGCAGGCGATACCACAGCACCGCAAGCACGCGCCGAAGTTACCCGGGCCGGCCCAGGCGTTCAACCTCCAACTTGCGCGGGCCTCCCGGTCCGAACGTCCGGGACGAACAAAAAAAAGCGGGAGGCCAGAGCCCCCCGCCAACCTCTGACGCCGCAATCCTACATGAAGGGCGACATCATCGTCGGTTCCGACTTCGGCCTGGAGGCACGGCGCGTTTTGCGGCGTCCCTTGGCCCTGCGCGCGGTGGACTTGCGGCGCGAAGCGGTCTTCGTGGCGGCCTTCTTGCGACGCGTTCTGCGCTTCGCCTTCTTGGCCGTGCCCTTCTTGGCGGTCCGGCGACGCTTGCGCGTGCTCTTCTTGGCCGTCCGCTTCTTGCTGGTGCGCTTCTTGCTGGCTCTCTTGCGGGAGCCCTTGCGCTTCGCGGTGCTCTTCTTCGCCGCTTTCTTGCGGGTACGCTTCTTGGCAGCTACCATTGTGTTACGTTCCTCCTCCCCCCTCCGGGGGGCTTTGGGTTTGGCTTCGGTTACTTCCGATGAACGCTTTCTATTTCCAATTCAGTGCGACCGAAATCGAGGATCATACCCATGTGCAGCCGTGACACCTTCAGGTAGCGTCTCATCTGCGCTTCGTCCATTTCCCCCACCTCATCCGTGGCGAGCAGAACGACAACGATCTTGTTGGCCACGACGAACTGAAGCGTGTAGGTGCCGGCCACCTTGCCCTTGTAATCGAGAGTGACTTCTCTCTGGCTTTCGTAAGGCAAAGACCTCAGGTCGAACTCCACGGCCAGGGCCTTGCTGTAGGCCTTTTCATCGAAACCAAGACCCATGGTCTTGTGAACTTCGAGAGCGCTCTCGACTACAGCGTTCTGCAGGTCTTTGAGTGACAGATCGCTGGAAGCCTCTGAGCCACGGGACTGTTGCACATCCATGGTCATGTTCCTAAGCTGCTATCGTAATGCAAGTGGCGTGCCGTAAAGTGAGAATGCACCTCCAGGTACACAGTCACGATTTCCCAGTGAATTCGCAGTTTTTCAAGAGCGGACGAAAATCCGAGCGAGGACCGAGTGCAACTCGCCGGTTGCATCAAAACCTCTAGTTGCTTGATTCGCAGGCAAATAGGCACACTGCAACAAATGCCACGTAACTGTTTCAGTAAACAGATTTGTTGCACTTATTTTTTTGTTGAAGCGCTCTTGAGTGCTGTTGTGCCGTCTTCGCTCCAGGCCATTCTGCACTGTTTGCGTGCTGTCGGCAGGCCGCATCGCGTGGAGGAACCCAGGACACGCAGACAAAAAAGGCGGGGAGCCGTGGCCCCCCGCCTGACTGCCTGCTCTCCTATGAGAGCGGGCAAGAACCTCTACATCGGATTCCCCGTGGCATCCGGGGCGGCCATACCGAGCGCCTTCTTCAGGGTCGACCGGCGACGCTTGCGCGCCACCTTTCTCACGACCCGACGGACCTTGCGCGCCACCTTCCTCACCACGCGGCGACGCTTGCGAGCCACGCGACGGACAACACGACGCACCTTGCGTCCGGTCTTTCTGGTGGCCCGGCGACGCTTGCGCGCCGTTTTCCGAACCACACGACGGACCTTGCGCCCCGTCTTCCTTACGGCACGCCGGGTCTTACGGGCGGCCTTCCTGGCACCCTTCTTGGCGGCTCTCTTACGTGTACGCTTCTTGGCAGCTACCATGGTGTACGAAACCTCCTCCCCCTAGGGGGGATCTTGTGTTGTTTCCGTTGAACGCTATGAATCCCCAAATTCGAGCTGTTGACGATGCGGATGCGGACTCATGACAGTAGACTTTTCCGCACTGCACATGCGCAAGAAGCATGCCAACGCAACGCGAATTACTGGATCGATCAATTCGCGTAATTGCCGCCTAAACCGCTGATATCGTCTTGTGTATGTGGAGAGCCGACACACAAGGCATGCCACAGCATTGTGGCCGAAGAATCCACAAACGATTGAATCACAGAGGCATTGGCGCGATTCAGCGGCTGCAACTGAAATGTGCCGGTAAACGAATATGTGGCACTTGGAATCGGGAGTTTTCTCGTTTTTGAGATACCTGAAGAGCGGGCGGAGCCGAGTTCGGAGAGCGTGTCTGTCGCACGCATGATGCGATTCCGGATGACCTGGGGACCCAGGGCGCCGGGACATTTTGCGACTAGATCCGACCCTGGGACTTGAGTTTTCGAATCAGCCGCTGGAGTTCGAACCGGTGCATACCGGAAGACTGGGCCGCCTGCGAGATGTTGAATTTGTGCCGCTCTAGCACACGTGCCACGAAGGCGCGGTCCACTTCCGAGACCGCGTCGGTGCGCAGGCGCTTCAGTTCAGGGTAGGATTCGGCCACGGGCCTGGGGGACGAGCGATGAGGCGTGGCCAGCAGGAGCGACTCGGGCAGTTCAGCCGGCGTGATGGTGTCGCCGCGAGCCAGGATGACGGCTCGCTCTACGATGTTTTCCAGCTCGCGGATATTGCCCGGGAAGTCATAACGGGACAGGTAGGCGAGCGCCTCCGGCGAGAGGCCCGCAATCGCCTTGCCCTGCTTGCGAGCGAACTTCTGGACGAAGCTCTCTGCCAGGGGCGCTATGTCGGAGGGTCGGCGCCGCAGGGGGGGAACGTTGAGGTTGATGACGTTGATGCGGTAGTACAGGTCTTCCCTGAATCCGCCCGTGGACACCAGGCTCAACAGCTCGCGATTGGTGGCCGAGATGATGCGCACGTCGGCGCGGCGGATCACTGTGGATCCGAGACGTACAAACTCGTGGGATTGGAGGAACCTCAGGAGCTTGACCTGCAATAGAGACGGCATCTCGCCGATCTCGTCTAAGAAAATGGAGCCGCCGTGGGCGGCCTCGAACTTGCCGATCTTGCGCTTGTCGGCCCCCGTGAAGGCGCCCTTTTCGTACCCGAACAACTCCGATTCGAGCAGGTTTTCCGGAATGGCGGCGCAGTTGATGGGGACGAACGATTCTTCCGCCCGGGGACTGTTGAGATGGATCGCACGCGCGAGGAGTTCCTTGCCGGTGCCCGACTCCCCTTCGATGAGCACGGCAGCGTCGGTCTGAGCCACCTCCGCCGCCGTCTTGAGCAGCGTGGTCATTTCGGGGGAATTGCCGAGAATCTCGTCGAACTGGAACTTGCCGCGCAGATCTTCAAGCAGCTTGGCCCGGGATGCCTTGAGCTGCAGGTAGCGACTGTTGCGCTCCACCGCCAGGGCCAGCCGTTCGGCGATCTGGCGCAGGAGCAGCCGGTGCTCCTCGGCGAACCCGGCTTCCAGGCCCGCCTGGACCAGCACGACGCAACCCAGGGTTCTGCCGTGTGCTGAAAGCGGCACGGCAAACACCGTTATCCGGCCCTCGTCGGAGTCCTCATCCTCAAGATAATCAACAATATACACGGGAGTGGCCGCCTTGCAGCAGGCATCGGCCGTCTGCCTCAGGATGCCTTCTTCCGGCACCGGGAATCGCTTCTTGGAAGGGTCTTTCCCCAGGGAAAACTTGATTTGTCCTTCGTCGTCGACCAGCACCATCAGAATTCGCTGCGCCTCGAACAGAGTGAACAACGCGTCGACTACGCCTTCCGCCAGGAGATGAAGATCCCGCTCGGCGTCGATGATGGTGGACAACTCGTACAGCGTACGGAAGGTGTCGCGCTCGGATTCGAGTTCGGTGACGCGAGTTTCGATGCGTTCCTGATCGCGCGCGATGCGCGAACCGAAATCGGCCAGAATGGATTCGAGGGCGCCCAGTCGATCTTCTGCAATGCCTTCCGCCGGCTTGCCGTTGCCCGGAGAGCCGCCGTTGCCCGAAGCGCCATTGGATTCGAAGAGCGCACGCAAGTCACGCCGAGCCAGTCTCTCGAGTGCCGCCTTCCAGTCGGTGCGACGCGTCGCCCTGGAATCGCGCTTTGACATCGTGTATAGAGTAGTCGCGATGCAACGCGTAGTCAAGTTCGTGCGCCCACCTTTCCAAAAAAACTTTCACGTGCGTGCACATCCCCGGTGTGCCGGACATCGCCCCGAAACGTGCAAAGAGTCCGCGGCCCCGGCTCATCAACCGACCGGTCGATTCAGTGTTCCCGATTCGCGCGGCATGAAAAAGCGCTTGACGATTCCGTCCGGCGCGGCGATACTGACTGCCACGAATCGAGGGAGCGCACCCAACCCATGAAAGTCACTGTACATTTCACAGCAGCAGAGGCCCGCCCGGTGGATCCGGCTTCGGCTTTTGCACACAGGGTCCGCTCCCCCCACACGATCTGATCGGCTTCTTACATCAGACAGAATCTGGGCCGGGGCGGTCGCTCCGGCCTTTTTCCGTATGAGGACTATGCAAACGGCGATCGACGTAACCAACCTGCGGCGCGAGTTCAAATCCATGGCGCGCGGCAAGGGTCGCGTGCACGTGGCCCTGGATCATGTCGACCTTCAGGTGCGGCAGGGGGAGTTGTTCGGCCTGTTGGGGCCCAACGGCGCGGGCAAAACCACCCTGATCAAGATTCTCTGCACCCTGCTTCTGCCCACCTCGGGCGAGGCAAAGGTCGACGGCATCGACGTGATGAAGGAACCGCACCGGGTGCGCGAGCGGATCAACATGGTGTCGGGGGGGGAGCACTCGGGGTACGGAATCCTCACCGTGCGCGAGCACCTCTGGTTGTTCAGCCAGCTGTACGGCGTGCCCACGAAGCTGGCCCTGAAGCGCATCGAGGAACTGCTCGAAGTCCTGGGGCTGAAGTCGGCGGCTGGCGAGAAGATCGCCACGCTCTCCACCGGGATGCGCCAGAAGATGAACCTGATCCGCGGCTTCGTGTGCGACCCGAAGGTGTTGTTTCTCGATGAACCAACCCTGGGGCTCGACGTGCAGGTGGCGCGCGAGGTACGCAACGTCATCCGGAACTGGATGGGCCGGTCGAGCGAGAAGACCATGCTGCTCACCACCCACTACATGGCCGAAGCGGAGGTCTTATGCGACCGCGTGGCTATCATCCATCGGGGCCGCGTCGTGGCCTGCGACTCTCCGGAGAACCTCAAGAAGTTGCTCGCCCACGAGACCGTGTACCAGGTGGAGACCGACCTGGCGCTCGACCTGGTGGATCCGTTCCAGGAGATCTCCGGGTTCCGGCGCTACGGCACCGAGCACAAGGCCAATGCCGGCACCACTCGCTTTCAGGTGATTCTCGATCGCGGGGCCGAGGTGGCCCATATCACGCGCCGGCTGGAGCAGGTGGGCAAGACAGTACGCACCGTCACCCGCACAGACCCCACACTCGAAGACGTGTTCCTGCACCTCGTGGGACACACGCTGACCGATGAAGACTCGGCTTAGCACCAACCTGCGCGCCATCGTGGCGCGCAGCTACGTCCGCATCGTGGGGGGCAACCGGGAGCTCTCGTGGGTGTTTTTCGAGATCGTGCTCCCGCTCCTCAACGTTTCGGCCTACGTCTTTGTGTACAGGGCGCTGGGAGCCTCGCCTGAGTACGAAGGGTTCGTGATCCTCGGAGGCGCCATGCTGGCCTACTGGCTCAATGTGCTCTGGGCGATGGCCAGCCAGTTCTACTGGGAAAAGGAGATGGGCAACCTCGAGCTGTTCCTGATCGCGCCGATCTCCCGCATGGCCATCCTCCTGGGAATGGCCGTGGGCGGGCTGTTCATGTGCTCGGTGAGGGCCGCTTCGATTCTGGTCATGGGCGTGGTTCTCTTCGGCGTGAAGTTTCAGGTGGAACACTGGTGGACTCTCGGCGCCACGTTCGTGGTGACCATGGTGGCGTTGTATGGGCTGGGCATGCTCCTCTCGTCTCTGTTCATGCTCCTGGGGCGCAACGGCTGGAAGCTCTCCATGGTTCTGCAGGAGCCCGTGTACCTGGCGGGCGGGTTCTATTTTCCCGTGAAGTATCTCGGGGTGGCCACGTCCGTGGTGGCCGCCGTGATCCCGCTCACTCTTGGCATGGATGCCATGCGGCAGCTCTGCTTCCCCACCCTCGACACCAATCCGCTTCTGCCTGTGGGCGCGGAGCTGGCCATCCTCACCGTGCTGGCCGTGGTGTTTCTCTGGTGCGCTGCGGTCTCCCTGGCCCACATGGAACGAAAGGGACGTGAGTCCGGACGGCTCACAATGAAATGGCAATAAGTTTCAAGCGTCACTGGGCCACCCTGCGATTCGGCCACTATCTCGGTTGGTCCATCGAGGCCAACTGGACCCACCCTGTGCTGTACGGCCTGTACTCGGTGATCCGGCCCGTCTTCGCCTCGCTGCTCCTGGTGTTCATCTACCGCATCGTGGTGAAGGGCCAGGTGCAGGCCGGGCTCTTCGAGTTCCTGTACGTGGGCAACGCGTTCTTCATGTACGTGATCAATGTGCTGGCCGGGATCGGCCTCATGATTCACGACGACCGCGAACACTATCAGATGCTGAAGTACATCTACGTGGCGCCGGTGCGCATGTACTGGTACTTCCTCGGGCGGTCGGCCGCACACATTACGATCTCCACCATCGGCGTGGTGGTGACCCTGACTCTGGGCGTGCTGGCCTTCGACGTGAATCTGAGCTGGGCCGCCGTGGATGTGCCACTTCTGGCGTTTGGAGTGATCACAGGTCTGTTGGCCACACTGGCGGTGGGGATTCTCCTGGCCGGCATCGCTCTCGTGACCGCCATGCACTCGTTTTCGGCCACGGAGGCTGTGGCGGGCGTGTTCTACCTGGCGTCGGGCTGCGTCTACCCCATCGATGTGCTGCCCGCCTGGATGCAGAGCTTCTCACGGGTGCTGCCCTTCACCTACTGGATGGAGATCATTCGCCGCGGCTGCCTGGGCTCGCGCCTCACGCCCAGCCTGGCGCAACTCTCCGATCTCGAGCTGGTGGGCATCATGTCGGCCACCACCGTGGGGTTGCTCGTGCTCTCCCACTTCGGGTTTACCCTGTGCGATTATCTGGCGCGGCAGGGCGGCAAGATCGATCAGAAGACCGATCACTGAGCCGGGGCGGGGCCCGTTGGTTGGGGTCAGAGACAAACTACTCCTGCGGGCCGTGGCCCGTTGGTTGTGGTCCCAGGCAAATTGCTTCTGCGGGGCGGGGCGCGTTGGTTGCGGTCAGAGGCGAATTGCTTCTGCGGGGCGGGACCTGTTGGTTGCTGTCAGAGGCGAATTGCTACTGCGGGGCGGGGCCCCAGGGCTGCCATGTTTGAAAACACGGATTTTCGTCACACGATCAATCGGTGACCATTTCCTATCACAGTCTGATCGGGAACGATCAGTTTTCGTTAAGAAAATTGTGATCGTTCCGGTACGCGGAATGCACCGAAACGATCAGGTATTGATCGGGGCTCGAAAAACCGCGAATTCAAACATATGGCCAGTGGGTGGCTGGGCGACCCGGCTCCACGAGTCCCCGGTCAGTTCGCCCAAGAGTGCTCGGACCGCTGCTTCTGGACAGAAGTTGCCGGCTCAGTTGCTTTGGGGGAGGGGGGATTGGTTTTGAAATCTCACTTCCCTGCAAAGGCAGAAAGCCCCGGCCTCTGGCAATGCAACCCCAAGTGAGATTTCGAAATCAATCCCCACTCCCCCGAAAAAGGACCTCGCCCCTCGCAAAGGCAGAAGGCCCCGGCTTCTGGCAGTGCATCCCCAAGTGAGATTTCAAACTCAATCCCCCCTCCCCCAAATAGAACCGGGCCCCTTGCGGGGCCCGGGCGTAAAGAAGGGAGTATTACCTCTTCAGGCTTGGAGCTTCGGAGTACCTACTTCAGCATCATCATCTTGCGGGTTTCGGTGAACCCCTTGGCTTCGGCCTTGTAGAAGTACACTCCACTGGCGACCGAAGAGCCCTGGTCGTTGCGACCGTCCCACGTGATGGTGTGAACTCCCGCTTCCAAGTGGCCCGAGTACGACTTCACCAGCTGACCCGTGATATTGAAGACCCGGAGTGAATAATCCGAAGCTTCAGGCAGGCTCAGAGCAAAGCTCGTGGAGGGGTTGAACGGATTCGGGAAGTTCTGAGAGAGCGCATACTCCGTTGGCAGCTGTGCGCCACCGCCCGAGTACGCCACGGTGACTTCGAATTCAGGCTTGATCGTCTGAACCGACATCACTTTGCCCTCTGACATAACATTGTAGATAAACGTCAGCTCGTGACCCGGGCTTTCCGTGGTAAAGGTCGTGAACTGTGGATTCACGCCCTCGCCCACCTTGAACACCAGATCGCAGATCTTGGTGTTGCCCGAGGCCGAAACCTTCATGTCCGCATTGGGACGCATGCTGACCAGCTCTGAGATCAGACCCAGAATAACCGTCTTGGCCTGATTGTCGATCTGTGCATGTGTGAATTCCCAATCCGAAACGCGCGACGCAAAGTCCACCCGCACAAGGTCGATGTTCTCGTTTGGCTGGCCAAAGCGCAGCGGGATATCCAGAGCAGCCAGTTCCTCGTCGTTGATGACGTGAACGGCCACCTTCCACTCCCCGTTGTCAGAGACGGCATCGGAGAGTCGCAGGACGTCCTTGTTGCCTGTGTCCTTGGCCACGGCCGCAGACACGAAGAACGTGCCCAGAGCCAGGACCAATAGGATTGTGGTGAATCGCTTCATTAGCTCCACCCCCGTCTGTGGTTATTGGTTTGATCGGTTACCGTATTTGAGCATTTCTCCGTCATGAAACCAGACCCTCAAACGGAAAACACTCCCTCCTTCTATCCGCTCTTTTCAATGCAATCCGTCGACTTTTATTCCCTGCAGCGGCGGGGAGGACGCCTGAGTTCTTCACAACTTCCGGGTGCGCTGTCCGGGCCGAGGTACCCGGTGCCAAGCTCTCGACGATTCCGAGCGGGTTTGATGCGGGAGGGAAATCGAGCTTGCACCCTTCTCTGTATGAGTCATGATAGACGCCGCCCGAATTGAAGTCAATAACAAAAGCCGCATCGGGCGGGTGGCCCAGGGTGGGCCGCAAACGACATTGATGTGCACAAGGCTGCATAGCCGGGCCTCGTCCGGAGGTGGCCGGGTTGATCCAACGGCCTGATTGCCATGGTGTTAGCCACCTTACGGAGCCCGTAAAGCGCAAAATCCCTGCCGGGGCCGGACTTCGAGGGCCAGGAGGCCTCAGCCTCCTCCCGGCCTGGCCGGGGTATACGGCCGGTTGAAGAGTGCCCAGCGGGCCACCCGGAAGAAATTGGCGAGAAAGCCGGCCACCCCTATAAGGAGGATCCCCAGCGACAGCCTCAGGGGCCACTCCCAGGCCATCGAGATGGCGAAGGCTGCTCCCGCCGTCCCCGCGAACAACGACAGGTTTGTAAGCGCGAAGAGGCGACGGCTGTACAGATCGCGCATCGCCGGCACATCGGAGGTTCCGAGATCCTTCTGAAATCGCTCCTGCCACACCCACATCGGAAAGAGCTTGAACGCGAAGACCGCGATCGAGAGCACGATCCAGCCCCACAATGCGATGAACGCGAAGGCGAATTGAACGCGCAGGCGCAACGGGTCCTCCTCCGGTGGCCAGCCGCAGGCCAGCGCAACTCCGAGCGCGATGACTGCGAGCAGCGCCGCCATGGGGAGCAGTTCCCATTCGCGTGCGCGTCGCGAAATCCAGCCCAAAACCGGGCCCCAGGCCTGCCAGATCACAGCGGCCGCCACCAAAAGCGCGAACGGAATGCGATTCCCGAAACCGAACAACCACGTGACGCTCATTCCCAGCACGCCCGCCTGAAGGAGCAGAAACCGCACGGGCAGCCAGTCGCGCCGCCCCGCGGTGCGCGGCCAGAGCTTCAGGTGAAACCCGAAGATCATGTTGGCCACCCAGCCCAAAGCCGCCAGATGAACGTGCGCGTAGAGATTGTGCACGAACACACCGTGCGGAAGCGACACCCAGCCGGGGCGCCCCTTGGCCAGGCCCATGAGCGTGCCCAGCGTTGCGGCCAGCACGAAGTACACATGGGCACAGGCCACGAATCGTGCCACCCACTCGCCCCGGAACGCCACGGCCCACACGCCAGACCAGTTGAACAACTGTACCAGCGCAGCGCACCACACCAGAAACGCTGACCACGCCAGTCCGTGCCATTCCGACAGCGCGAAGTGAAAGATCATGCCGAGCACACCCACCACATACAGCCAGAACTGCACGCGCGACCACACTCGCGAGCGCGGTTCCACAAAGATCGACATGGGAGCCAGCCTGTGAAACACGCCGAGGATGAGCGACGTCACGAACCCGAGGGTGAGCGTGTGCGTGAGGGCCAGCATCTCGTTGGAATAGTAGAATCCCAGTAGGAGCGAGGGACGCACGTTCAACCACACGGCGCCCGTCGCCAGAGAGGCCAAAGCAAAGAGGATATACGGCGCTTCCGGCCGGCGAAGTTCTTCAGCCCGCATGGGCCGCACGCAGCGCTGCGATCCGTCTCGCCAGGCAGTCGTCCTGCACGACCAGGATGCCCACTCGTCGTGCCGCTTCCGCCACCTGGTCGTCGGTCACGCCGTCCTGAAGCCACAGCACGCGGGGTCGCACGGCCAGAATGTCGTCCAGGTGCGAACGCACGTGCTCCGAGCGGCGGAACACATCCACGATGTCCACGGGAGGTAGTTCTGAGAGCGAACCATACGCGGGTCGCCCGAACAAGGTCGATGCGCCGGGCCGCACAGGAAACACCTCGTAGCCCCACCGCAGAAGCAGACTCGCCACTTCGTGACTGGGACGGCTTGGATCGGGACTGGCGCCCAGCACGGCCACCCGCCGTGGTGGCGGATAGATCAGCTCGGTCAGTTCACGGGAGAGGGGTCCCGCCTGGGGACACATGCGCGTGACCTCGCTTACGCGCCGCCCACTCGGGCGGCCGCAATCAGACGGGGGTGCCTACGAGACGGTCGAGCTTGTCGACGAACTGCTTCTTCGGCACGGCCCCGATGACCTGGTCCACGATCTTCCCCCCTTTGAAGAAGAGCACATTGGGGATGGAGAGGATCTTGTACTTCATGGCCACGTCCTGGTTCGCATCCACGTCGAGTTTGGCCACCTTGACCCGGCCTTCATAGGTCTGGGCCAGCTCCTCCACGATGGGCGCGATCATGCGGCACGGGCCGCACCACGTGGCCCAGAAATCCACGACCACGGGCACTTCGGACTTTATGACTTCGGAGTCGAAATTCGCACTGGTGAGTTCCATTGGCTTCGTCATCACGTTCCCTTCAGTGTCGGGCACCGGGCGCCCGAACACCTCCTGATACCCGTCTCCGCCCGGCCGGATCCGGATGATAGAACCGGCCCAGGCCGCGCACAACCCGGAACTTCCGTCTCGCCATCACGGGCCGCCGTCACGACCGATTCGACAGCCTGAGAAGCGCGGAGGCCACCTGTTCGGGTGCAATGCGGTCCATGCACTCTGAGGGCGCCTCGGGTCTCAGACAGCGCCGGCTGCGACAGGGCGAGCACCACAGTCCGTCGCGCAGGACCTCGACGTCCGGACCCACGGGCGATGTTTCCGCCGGATCGCCCGGCCCGAACAACACCACACAGGGACACCCCACGGCCGCGGCCAGGTGCGCCGCACCCGAATCGGCGCCGGCGAACGCCCGCGCGCCGGCGAGAACATGTGCCAGCATCGCCAGGTCGGTCGCTCCGCAGAGATTGGCCACGCGGGATTCTGCTCCAGATCGCACCTCCTCAGCCCACTCCCGATCCGCCGCCGTACCCAGGAGAACTACGGGCACCTGCGGCACCACCTGTCGTACCACCTCGCGCCACGCGGCCGGTCGGTATCGTTTGGCCGCACCCGCCGAGCCCGGAGCGATGGCAACGTAGGCGCGCGGATCCAGACCGTGCGCCGCGACCTCTGCGCGCGCCCGGACCAGGGCCGCCTCCGGCCATGCGAACGGCGGCGCCTCGCGAGGCTCGACGTGCGCGGGCAGAAGGTGGAAGAATTCCCGGCTGTAGTGCATGCGGCCGGCGGGGACGCGCGGTACCGGATCGGTGAGCAAAAACGATCGCCCGCCCCCGGAGAATCCCACCCGTCGCTGCACTCCAGCCCAGGCCAGAGTGGCGGCGCTTCGAAACGACGCCGAAAACAGGACGCCCTGCTCCCACGTGCCGAGCGAGCGCAGCTGCCTGGATGTGGCCACGACATCGGCCAGCCAGGAGCCGGGGTGAGTTTCCACCACGTCCAGGCCGGGCCAGGCGCGCCAGAGTTCGGACACCCGCGGGTGCGCCACCACGGCAGCGCGTCCGCCATGCGCTCCCAACAGACCTGCCACGGCGGACCGGCAGAGGATCGAATCACCCAGCCAGTTGGGTGCGTGAATGACCAGCCCGTTCACGTGCGCCAGCTTTCGTCGTCGTTAGGATCCACGTACTCGTTGAAATCGGCTTCGCCATGGAGGCGATCTTCGATCTTCCAGCGTCGCTCGATCTCGCGCGCACGCCGCTTCTTGATCCACCATCCGGCCACGATCACGAGCGCGAGCAGTCCCCACCACAGGGCCGAATCCGTGAAGAGCGATAACACGTTGGTTTGCTCCTTCAGGTGCAGGCGCAGCTCCGCCTGAAACTCGGGGAACGGACTGCCGGTGGCGCGCAGAAAGGCCTGCCCGAATCCGAGCCCTGCCGCCATCCCGGACAGCAGATCCACCACACCCTGACGGCCGTGCTGTTCTTCCAGGTACTGGTACGCGGCAAAGGCCTGGGTGTAGGCCAGCGCGGCTTTTTCACCGCGAAACGAATTGACGTCTTCCAGGGTCGCCAGGTCCAGGAGTTGGCCCGTCCACGCGGCGCGCGCCAGGCGCAGATGACTCTCCATGCCCCACTCGAAGGCGGCGTGCATGGCGAACCCTTCGTCCAGCCAGCGCGGGACCTCCGGCGATCGACCCGCGCGAAGGTGCAGGTAGATGTGTGCATATTCGTGGACCGCCACCTGTTCATACGAATGGATCCAGCCGTCGGCCCCCGGAGCCTTGAGATAAATGGCCAGGCCGTCCGGGTCGGCCGCGCCCACGCCCCAGTCGGGAAACCGCGGGCCCAACAGAGCCCGGAACGTGGAATCGTCGGGCGCCACCAACACGGTGAGGCCGGAGTCGCTCACGGCGCCAAAATGAAACCCCAGGCGCGAGCGCGTCTCCCGCACGAGAGTGGCCGTCTGCTTGAGCAAGGGTGGCGAGGCGATGGAGTAGCGGATGCCGTGCTCGATGAGATCGGCCCGGGCGCTCGCGCACAAGAGCAGACAGAAGGTCAGCGCTTGAGCTTGTCGAATAATCCCTTCAGCCCTTCCTTCAGTTTCTTCTCGGCTTCGTCGGAGAGCTCTTCCTTCATGCGCGACTCGAACCGTTGTTTGAACAGCGGCTGGAGCCTGTCCCAGTCCACCGCCACGTCGGGTTGTCTGAAGGTGCCGCCGATCTTGAAGAACAGGTCGATCGCGCCGTCGTCGCCCTTGAGCAGATCCAGCGGGTCCACGCGGCCGCGCCACTCCGCCGGCAAGGCCTGCGTCCAGGAGTCCGGCAGCGACACTTTGGCCGCCAGTTCCGGTGGCATCCGGCCCGCCAGCGCGTAGTCAAGTGAGCCGTCGAGACCCGCGCTGCCCCCCAGGATCCAGGCGCCCTGCGGTGTGCTGAACTTGAAGTCGTCGACTCTGGTGCGGCCATGCTCCACACGGAAGCTGTTGACCACGCTCTTGAGCGGCAGGGGATCCTGGAGTTTCAGGCCGAGAAGTTCCTGGATCTTCCCCGCGACATTGAGTTCCTGAAGCCGCGCATCGAACAGCTTCACCGTGCCATCCACTGTGAGCGCGGCGATTACGTCGGAGGCCGTCTGGCCGCTTCCGTTGATATGGGCCGACAGCTGGCTGCGGCCACGCAGGTGGCGGCCCGCCGCGCCGAAGCGGCCCAGCAGGTCACCCACTTCGAGGGAGTCGGCCTCGAGGTGAAGCTCGTACGAAGGCTTCGGCAAAGAGAGCGAGTCGATGTGTCCGGCCAGCCCCAGCCGCCCGCCGTACACGAGACCGTGAAGCGTATCGATCTCGCAGCGTTCGCCCTCGAGCGTGAACTCTGCGTGCACACGCCTCCACACGGCTCCGCCCAGCCAGAGCGTGTCGGCATCCACGAGCAGGTGGGCCCGGCCGGGCGGCAGGGGCGGCCGCGAACTGGTGTCGGCCGGCGCGGCGGAATCCCCCGCCAGGTGCGGGAAGAGCGCATCCAGATCGAGGCGCCGGGAGTGCACGCGAAAGGCAGCGCGGGGAGACAGCGTCTTCTGCTTCATGTACTCGCGCCATGACAGCCCGTCAATTTCACCGTCGAGTTGAACATCCGAGCGTCCATACCGGGCGCGTACACGCTCCAGCCTGAGGCTCGCCCCATCGTAGTTGATTTCGCCCGAGTCCACGGTAAACGGATCCCGGGAGGGTTCCTGAAACTGAACCGCGGAGAGCTGTGCGCGCGCGCCCAGCTGCCACGCCATGGGGTCGGCCATCGGACCATACGCCGAGGCGGACCACTCCACCGATCCAGCCACTCCCGAGGTATCGCCCGTGAGAAAAGAAGCCAGGCGGCTGTTCCCCGCCACGGACACTTCGAGTCGGTCCTCGGGGGGCCACGAGCCCACGGCGGCGAAGCGCACCGGTCCGAATCTCGTCACCACCTGCTCGGCGTCGACGTGGAATCCCTGGTGATCCACCGGAATGCGCAAGAGCGCGAAACTGAGCCACTCGCCCGTGGAATCTGCGATCCGCCCGTCGCTCCAGGCCAGCACGGCCCGGGCCCCGCCCTTGGATATCAAGTCGATCGGTCCGCTCGCCTGAAGAGTCAACTCCAGGCGCCCCCCGAGATCGAACGCGGCAAATGCCGCTTTGCGAGGGCCGGGGAGAAACCCAAGCAGAGTCGGCCACTCCGTGGGTCCGATCAACAGCTCCGCATCCACCACGGCGCCCGACGGCGGTCGCTCCAGCGCGAGTCTTCCGGAGAGCGGAACGTCGCGCAGCGACCCGGTCAACTCGTGCACCGTGAGTCCCTGCGGATTGCGTCGTGCGCTGCCGCGCGCTGCCAGTTCGAGCGGGCCGTCGTACACCACAACACTGTCACCCCGGCGTGACTCCACGCGCGGAATGTTGAGCTTGCCTTCGAAGTCGAGTGTGACGGCGTTGAGATCGAGGCGCAGAGACAGCTCCGGCAGAATCCAGGCCGACGTGTCCCGACGATCGGCCATCGTGAGCCGAAGATCAACGAAATCGAGGTGTTCCACGAGCACGGGGATCATCCCCCCGGGACCGGCCAACAGATCCGTGAGACTCGAGGTGGAATCGTCGAATTGCTCGTAGTGGAACGCGAGGCCAGAAACGGACACAGACGAAAAGCGAAGCTCACCCGAGAGCAACGGACGCCACGCCAGTTGCGCGCGCAGACTCTCGATTCGGAGCATGTCATCCGATGCCTTCGGATCTTCCACGCGCAACCCGGCCAGGTACACGCCGAACGGCGGCCAGAGGGAGATGCCGGCATCCGCCAGAGACACAGGCCGCTGGAGCGCCGCCTCCACCCGGGGCACCACCTGCGCGATGATCTTTTCCCTGGGCACGAGGAAATAGAGCACGAGGGCGCCCACTACAAACAGCGCCAGAAGCCCGCCTGCGAACCAGGCGAGCAGTTTGAGCCAGAGGCGCCCGCGCCGACTGTGTGTGTCAGTCATAGTGTGAGGGATTCACCTACGTCGAGCACTATGGGTTCGGCCCTGGACATCCGACGCACGGCCCGCACGAAGTCCTGGGGATCGGCACGAATCAGGTCGAACGTGTTGTAGTGCATCGGCACCACCTGTTTGGGGCGGATGAAGGTGGTGGCGCGTGCCGCATCTTCGATTCCCATGGTGAAGTTGTCCCCGATGGGCAGAAGCGCCAGATCCACCTGGTGAAAATCACCCAGCAGTTTCATGTCGTACGTGAGCCCCGTGTCGCCGGAGTGGTACACCGTGAACGGCCCGAGCGACAACAGAAAGCCTGCCGGCGTGCCCAGGTAGGTGAGCTCCGAATCGCCCCCGCCGGTGCCATGATGCGCCACGGTGAGTTGTACCCGCCCGAACGGGAACTGGTGCCCGCCGCCGATGTGCAGGCCGTGCGCCTTGAGGCCCTTGTGTTCGGCGTAGACGGCCAGCTCGAAGCAGCCGATGACCGTGGCCCCATTGGCGCGGGCGATGGTTTCGGTGTCGCCCCAGTGGTCGCCATGGCCGTGAGAGACGAGGATCCAGTCGGCCCGGATCTGGTCGGGGCCCACTTTGGCCACAGGATTGTTCGAGAGGAACGGATCGATGATGAGCCGGTGTTCGTCGTGCGCGATTTCAAAGCAGGAATGCCCCTGAAAGGTGACTCGGGTCATGCGCCTCCCCCTGGACCGCCCGGCCGCAACCGCTCCGCTCCGTCGCAGGCTAGGCCGGGTGCGACACCAGGCCCCCGCCCAGCACTCGGTCGCCGTCGTAAAATACCGCCGACTGACCGGGGGTCAAGGCGCGCTGGGGTGAGGCGAAGCGCACCGTGAAGGCCCCGTCGCCCTCAGGCCATACCTCCGCCCTCTCGCCCGGGTGCAGGTAACGGATCTTCACTGTGGCCGACAGCGGCCGCTGGGGCGCCGCCACCGACACCCAGTTCACCTGCTCCACACGCGCCGTGTCGGCGTAGAGATCGCGGTCGGGCGCCACGTGCACCACGCGTTGCTGTGGATCGATGCTCGAGACGTAGTATGGCGTGCCCAGTGAAAGTCCGAGTCCGCGCCTCTGCCCCACCGTGAAATCGGCATACCCCTCGTGCCGGCCCACTGTGCGGCCCGACTCGTCCACCACGTCACCCGGCGTGCGTGCGGGATCATCGGCAGGCAGCTGCTCGCGCAGAAACCTCCGGTAGTTGTCGTCGGTGATGAAACAGATTTCGCGGCTTTCGGGAACGTCGGCCACCGGGAGTGCCAGGGCCCGCGCCTGCGCGCGCACCTGGTCCTTCATGAGCTCCCCCAGGGGGAAGATCGTGGCCGACAACTGCTCCTGCGTAAGACCGTACAGTACGTACGACTGATCGCGACGCGGGTCGCAACCCTTCCACAGCTCGTGGCGGCCGGTGTCGTGATTGAAGCGCACGCGCGCGTAATGGCCCGTGGCGAGTTTCTCGGCGCCCACGCTCTTCGCCCGCTCGTAAAGCGCCGACCACTTGATGCGATTGTTGCACACGACGCAGGGATTGGGTGTGCGGCCCGCCCGGTATTCCTCGATGAAATTGTCGATCACCGTGCGGCGGAAGGGTTCGGTCATGTCCATCACGTAGAACGGGATGTCCAGACGCTCCGCGGAATTGCGGGCCCCGGCAATGGTGTCGAGCGAGCAGCAGCGACCCTCACGGGTCTCGGGATCGCCCCCCACCTGCTCGTACGTCCAGAGCTTCATGGTGACGCCCAAAAGCGGATATCCGGCCTCCTTGAGACAGGCCGCGGCCACTGCGGAGTCGACTCCGCCCGACATGGCCACGAGCACCAGGGGCAGTTCAGTCGACGTCACCGGGCCCTTCACCTACGAGTGTTCCAGGGCGGCGGGCGACAGCGACCTCAGCCGCTCCACAATGGGACCGAGTTCCCGGAGGAGCCGGTCGAGATCATCCTTGCGCGTGGTGCGGCCAAAGGAAAAACGCAGCGCGCCCGCGGCCAGCTGCGGCGGTACGCCCATGGCCAGAAGCACATGAGAAGGTTCCGTGGCTCCGGAGGAGCACGCCGAACCGGAGGCCACACAGATGCCTTTGAGATCGAGCGACACCACCACGGCCTCGCCCTCCACTCCTTCGAAACTGCAGCTCACGGTGTTGGCCACACGCAACGTGCGATCGCCGTGGAGATGCGTGCCGGCCACGGCGGCCACGAGTGCTTCGATGAATGGCTCCGACAACCCGCGCAGCCGTTCCTCTTCGCCTGCGCGAAGCCGGTTGGCTTTCTCCAGCGCCAGGGCCAGGCCGTAGGCTCCGATGACATTCTCGGTGCCTGCGCGACGATTTCTCTCGTGCCCGCCCCCGGAGATTTGCGCCGCCAGGGGGAGGCCCCGGCGGATGTACAAAGCTCCGATGCCGCGCGGACCGTAAAACTTGTGTGCCGTGAGCGCCATGAAATCCACGCCCCAGTCGCGCACATCGACTGGCACCTTGCCCATGGCCTGCACGGCGTCGCAGTGAAAGCGCGCTCCGTGCGCGTGAGCGGCGGCCGCGAGGTCCTTCACAGGCTGCATGGTTCCGGTCTCGTTGTTGGTGGCCATGACGGCCGCCACACAGGCTCCCCCCTCGAGCGCTTGCTCGAGGGCCTGTGGGGTGACGACGCCGCCGGAGTCGGCGGCGATCTTTACCACGTCGGCCCCCTGTTTGCGGAGATCTTCCGCCGCTCCCAGCACCGCTGAGTGCTCGATGGCCGACACCGCCACGCGCCGCGGCTTACGCGGATCGCCGTAATAGCAGCCCTTGAGGGCGAGATTGTCGGACTCGGTGCCGCCGGACGTGAAGTAGAGTTCTCCGGGATCGCACCCCAGCAAGGTCGACGTGCGCTCGCGCGCCTCTTCGAGAAGTTTCCGGGCGCGGCGCCCCTCGGCATGCACCGACGACGGATTGCCCCAGGCCTCGCCCTGGCGGCGGGCCATCTCTTCGGCCACCTCGGGATCGAGGGGGGTGGTGCTGTTGTAGTCGAGAAAGAGGCTGGAGTTGGACATACGAACCTGCCTAAACAACCAGGGGCCGCCCGAGGCGACCCCCAAAGCGTGAGATCTTCCTGAGGCTATTTCATGAACACCATCTTGCGGGTTTCAGAGAACTCGGCCATCGAGAGGTGATAGAAATAGATCCCCGACGAGACCGGCTGACCGGATTCGTCGTCGCCGTTCCACTCGAACTCGTAGCGTCCCGGGGCCACGAACGACTCCGACAGGGTGCGGATGCGCTGGCCCAGCAGGTTGTACACCACGAGCGACACGTGCCCGGCGCGCGGCACCGAGAACGCAATCGTGGTGCTCGGATTGAACGGATTCGGATAGTTCTGCTCCAGCTCGAAGGCCCACGGCCGCGTGTCGTCGTCGGCGCTCGTGATGATGTTGAGCTGGCTGGTCACGAACTCGGGCAGGATGATCTGCGACTGCGCGTCCATGAACGAGTACGCGATGTCGGGCGCAATGAACGCCGTGTCGAACGTGATGCTGCTGTCGGCCGAACTCGCCCCCGATTTGGCCTGGAACAGCATCTTGGCGAACACGGTCCCCACGAACGCGTTGGTGTCGATGAGCGGCCCGAAAATGATGTTCCCCTTGATGGCCACGGTGTTGGCCACGGTGTCGATTTCGGGCACCAGGCCGTCGGCGCCCTCCAGGAGGGTGCGCTCGAAGTCGAACCCTACGCATTCGAACACGCCGCTCTTGTACTTGAGCGGGATCGAGAAGCGCTTGATGGGCTGGTCGAAGGCCAGATGCACCGGCACCACGATGAACGGCCCGTCCTGCTCATAATTGGAAATGCGGACCGTATCGATGAAGCCGACATCCCCGGTGGCCGTGCCCACCACGCGTGTGTAGAAGGTGAACGGATCGCGCAGCGGGTCGTTGTTGATGAGCCGCAGCGTGTCGTAGTACACCTTGCGCTCCGTCACCACGGCGCGTACCACGAACGTGTCGGTGATGCCGGGCGGCACCCGCCAGGGGAACGCGGTGTAGCCAATGCCCACGTAGGCGTCGTTGTAATGCCCCGCGCCTGCGTTGACGGTGCGCAGCGTGTCGATCTTCTCGATCTCTTCGTTGGAGAATTCCAACTCGACGCGAGGTTTGTCCGTGTCGATCTTCAGAGTGTCCGACCCCGGATTCGAAATGATGACATCGATCCCACGGCCCGTCTTGGGCGATCCCGGCGGCGAGATCCTGAGGGTGCCGTAGTCGAGGAACGTGGGCGACATCACCAACACCGGGGCGGCGCCGCGGCCCGAGATCGGGATGTCGATGGTGTCTCCGGAGTTGTCGGGGGTGCCGATCACTCGGAAGATGTCGGCGTCGGTCCCCGTGTCGGCCGGGTGATAGATCCAGCGGAACGAGATGATACTGTCGCGACCGATCGTGGGCGGATTGCCCGGGTCGAAGTTGAAGAACGGCGCCACCTGTCCGATCCGGTGGATGGCCGCCTGGATGGTGAAGTCGGGCCGGGGCGGGGTGAGGAAGTTGGCCTGCGACAGGCGCACCCGGTTGCCGAATGTGTTCTGGATGCTCACCACAGCGGACGTATCACGCGTGCCCACTTTCAGCGTGCCGAAGTGCGCGGAGGAGTCGACCGACACCACCCGCAACTGGCCTGCCACTGCGCTGGCGATGAGGCGGATTCTCAGCGTGTCCTGATCCGGATCGTTGGAGTAGACCAGGATGTAGTTGGTGTCGGAAAGCTTCTTCTCCAGCGGCGCATAGCGAATGGCGCCAAACATCGAATCCACCTGGAGGGTGTCGATGTCGGTGATCTGGCCCTGCCCGTTGCGGATCGTGTCCGTCACCACCGTGCCGCGCGGGGTGAGCGTGTCGGTCCACTGCCCCTTCACATACCCGAAGGAGCTGCTGACGTCCTCGAGGTCGGCCGTCTGGATGATGAGCTGGCTCAAGCCTGCGTTGTAGATCACCAGATTCTTGGAGCCGGTGGAGGCCACGCGCACCGCGCCGATGTTCAGCTCCGGATCGGCCGACCGGATCAGCCGGTTGCGCGAGAGGTTGATGTCGCGATCGGGCGTCTCGCCGGCCACCGGGATGCGCACCGTGGGGGCCGACTGGTCGGACGTGACGAGTACGATGGTGTCCTGAAAGGCCGCCGAGGCCGAAGGTGTGAATCCGATCGTGATGGTGGACTGCTGGCCCGGTCCGAGCACCAGAGATGACGGAGACAGGCGCTGGAAGTCGCCGGAGGCACTCTGCGAAAAAATGCTGTCGATGTTCAGCGCCTGATTGCCCAGGTTGGTCACTACAAACGACCTCTGCGACGTGGTGAACACGGCGGTGGGCGGGAAATCCAGCCGATCCACGTTGTCGGAGTAGCGGCCGCCGGCGCCGGTGCCCGACAGCGGGAATTTCAGAGTATCGGCGGGGCCGGTGGTGATGACGCGCAGCGTATCGGTGTACGTCAGCGTATCGGAGGGCGAGAACGCCACTTTCACATATTGTGTGGAATCCGGCTCGACCGTGGCCGGGGATCCGGCCACAAAGAAGCGTCCGCCCGTCACGAGGGTGACCGACGAGAGCGTGACCGCAGTCTCGCCGGGGTTGAACACGGCCACCGAGTCGATCGCGGTCTGGCCGATGCCGGTGGTGTCGAACACCAGGACCGTATCCAGCTGCACCAGCCCGGGTGCGTACGCCAGCGCGAAGAGCGGCACCACGATGGAGTCGTTGCCCGACGTGGTGTCGTCGGTGAGGATGATCAGAGTGTCGGTGAACAGCCCTTCGCCGGGCGGGTCAAATACAATCGTTACGTCGAACTCCTCGCGCTGCAGAAGCCGTGCGGAGTCGGGCGAGATCCGCCGGAATCCCGCGGCGCCCGAGACGAACGTGAGGCTCTGAATCCCGAGCGTGTCGTTGCCGAGGTTGGTGGCTACAGAGGTCAACGTCTCGGCCACCGCCACGGACACTTTTCCGTAGTCGTACACCGTGCCGCTGGACAGGGGTCCCGACTTCCATGAGAGCTGTTTGTAGAACCCGCCGCCCGAAAGTGAAATGAAGGCCGAGTCGGTGGCCGGATCGTTCGTGTAGATCCGCACGGAGTCGGTGACGACGGCTGTGTCGGTCTGGCTGAAACGGATGGCCAGCTGATACGTGGTGCCGGGCGGAACGAAAATGAGAGTGTCCCCTGGCTTGGCGAGACTGAACGACGTGCCATTGAGCAGGCTGACGCGGCAGATCATGCTGCCGCGCGTGCCGTTGTTGGTCACTCCCACGGAATCCACGAGCGATCCGGGATTGAGCGTGGTGGCACCGAACGTGAGCACGCCCGGCGACGAGTAGATGGGGTTGGCCCCACCCGCCGTGATGGGCACCCGCATCACCGGCCGCTTCGGGTCGTTGGAGGAGATGCGCAGGCTGTCACCGTACGCCACGGGCGCCGTGGGCACGAATCTCACGTCGACCAGCTGTGAGTCGCCGGGCACTACAGTAAACACCGTGGGATTGACGGCATACACCGGGCGCGTGGTGGCGATGGCCGTCACGTCAAGGTTGGTGAGACCGATGTTCCTCACGTACAGAGAACGAGTGAGCGTGTCCGAGACCACCACGTCACCGAAATCGAGTGACGCAGGGCTCGGAACGATCACAGACGCCTGCGTGCCGCCCGTGAGGATGAGATCCAATGTGGGCTGAAGCGGGTCGCTGGTGGTGAGGCGCACCGTATCTATGTGCAGCAGGTTGTCGATGGCCGCGTACTGGAACACCACGAAGAAGGTGGTGTTCGCCGGATACGAGAAATCGGTTTCGGTGAGCAGACGGAACACGGGATCGAGACCCACTGTGTCCACGGACACATCGACCGACAACTGCCCGGGATTGCCCAGGGCCACCGAGTCCTTCAAGACAAACCCGGGCGTGAGCGGCCCGAAGTCGAGCGAGTCGGTGCTGAATGAGAATCCCGAGCCGATGGCCGTTCCCGTGAGGGGGAAACGGCCGGTGACCGTGACGTCGGATCCGATGAACGGCTTGTAGATCGTGAGGATGGTGTCGGTGAAGTCGTTCGGGTTGTTCCGGTGAGCCGGATTGAACCGCACCCAGACGGCCATGGAGTCATTGAGCGGCAGAGTGCGCGAGAGGGTGGTGGGCACGATGGTGGCGTCGGTGACCAGCGTGGTGCAGGCCGGATTGGTGCCGATGAACGTCACCGTGTCGAACCCCACCGGGATGGTATCCGGTCCCACGATGATGGTATCGCCGGCGCGGTAATACACGCCACGGTAGGCCTGGCCGGTGGAGTCGATCCGGAAACGACACGGGTTATTGCCGAAGAAGAAGAACAGCGTGTCGGACTCGCTGAGGGTGGCCCCCTCACGCCGCAGGAGCTTGAAGCTGTTGTGGTTGTTGGCCAGCAGCAACTCCGTTTCGACGTTCTGATTGAGCTTGTTCTGAATGTAGATCAGAGTGTCGATCTTGTTCCCCACCACCACGGTGTCGGTGACCAGGCGTGGAATGACCAGGTGGATCGCGTTGCCGTTGATGTCGGTGGTGTCGTCCTGCGTGAAGTAGTCGAGACCCAGCGTGCCGTCGCCATCGTAGATCATCATGGCCGTGTCC
>DAIOGN010000029.1:23850-28989 GCA_036745245.1 Candidatus Zixiibacteriota bacterium
AGCCGCCTGAAGAGCGAGTTTCTCGCGACGATGAGCCACGAGATTCGCACGCCGATGAACGGCGTGCTCGGCATGATCGGCCTCGCGCTCGACACGCCGCTCTCGCCCGACCAGCACGCCTATCTGTCCACGGCGAAGTCGTCGGAGATGATCTTGCCCCAGCCCGGCGCATTGCCCAGATCCTGCGGCGAGAACTGAACGCTGAGAATGGCCGTCTGGCCCGGCTGGATTTCCAGCTGCGGATTCACCACGTGATACTCTGACACGTCCGACATCACCACGTCTTCGATCTTGCCGAGCTGGTTGGTGGACGTGTTGATCACGGAGATGGGCCGCCCGGACCCGGGGAGGCTGTCGCCCACGCGTGTGTCCTGGAGCAGATAGAACCCCGTATCCACGCGCTGGTTCGCATCGTTGATCAGCTTGAGGAAGCCGATGCCGGTGCCCTTGATGGGGAGCTTCACCACCTGCGACACAGGCTCGATGAACGTGAACGTCAACGTATCCTGGTAGAAGCCCCTCTCGTTTGGACGAAATGAAACGGAGAAGGGTGCCGTCGAGGCGAGATACTCGCAAAAGACAAGGGGGATGCAGGCTCCGGGATCCTTGGCCATCTGAAGGATCACGGTGTCGCCTGAAAACTCCACGTTGATCTGCGACGAGAAGTTCAGCTGATTGGCGGCATCCTCGAAGACGAACTTGGCGATGGTGCTGTCCTCGGTTCCGTCGGTACGATACTCGATGATTGATACCGCCAGGTCTGCGACCGCCGTGTTGCGCTTGACGACCTGACCGAAATCATACACCGAAAACCGATTCTCTGAAGGTATGGGATCGAGAGCGGCCTGATGGAATACCACCTGCGCAGCCCACACCCCACCGGAACAGGCGATCACCGCACCTAGGGCCAAGGCCCACGTTCCACACCACATCCGCACCGTCTTCATGATTTCAGCCGGTCTCCCGTCGCACTACTGGCCCTAAGTCCTTTAGACACATCGCCCACGGAGCTATTCCTGGGGACCTCCGAGGCAGATTAGGCGAAAATGTGAATATAGAAACCGGAGAGAACGGCTTGCAAGCGAAAACTGGGTTGCAGAAGGCACAAAAAAGCCCCGCCGGAGCGGGGCTAAATGAAGTGACAGCTTGGAATTAGCCTACTTGAGAAGCACCATCTTCCGGACCTTCTGGAAGTCCTGCGCCTCGACCTTGTAGAAGTACACTCCCGAGCCCACCGTCCGGCCGTGGCTGTCCCTGCCATCCCAGGTGAGGTCGAGATAGCCGGCCTGGGCCGTGCCGTCGAACAGCTTCAGCACCCGCTGGCCCAGCAGGTTGTAGATTTCCACGGTCAGGTGACTGGCCTTTGGCAGCGCCACGGAGAACGACGTGGAGGGATTGAACGGATTGGGGAAGTTCGGCGACAGGTCGAACTCCCGGGGCAGCACGTCGGGATGGTTCACCACGGCCGTACCGACGCGTACTGCGCCACTCACGTAGCGAGGAGCATAGCCCGCCGGCTGCGCGGCGGTGGTGGCGGCCAGAAGCCCGCCAGCAGGAACCAGCGTCGTGGAATTGATGGAACTTGTGGTCAACACCGACGCCAGATTGCGGCTGAAGTACAGAGTCGCGATTTCGTCGGTGCCCGCTGCGATCGACCCGGACGACAAAGGAACCGCCGCCAGCATCAGCGTCTGGCTGGATCCGCCGAGGTTTTCGGAGGCGGCGAGGAAGTCGTCGCCCGCGAAGCCCGCGGTGCGCGGTCCGAAGTTGACACTGTCGAGGATGGCAAGGTCGCCCGTGTAAGTCACCGGAATCTGGATTCCGGACAGGGCCTGGTCGTTGATGAGAAACACGCGGACCACAGCCTTGTCGCTGACGAAGACCCCGGTATCCAGCCGAACGGTATCGGGCACCCCGGGATCCTGAGCAAAGGCCGAAGCGCACGCGGCGACTACCAGCAAGATGACTGCGAACAGGCGCATGGTTTCCCTCCTGGATTTCTACCTGTACGTACAACAAGCCCACAACCCGGCTTCATCCCTAAAGATCGAACGGGCCCTGGTTTTAGTTAACCCCCTTTTCCGCGTAACTCCAAGAAAAAAGGGCCGTTGGAGGGCGCGCCGCGCGGCCCGCGGCATTATGCCAAGCGGACACCTTCAACGGCGTGAGAGCTATACGTGCAGCGTCTGCGACGAGTGGTGGACCGGCCATCCAGCCACCGGTCGCCTGGAAATCAAAAGGCCCGCCAGGCATGAGCCGGGCGGGCCTTTCGTAGACGAACGATCGAGCTACTTCAACAGTGTCATCTGGCGCGTCTCTTCGTAGGCGTCGCCGATGTTCAGCCGGTAGAAGTAGGTGCCCGAAGCTACGATCGAGCCCTGAGCATTGAGGCCGTCCCAGACCACCTCGTGCTTGTTGGCATCGAGCTTTTGATCGAGGAGCGTGACCACTTCCTGTCCCAGCACATTGTACACGATCAGCTTCACATGGCCGGCGGCCGGCATGCTGAAATTGATCCTGGTTTGTGCGTTGAACGGATTGGGCAGGTTCTGATCGAGCCCGTACACAAGGGGCGTGATGCCCGACCCGGGGCGGTCGCCCACACCCGTGCCGCCAATGTCCAGGCTGCCTGAATTCCAGTCTGGAATCTGGTCCTGCGCCAAAACGTCGGTGATGGCGACATGCTGGTTAGCTACGACACAGGTGTCGCAGGACACGACTGCATCCGCGGCGTTCCCCAACAGTTTGAAGTGCAAGTAAAGGAGCGTATCGTTACTGGCCGGGAACGACGAGAAACTGATGAACCCGCACAGGATTTTGTTCGAGTCCAGGCGGGGGAGGGACGTCTTGATCTGCCATCCCGAGTTCCGACCGGCCGGTCCGTAGGTTACGCCACGGATGTCGGGAGGAGTCAGCACCGACGTGTCGATGTCGAGATCCGCCGAACCCGTGTAGCACACCGGCAGGGCGATGGCGCCCAGCACCGTGGAGTTGTCGATCCAGACCGCCCACTTGAAGGCGCTGTCGGACGTGGGCTTTGGGTCGATGCCGATCGAAGCCGGCTCCATGCGAATGAAATCCGAATCAGACACCGGCTGTGCCATCACGCCGGATGACAGGGCCAGAACCAAGAGTACAGCGAGTAAAAACCACCTACCAAGTCGCATACGCAACTCCTCCCCTCAAACTTCCAGTTTTCAGCTTTCGATTCCGATTCGAAAACCGCATTTGCGTGTTGCGCGGGATCCGTTTTTTCCTTGGCACACTCACCCCGGGATGGGCCACCCCCGTTAGGTGCCCTGGTGCCCCGAGTGCTGCGAATTAACCTACCCCAACTCCCTCCTGTCAACCGGAATTTTCTTAACCTATTGGCGGAGGGCCACTTTTGAAGAGGTAGTTGATCAGATATATGATGTCCCCGGCCGTCGCCGAGGGTGAACCGTCGACGTCGGCCAGGGAGGGCACGGAAAGCGTACCGCTCTTGAAAATATAGTTCACCATGTCCACCGCGTCCCCGGAGGTGACGAATCCGGTGAGGTTGACGTCGCCTTTGAAATAGGGCGCCACTTTCGCTCGTGTCGGGAGCACGTCGGGCCGGTAGGTCCCGGGCGTGGCGTACACCGCCAGGCTGTCGCTGGGGAAACTGGTGGCCTCCCCGATCTGCATCTCGTCGCCGGGGGTCCCCTGCCCCACGCTGAACACGAATCGCGCCACCTCGATTAGCCCGGGTGTGATGGCGCCGGAGTCGGCCTTGAACTTGAGCACCCCCATGCCGGTGCCCGCGAGGAAATTGTCGAGTGAGGCCGTGGTGAACAGCGCGGCGCCGGGTGGATCGAGCAGCACAGTGTCGAGCGTGATGGCAGCGGGCCCCGTGGCTGCAAACGGAATCACGATGGAATCCACCGGCACGGTGATGTGAATGCGGAGATTGACGGATCCCGAGTGGTGGATGCCCGCCTCGCCCGAGAGGCCGCCCAGGGAATCGTCGACCACCTGAATGAAGGCTGTGCGTGTTGTCGTCTTGAGTCCCACGTCGGTCTGCGCCGTGAGGCTGACTGTGAAGTTCCCCGAATTTGGATAGACTGTGCTCGCATTCTGCGTGGCCGGTGTACTGCCGTTGCCGAGATTCCAGGCCCACGACACCGGATTGAGATAGGAGTTGTCGAAAAAGTTTACCGACAGAGGCGCCTGGCCGAACCTGACATCGCTAAAGAAATCGGCGATCGGCGTGCCGGCCACGGCCTTCTGAGCGTTGATGCGTCCCGTGCCGATCTTCCCCACCCAGGTAGGATTGATCAGATCGATGTTATCGGTCGTGGCCTTGATCACCGAGTCGACTTTCTCTTTCTCCAGCTCGGGATTGACGCTGCGGATGAGTCCCACCAGCCCCGCCACGTGCGGCGAGGCCATAGACGTACCGGAGAGCGTGCCGTAGGTGGCTACGGTGTGATTTGAGTACGTATTGTAGATGCTCGATCCGGGCGCCGAGACGTCGACGTTGGTACCGTAGCTGGAGAAGCTCGACTTGAGGTCGGCCGACGTGGTGGAGGCCACGTTCAACACCTGCGGGTTATTCGCCAGATAGCTTGAGGACTGGCTGTTGGAATTGCCCGCGGAGGTGCAGATGTTCACGCCGGCGTCCAGGGCGTCCTCGACCGCCTGCCCAAACGCCCCTCCGCCCGAGCTGCCCCAGGAGCAGTTGAACACCTTGGCCCCCATCATGACGCCGTAGTCGAAGGCCTGCGCCGCAAAGTCCATGTTCACGAAGCCGCGTTCCACACCCTCGCTGGACTCTGACCAGCCGATGCGCAGGCACATGATCTTGCACCCGCGGGTGCCCGCGTAGAAGCCGCCGGCGGTGCCCGCACCCCCCACGCCGTTGTTGGTCATGGCCGCCATGATGCCGCCCACGTGTGTGCCGTGGCCGTTGAAGTCCATCGGGTTGGGGTCGGGAAACGTGCCGTCCTCCCCGGGCCACGCGCTACCTACGTCCACCCAGTCCCAGCCGCGGATGTCGTCTTCGTAGCCGTTGCCGTCGTCGTCCACCAGGGGCGTGCCGTTGTATTCGGTCCAGTTGATCCAGATGTTGCCGCCGGTGTAGGGCGAGACGCCGGAGAGATTGATGATGCGGCCCCACTT
>DAIOGN010000030.1:0-6309 GCA_036745245.1 Candidatus Zixiibacteriota bacterium
GCATGGGTGTATGCACGCTCTGTCCGGACTCAAACGGCGGAAGCGGAACCCACGAACAGGACACGGTGCGATCCACGGCAGAAGGGGACATCGAGAGGGACACCGTGGCCAGCAGATGCACCCCCGAGGGCAGCTCCTTGATGGGGATGTAGGCGGCGGCACCGAGCACAAACGCGCCCTGACCCTGCAGGATGACCCCCCGTCGCAGGTCAAACGTGTTGGCATCCGTGGCAAAACTGATGCTCATGATGGCAGGCACGGCTCCGTCCACCCTGACGCTCAAAGGCAGGGAGAGAGCCGCCAGACTGTCGGTCGTCTTCACAAAAATGCGCATCTGCATCTGCGATGTGTTGGCAGGAAACGTCTGATCGTACACGATCTGGTCGGCAGCCGACGGGGTCGGGGAAAGCGGCGGCTGGGTGGGCGGACAGGTCAGTGCCGGATCGTTCTGAATGATGTTCCACGTGAGGAACACCACATCGCGTACCGTGCGGATGGCGTGGTCGTCCACGTCGGCGGGCCCTGTCGGCGCCGGCCCATTGTCGTACAGGTAGTCGGACAACAGGAAGATGTCGGCTCCGGCGAGACTGCCCGAAAGATCGGCGTCTCCGCAGAGCTGGGCGCGGCTTTCGACGGGCGAGGTGAGGAGGGCCAGCCCGAGGAGGAGTGCGCGGCCCACATGACCTCGCAGGTGGCTGAGTCTAGGGGCAGTTCTCAATCGTCCCTCCCTTGAACACGTGATTGACGAGCGCGATTACATCGACGACTGTCACTGCGAAATCACAGCTGAAGTCGCCCGTTTGACCCCTGGGTGGCGCCGCGTTCTTGAAAACATAGTTCACCAGGTGCAGGATGTCCATGGCGCTGACGTATCCATCTCCGTTGCAATCGCCCGGCATGGCCGGCATGGCATACAGGTGTGCCTCCAATTCCAGCCGTGGGAGTACTGGATCGTTGCTTCGAAACACAAGGAGGGCCGCGTAGTCGCCGGCCGCAAGCCGTGCCGCATCAAGGGTGACGGTCAGATCCAGTTGTGCTCCAGGGGCCACGACTCCCGAACCGGGCTCCACGTCCACCCACGAACGCGACACCCAGACGAGCGCGTTTGCCATGAGTTGATCCCCATCGGTGGACGCCTCCCAGGAGTCGTAGTGCACGTCGTTGGACGGCGGGTAGAGCCCCAGGTCGACGCGTCGCGCCACGGCCATTTGCTTGGTGGCCACAAGCGGCATGCCGTCCGACCAGGCCGCGATGAGAGTGGATCCGAGGCTGAGGCCGGCAGAACCTGGCCTGAGACTTCCCTCTCCCCCTAGAAACGTCCTCACACCGAACATGAGTGGATGTCGGGGATCAAGCACTTCGCCGAGCGAAGCGTAGGAGCCACTCCTGCTCGGCCCTCGCGAAAACACGGCATATGCCCCGGTCTCCCAGCGCCCCCCCAGTCGACCGTATTGATACCCGGTCGACTCGTAAAGTGCGCACACCACGCCGCCCCCTGCGTCCACGTAGTCGGCCAGGGCGTTGCCGAACGCCGTGGCATTTGCATAGTAGCTGTCGGTCCACACCAGGACCGCGTCGAAGGCCAGAAGACTGCTCAAGGTCGGAGTCATGAGTCTGACATTGATCGTGCTCACCGAGTTGAATTTGCCCGTGGCCTGCAGCATCTGTTGAACGTCGGTGACGTAGTAATCTGCGTACGTCGCCGCCAGAAGCGCCACGTTCAAACTGGGGGGTGGAGAGGAGGCGTCGGCTGCCGACAGAAGCGGGGGAGATCCCGATTCAACCGTAATGTCGAACACAAGATCGCTCAAACCGGTGTTGGACAGGGTGAGCAAGCGTGTGTGGGTTTCGCCGACGAACAGGCTATCGTCCAATTCGTCAGAAGGCAGCGAGAGGACTGGAGGCTCGATTCCGGAGCCCGAGAGCGCCACGTGTAGCGTAGGCTCGTCCGGATCGTTGCAGTAAACAGCGATCGCTCCACTTTTCTCACCCGTTGTGGCTGGCGCGAACGTCACCGCGAGCGTTCGGCGTTCTCCGGGGCCTACCGTGAAGCTCTCCGTGTTCATGTCGAAGTCGGATGGGCCCGACAATTCGACGGTCACCGCAAGCTGGTCGGTGCCTTCGTTGAACACCACCAGGGTGTCCGTGGTCTCCGTGCCGAGAAACCTGGCTCCGAAGGCGAGTTGCGTGTCGGGCACGGCGACGTCCGCAATGCCGGTCACCTGAAGGCTCGCCGCGACGTTGACCGTGGGAGTGATCGGATCGTTGCTGTGTACCCGGATGTTGGCCGAGTAGTGGCCGCCATTCACCCGTGTGGCGTCGAATGTGAGAGAAACATCCAACGTACCGCCCGCGGGTACAGTTCCGGACGGAGGCTGGGCTGAGAGCCAGGGGAGGGCAACCCATGACAGTGCGTTGGCGATGAGCCGGCCGCCATCGGTCTCCGCCCGCCAGGAGTCAGGATACACATCGCTGGAGGGGGGGAAGAATCCCAGATCCACGCGTCGCGCGGACCCGATCTCTCTTGTGGCCACGAGCGGCAAGCCGTCCGACCAGGAAGCGACGAGGAAAGACCCTGCCACTAAGCTGTCTGAGCTCGGCCGGGAGCTTAGATAACCTCCATCCAAACTACTTACACCAGCCATGATGGGATGGGAGGGCGCGTACACCATTCCGAGAGTGGCGTTGATGCAGCAGTTGACGCCGGTTCGACCAAAGACGTAGTAGCGCTCTGCGTCCCAGCGTCCCCCCATCCCCAGGGTGCCGGCGGACTCGAAGAGCGCGCACACCACACCTCCACCCGCATCCACGTAGGCTGCCAGTGTGTCACCCAGCCCGTCTCGATCGGCGTAGGAATTGCCGTTCCACACCAGCACCGCGTCGAAGGCTTGCAACTCCGCGAGGCGTGGGACTCCCGAAGCCACATCGATCCAACTCACCGAACCAATTGCGCCAGTGCCGAGAAGGTAGCTTTGTACATCTGCTACAAACTGGGGATTGTCTGCGGCTAGAAGCGCCACGTCTATGCCCGCATCCTGCGCCGCGACCGTCGTTCTGGGCACTACAGGTTCGCCGAACTGGATGTCGAAAGCGAGCTCGCTAAAGCCACCGTTAACGATGGTCAGTGTGTGGGTGGACATTTCGCCCACCCGCAGGCTGTCGGACAGTGAATCGGGCGAAACGGAGATCACGGGAGGGTCCAGCCCTATGCCTGTCAATGAGACGCTCACGGTGGGTTCATCCGGATCGTCGCTTGAGATGGACAGAGTGCCGTTGAATACTCCGGTCGCGCTCGGGGCGAACGACACCGCCAGCTTGTGCAGCGCTCCCGGCGTCAGGCTGAAGCCCACTGTGGTCGCCATGAAGTCGGTCTCATCCACAGAGATCGCATCCAGGGTCAGCACATCCGTTCCCACGTTTCGGATGACCAGCGTGTCCGTGGCCGTCGCGCCCGTAAACGTGTTCCCGTAGTCGAGCATCGTGGGAGACACCACGATGTCGGGTACCCCCGTTACGTGCAGGCGTGCGGGGACCTCCACTTCGGGCGTGAGGGGATCGTTGCTTGCGATTCTCACGTCGGCCCGGTAGTCGCCGCCCAGCAGCCGGGCTGCATCAAACTGTAGGGTGAGGTTGAGTTGGCCGCCGGCCGGAACGACGCCGGAGTCAGGTTCGACGTCGATCCATGACCTGGAAGCCCATTCAAGTGCATTGGCCAGAAGCAGGTCGCCTTCCGTGTCGGCGTTCCAGAAGTCCGAACCACCCACTCGGCTAGAGGGGGGGAAGAAACCCAAGTCGACGCGCCTGGATGTGGGCATGTTCCTGGTCACGACCAGGGGCGTGCCATCTGACCAGCTCGCGACAAGCGTGGAGCCGTTCGTCAGGCCCTCCGTCCCCGGTCGGTAGCTCCCGTAGCCCCCCTCGAAGCTGGTCACATTGTCCATGATCGGGTGGGATGGGTCGGCCACCACTCCAAGCGAGAGATCGTCGCAGCATCGGTAGCCGCTTCGTTCGATGAGGTAATAGCGGTCCGACTCCCAGCGGCCACCCAGACTGATGTAGGCATCCCCGTACATCTCCAACATGGCACACACCACGCCCCCGCCGGCGTCAACGTAGTCCGCCAGCCTGTCGCCCAGTACCACGGGTAGCTCGAAAGAGTAGTTGCTCCACACGAGCACGGCATCGAACGCCTGCAATTCAGCCAGTTCTGGAGTGGCGTTGACGACGTCGATTACGCTGACCGATGCAAACCGTCCGGAGGACAGGAGGAGATCATCCACATCGGAGACAAACGTCGGATCGTCGGCAGCCAGAAGAGCCACGTTGAGAGCCGGCGGCCGAAGTGTCGACGGGCGAGCGATTCTGGCCGCGGCCCCGCGAGGCGATGACTCTATGTCTTGCAGCGGTGCCTGAAGTACACTGGCTCTGGGCGCCCGCTCCACACCGGGCTGTGAGCCACCCCGGCGTGCAAGCGAGGCCACAGCTTCTTCCACAGTGAGACCCGCCGGCGGGTCGACTCGCTCGCTGGTGACTCTGAAGGCCAGGTCGCTTTGTCCGGTGTTGTAAACGGTGAGACCATGCGTCGACGTTTCCCCTGTGAACAGGCTGTCCACCACCGAATCGGGCGTGACGGAGATCACCGGAGGGTCCAGCCCGAGGCCCGTCAAGGACACCGTCAAGTCGGGCTCGTCCGGATCGTTGCTCGAGAGAGAGAGACTCCCGCTGAATTCCTCCGGCGCGTCGGGTGAGAAGGCGATGGCCACAGAGTGAGATTCGAATGGACCCAGGCTGAACGCGGTGGGTCCGACGCCGAAGTGGACTGGATCGGATGACTGGATATTCACGATGAGCAGATCGGTGCCCTCGTTGGTTACAAGCAATGAGTCGGTGGCCACGGTGCCGGTAAAGGTGATCCCGTAGTCGAGCAGCGAATCGGACAAAGACACATCCGGTACACCTGTGACATGCAGAGAGGCGCCCACGATGACTTCGGGGGTGACAGTGTCGTTGCTGGCCACCCGAAGGTCGGCCAGATAATCGCCACCAAAGAGCCGAGAGGCGTCGAAGGTGACTGTAAGGTCAAGGCTGCCACCGGCTGGCACAGTTCCCGATTTTGGTGCGATCTCGAGCCAGGACGTGGCCACCCATTCAAGCGCGTTGGCGAGGAGCAAGTCTCCGTCGGTATCGACCTGCCAGCCGCCCGAAAACGCGTTGCTGGACGGAGGAAAGAAGCCCAGATCCACGCGTCGCGCTGTACCCACTTTGCGCACGGCCGCAAGCGGCCTGCCGTCTGACCAGCTGGCGACTAGAGTGGTACCTTCCGTGAGGACCGGAGAAGCCGGTCTGTAACTACCCGGACCTCCGTTGAAGCTCCCAACGCCGGTCATGATCGGGTGGGTGGGAAGCGCCACGACTCCCAGGCCGAGAGGGCCGCCGGAGATATAACCGCCCGGTTCGAACAGGAGGTACGGTCCCGAAGCCCAGTTTCCCGCGAGAGGCTGGTAGCCGGCCACCAGGAACATTGCGCATACCACGCCTCCGCCTCCGTCCACGTACGCGGCCAAGACGTCTCCCGATGCGGTGGCGTTGGCAAAGGGGTTGTTGTTCCAAACCAACAGAGCGTCGAACGCCGAAAGCTCGGCCAGAGTGGGAGTCACAGCCCTCGCATTGATCACACTGACGGAGGCAAACCTACCCGTGGACAAGAGGAGGGACTGCACATCTTGGGCAGAACTTTCGTTGTCTGCCGCCAAGAGGGCCACATCCAGGCCAGCCAGTTCTGGCGACAAGGAGCGGGCTACAGTGGCCACGGCGGTCAAACCCTCTGAAGCGTCACCGGTCCGAGTCACCAGCGGTGCCGGAGGCGGCTCTGCTTCATGGCCGGACGCCGACTTGCCACGACTCGCAAGAGAGGCGATCGATTCATCGACCGTGAGCGATGCCGAGTGAGCCGGAGTCGACTCATCAACTGAAATGTCGAAGGTCAGGTAGCTCGTGCCGCTGTTGGTAATTGTAAGCGTCTGCGTGGAACTGTCGCCCACGGCCAGGCTGTCCACGAGCGAATCGGGTGCTACAGAGATGGAAGGGGTAGGGAGTGTGGCCGCTTCAGTGGGAGATTGGGTGAAACGTCCCTGTCCGGCCACTGCGGCAGCCCCCAAACCAGCTAGGGCGACGCCGCACGATCCGACCAGTAGAGTCCGAAGCGCGATTCCGGCGACGCCACGCCTGCCTCGTTGCGAAAAGAGGCGCATGACAGCTCTCCTGTACTCCGACTAGAGTGACGAAGGCGATCGATTGATGTGGTACGAT
>DAIOGN010000030.1:6319-13502 GCA_036745245.1 Candidatus Zixiibacteriota bacterium
TACACGACGTTCTTCCGATCCACGTCCCCGATGGACAGAGACTCAGGCTAGATAGCCCCGCACAGATCAGGTGTCAAGGAAGCTCGCAGTGCGTCCCTGCGCTAGGCGCCGCCGCCTCGAACCAGCATCGCGGCCGTGTCATGAAAGTGAAGGGACAGTTGCCCGACAGGACATTCTGCCATTGCCTACCATACCAGAGAACCGCCCGGGGCTCTTGCGAGAGATCGCGCGGGCGGATCGCACATCACAACCAAAAGGGGAACCGCAATGGCAGGAATCGTAGGCTACGGTGCCCACCTGCCGAGGCACCGCATCAAAGTGGAGGAGATCGCCAAGGTCTGGGGGGCCGATGCACCCTCGTACAAACGCGGTCTCATGCTGCGCGAAAAGTCGGTGCCCCCACCCGACATGGACACGATCACGCTGTCGGTGGAGGCGGCGCGGCGCGCCCTGGCGCGCGCGCGCACCGTGTCCCCGGACGACATCGGCGCCATCTACATCGGCTCCGAGTCGCACCCGTACGCGGTGAAGCCCTCGGGCACCACGGTGGCGGAGGCGATCGGCGCTACGCCTCACATCCACTGCGCCGATTTCGAGTTCGCCTGCAAGGCAGGCACGGAGGCCATGTTCGTGGCCTTGTCCAACGTGCAGGCGGGCGCGATGCCGTACGCGCTGGCCATCGCCGCCGACACGTCGCAGGGCGCGCCCTCCGATGCGCTCGAGTTTTCGGCTTCGGCCGGTGCGGCCGCGTTCATCATGGGTCGGGATCAGCTCGTGGCCGAGTGCCTCCACACGCACTCGTACATGACGGACATGCCAGACTTCTGGCGCCGCGAGCACCAGTTCTACCCGCAGCACGGCGGCCGATTCACCGGCGAAGAGGCGTACTTCGCGCACACCAAGGGCGCTTCCGAGGCGATCCTGAAAAAGTCCGGCATGAAACCGGCCGATTTCAAGTACGCCGTCTTCCACCAGCCCAACGGCAAGTTCCCGCAGCGTGTGGCGTTCGAACTGGGCTTCACTCAGAAGCAGATCGATGACGGCTGGCTGGCGCCGCGCCTGGGGAACACCTACTCCGGCGCCTCGCCGGTGGGACTCACCTCCGCCTTGGACGTGGCGTCCGGCGGGGATCTCATCTTCATGTGTTCGTACGGATCGGGCGCCGGCGCGGACGCCTTCATCTGGAAAGTGACCTCGCGCATCGACGAGGTGCGCGATCTCGCGGTGCGCACCGTGAGGCTGCTCGATGAGCACGTGATCTATGTCGACTACGGCACGTACGTCAAGTTCCGCCGTAAAATCCGGAAAAACGAATAGGGGGACGCCATGAGAGAAGTCTGTATTGTCGGCGTCGGATTCAGCTCGTGGGGCGAGGTGTGGAGGCAGTCCTTGCGCAGCCTGTACGTCGATGCAGCGCAGGCGGCCATCCGACAGGCCGGCGTGGATCACGTGGATTCCCTCTACGTGGGCTGCATGTCGGGGGGCTTGTTCGTGGGTCAGGAGCACCTGGGGCCGCTCATGGCGGACTACCTGGGGATGCGCGGCGTGCCCGCGGCTCACGTGGAGTCGGCCTGCGCCTCGGGCGGCCTGGCCGTGCGCCAGGCCTTCCTCGAAGTGGCCTCGGGGGTCTCGGAGATCGTGCTGGCCGGCGGGGTGGAAAAGATGACCGACTGCACGGGCGATGCCGCCACGGCGGCCCTGGCCACCGCGGCCGACCAGGAGTACGAAGTGTTCAACGGGGCCACGTTCCCCGGGCTCTATGCCATGATGGCGCACGCGCACATGCATCGCTACAACAGCTCGCGCGACGCGCTCTCCGCGGTGGCGGTGAAGAACCATCACAACGGTTCGATGAACCCGGTGGCGCAGTACCAGTTCGAGATCACCATGGAGCAGGTGGCCAATTCGGTGCTCGTGGCCGACCCTCTGCGAGTGCTCGATTGCTCGGGCATCACCGACGGCGCCGCCTGCGTGATCGTGACGAGTCTCGAGGTCGCGAAGCGCCTGGGCCGTCCGTACGTGCGCATCACTGGATCGGCCGTGGCGACCGACACCATTGCGCTGGCGCAGCGACCCGACTTCACCAGCATCGCCTCGGCGAAGCTGGCGTCGCAGCGCGCCCTGGGCATGGCCAAACGCGAGCTCAAGGAAATGAAGTTCGCGGAGGTGCAGCATTCCCTTCGTTCCCTTCGAGTTACTCTAACAGCGCCGGCCCGGCGACTCTGGCCGGTGAGACGGCCCTGGACGGGCGGATTCCCATCAATCCGTCGGGCGGGCTCAAGGCGAAGGGCCACCCGGTGGGCGCCACCGGGGTGGCGCAGGTGGCTGAAGCGTACAAGCAGCTCACGGGGCAGGCCGAAGGCGGACGTCAGATCAAAGGCCATCCCAAAGTCGGGATGTGCCACAACATGGGAGGCTCAGGGGCCTCCTCGGTAGTCCACATCCTGGAGGCGGCGCAATGACCATGTTCTCAGCGAGGGCCTGGCGCGAGTACCCGCAGCGATACAGGCTGGAGGCGACGCGGTTCAAGAAGAGCGGCAAGACCTACTTCCCGCCGCGCAAGATCGACCCGGAAACGGGCGACACCGAATTCGAGACCGTGCGGCTGCCCGAGACGGGCAAGCTCCTCACCTACACAGTCATTCGCATCGCGCCCAAACAGTGGAGCGACCTGGCGCCGTATGCGATCGGGATCGCGGAGCTGACCGACGGCACACGCCTCATGGCTCAGATCACGGATTGCAATCCTGAAGAGGTGAAAATCGGGATGGAGGTGCGGCTCGAATTCCGCCGCGTTCAGGAGGAAGGACCGGCAGGCGTGATCAGCTACGGGTACAAGTTCGTGCCCAAGTGGTACTGAGCCACCCGCCTACTCGTCACCAAGGGCGATGAGGCGTGCGGCGCGCTTCACCATGGCCGTGTCGATCGCCAGGTCCGCGCCGGCGCGGCGAAACGCCTCCACCAGCGCTTCCGTTGCGACGTTGCCCGTAGCGCCTTCGGCGTAAGGACAGCCGCCGAGTCCTCCCGCGGACGCGTCGAACACCTGCACGCCATACTCCTTCCAGGCCACCAGCGCGTTCTGCACGGCGTGTCCGTAGGTGTCGTGGAAGTGCAGTGACAGCAGGTCGATGGGGCAGATGGGCAGCACGGCCTCCAGTCCCCGCCTCACGTCCTCCGGCCGCGCTTCACCGACCGTGTCGGCGAGACAGATTTCATCCGTGCCGAGATCGAGGAGTCGTCTCACGACAGGCAATGAATCCTCGGGCCGCATCTGGCCCTCGTACGGGCAGAAGAAGGCGGTAGAGATGTAGCCGCGCACCGGCAAGCCACCCTGGTGCGCGGTCTCCACCACGGGACGAAAGCGCTCGATCGACTCCGATATAGAGGCGTTGATGTTGCGGCGATTGAATGTCTCCGAGGCGGCGGTGAACACGGCGACTTTGTCAACCCGCGCCGCCAGGGCGCGTGCCAGTCCGCGCTCGTTCGGGACCAGGGCCGAGTACACCACTCCCGGCCGACGCGTGATGCGCGCGAACAGCTCGTCCGAATCAGCCATCTGCGGCACCCATTTCGGCGACACGAAGGCGCCCACTTCGATTTCGTGGACGCCGCTTTCCGACAGGAGGTCCACGAATTGCACTTTCAGGTCGAGGGGGAGAAGGACGCGCTCGTTCTGCAGACCGTCGCGGGGGCCGACCTCGAGAATGCGCAGGGAAGCGCTCATGCTTCTTTTGGCGCGAGCTGAATGAGAAGTGCGCCTACATTCAGCAAGTCGCCCGTTCGGCAATGAACCTTCTCCACTACGGCATCGGAGGGGGCTTCCAGGCGGTACTCCATCTTCATAGCTTCCATCACGGCCAGAAGCTGACCCGCAGATACGCGGGCCCCCGCCTCCACCTGCACCTTGATCACGGTGCCGGTCATGGGTGCGCGCACTTCGGCGTGGTGATCCTGCGATGACGCCTGCGACGCGCCGGCCCGCTCGTGCTTCAGAAACCAGGTGCGGCCCTGCCAGGTGACCCACACGCCGTCCCCATCACGCACGGTCAGGGCACGGTGCGTGCGCCCGTCGAGGCGCACGAGGGTCCAGGGCTCGCGGAACTCCACTTCGGCGGAAGCGACCACCGGATCTGCGCCGTCTGTCTCGGAGGTGAGTGTCGTTTTTTCCTCCCGGCGATCCAGCTTGAGTTTGTAGACGTGCTTGCCGGAGGAAAGGCGGAGATGCGACATGGATTACACCCGCCACGAGTCCCGGCGCTGCCAGGGGCTATAGGGATCGCCGCCACTGTCCACGGCAGCCCGTCCTGCCTGCGTTCGGCCGGTTGCGGATCGGTCCGCCAGCGCTGCCGCCAGGAGCACAACCGGAGGCACCTGCGCAACCGCCGCCTGCGACGTCCACGAGGCCGCCCACGGTTCCACAGTGTGCGTGAACGTCTGGCCCGTACGGAATGGATCGCTTTCGAGCAGATCGATCAGAAACGCCTGATTGGTCACCACGCCCAGAAGCACCGTGTCGGAGAGCGCCGCCAGCATGCGCCGGCGTGCGACGTCGCGCGTGTCCCCCCACGTGATGAGTTTGGCCAAAAGCGGGTCGTAGTGTACGCTCACCTCCTGCCCCTTCACGATCCCGGCATCTACGCGTACGCCGGGGTGCTGGGGCCACAACAGCTCCAGCACGCGTCCCGACGTGGGCAAAAAGTCGGCTTCGGGGTTTTCCGCGTACAGGCGGGCTTCCAAGGCGAAGCCGCGCGGGTGCACCTCCGACTGCCTGATAGCGAGCTCCCCGTCCGCAGCCACCCGAAGTTGCAGTTCCACCAGGTCCAGGCCCGTGGCCAGTTCGGTGATCGGATGCTCCACTTGAAGCCGTGTGTTCATCTCCAGAAAGTAGAAATCCCGGTCCGGCCCCAAGAGGAACTCCACAGTGCCGGCGCCGCGATAACGGACACTCGCGGCCGCCTTGCGGGCAGCCTCCCACATGGCCTGCCGCAGCGGTTCGTCCACGGCGGGGGAGGGAGTCTCTTCGATGATCTTCTGGTGGCGCCGTTGCAGGCTGCACTCGCGTTCGCCGAGAGCGATCACGTGGCCTCTGCCATCGCCCAGCACCTGCACTTCCACATGGCGCACCGCATGCACGTAGCGCTCCACGATGAGCCGCAGGTCGCCGAAGGCGGCCTTTCCCTCGCGCTGCGCCGCGGCGATCGCCTCCGGAAGCGCTCCCCAGTCATCCACGCGACGCATCCCCTTGCCGCCGCCCCCGGCAGCTGCCTTGAGCAGCACGGGCAAAGGCAAAGTGCGCGCGTTGCGTTCGATCCTGGCCGGATCGGATTCCGCTTCCAGGCCCGGCACGGTGGGCACGCCCGCCTTCTGTGCAAACGCGCGCGCCGTAGACTTGTCGCCCATGTCGGCCATCGACTGCGGTGTGGGGCCGATGAACACCAGCCCGGCCCCTTCGCAGGCTCGCGCGAACTCTGGATTCTCGGCGAGAAACCCGTACCCCGGGTGGATGGCTTCGGCGCCGCTGTTCCGGGCGGCGGAGAGGATGGCGGGAATCGCCAGGTAGCTTTCACGGGCCGGCGGCGGTCCGATGCAGACGGCTTCATCCGCCGCGCGCACGTGTGGCGCGTCGGCGTCGGCCTCGGAGTACACCGCGACGGAGGGAATCTCCAGGCGGTGCAGCGTGCGCATGATCCGCACGGCGATCTCGCCGCGATTGGCCACGAGAACCTTGCGGAACATCAGCCGCCGCCTTCGACCGGCCGCCAGGGGGCGCGCTTCTTGTCGAGGAATGCGGCAAGGCCAAAGCGAGCTTCCTCGCCCACCCGCGTTCTGGCAATGGTGCGTGTACAGATGTCCAGGGCTTCGGTGCGGGAGAGGCCCGCGCTTTCGCGAAGGAGTTTCTTGATTTCGCGCACGGCGCCCGGCGCGGCCTCACGCAGTGCAGCCACGAATTGGCTCACTCGTTGATCGAGCTGACCCGCCGGCACCACTTCGTGAATCAGGCCGGCGGGCGCCTGCTCGGGCGCGAAGGTCTCGCCGGTGAGAAAATAGCGCCGTGCCTGGGACGCGCCGATCTTGGCCACCACGAAGCTGGAGATGACTGCCGGGAGGATGCCAAGTCGCACTTCGGTGAAGGCCAAGCGCGCGCCCGCTTCGGCAACGACGATGTCGCATGCCGCGATCAGGCCGAGCGCCCCCCCGTAAGCCGCCTTCTGTACGCGGGCGATCACCGGAATCGGACATTCATCGAGGGTGCGGTACATCGTGGCCATGGCGCGCGCGTCGGCCAGGTTGCCGGCCTCGTCACGGTCAGAAGCGCGCCGCATCCAATCCACGTCGGCACCTGCGCAAAAGACATCTCCACGCCCGCCCAGCACCAGGGCGCGCAGTCCACTCTGGCTGCCGAGCTGGCTTAAGACCTGCTGGAGCTCGCCGATCATGGTTTCATTGAAGGCATTGCGCACGTCGGGCCGGGCCAGATACACGCCGGCCCAGTCGCCGTGGTGCTCCAGTTCGAGAGTGGTGTACGGCTTGGGGCTCACGAGAGAGCGCTCACATGCGAAACACGGGGTACTGTGTCTTCTCCACCGGTGCGTTCAGAGAGGCGGAGATGGCCAGACCCAGCGCCATGCGCGAGCCTGCGGGGTCGAGGATGCCGTCGTCCCAGAGGCGGGAGGTGGCGTAGTACGGATGGCCTTCTTCCTGGTACTTGGCACGCACCGGATCGCCGATCTCCGCCTCCATGGCGGGCGTGAGAGGTTTCCCCTCCTTGGCGAGCTGATCGCGCTTGACGGTGATGAGCACCTGCGCTGCCTGCTCGGCGCCCATTACGGAGATGCGCGAGTTGGGCCAGGTGAAGAGAAACCGGGGCAGATACCCGCGTCCGCACATGGCATAGTTGCCGGCGCCGTGAGAGGCGCCGATCAAGAGTGTGAACTTCGGGACGCGCGCGGTGGATACGGCCTGCACCATCTTGGCGCCGTCCCTGGCGATGCCGCCCTGTTCGGCCTTCTTTCCCACCATGAAGCCCGTGATGTTCTGGAGGAATACAAGAGGAACACCCCGCTGGCAGCACAGCTCGATAAAATGTGCGCCCTTCAGCGCCGACTCGGAGAACAGCACGCCGTTGTTGGCGACGATGCCCACCGGATAGCCCAGCCAGTGGGCGAACCCGGTCACCAATATG
>DAIOGN010000030.1:13512-28943 GCA_036745245.1 Candidatus Zixiibacteriota bacterium
GGTCTCGCCGTAGCGCGGCTTGAATTCGTGGAAGCGGCTGCCGTCCACCAGCCGCGCAATCAATGCACGCACGTCGTACGGCTGGCGCACGTCCTGAGGCAGAATGCCGTAGATCTCCTCGGCCGGATAGAGCGGTTCCTCCGGCGGTTGCAGGTCGAGATCGCAGCGCTTGACGGTGTTGACGTGTCGCACCACCTCGCGAGCCAGCTCGAGCGCGTGCTCGTCGTTGTCGGCCAGATGGTCGGTGACGCCCGACACGCGCGAGTGCATTTCAGCGCCTCCCAGGTCTTCGGCACTCGTGTCTTCGCCGATGGCAGCTTTCACAAGGGGAGGGCCCGCCAGGTAAATCGTCCCCTGGCCGCGCACGATGATGTTCTCGTCGCACATGGCGGGCACGTAGGCGCCGCCGGCCGTACACATGCCCATGACCACGGCGATCTGACGCACTCCGGCGGCCGAGAGGCAGGCCTGGTTGTAGAAGATTCGACCGAAGTGGTTTTCGTCGGGAAACACCTCCGCCTGTTTGGGCAGGAACACGCCGCCCGAGTCCACGAGGTACACCGTGGTGAGTCTGTTCTCCAGGGCGATCTGCTGTGCGCGCAGATGCTTGCGAATCGTTTCCGGGAAGTACGTCCCGCCCTTCACGGTGGCGTCGTTGGCCACGATCATGCACTCGCGTCCGCTCACGGAGCCGATACCGGTGACCAGCCCCGCCGATCGGATGTCGCCACCGTGCTGGCCGTGGGCCGCCATGGGCGACAGTTCGAGGAAGGGCGAATCAGGGTCGAGCAGGCGCAGGATGCGTTCACGCGCCAGGAGCTTGCCACGCTCCCTGTGGCGCTTCAGCTCGAGGCTCCCTTCCTCGCCCGAAAGCGAGTCGAGCTTGCCGCGCAGGTCGGCCTGCAGCGCACGATGATGCCGCTGGTTGGCCTGGTAGGATTCGGACTTTGTGTCGATGCGGGTGGAGAGTACGCTCACGGATCTTGAGTTCCTGGCCCCGGGCCCCGGGCGAAAGGATCATCCGCAGGCCGGCCGGAGGAACCTACGGCAGATCGCTCGCCGAGGCAAGGCGGAGTGCGGCCGCTATTTGAACAGGCGAAAGCGAAACCGTCCCGCGGAGGCTCCCTTGGGACGCTCGGGGGGATCCGCGTCGCGATCTCCGAACAGCCCGGTAATAACTGTGAAGGTGGCTCCGGCGATGGGGCGGATGTGGCTGATGCGAAACAGGAGCTCGCCATGGCCGATCGATTCCACCTCCCGCAGTTCGCGGAAGCGGTGGAGTAGCGTAGCGGCGGCCACCAGTCGGAGAAGCCCCGAGATGGCAAAGATGAAGAGCAGCACCGACACGGGTTTCCACACCACGGAGCCGAACGTCAGGTGGTCGGGCAGGCGAGTCGCCAGAAGCGCCCCCGACAGAGACCCAACGAACACAAACACGCCGTTGAGCAGGCCCTGAAACGCGGCGGCGCGGGCGCGCTGTTCGGGTTCGATGGCGTCGAACATGTAGTTGGCCGACGCCAGACTGTATCCGGCCCAGACGAAGCCGCCCCAGAACTGAATGAGAATCAGGTACGCGGGTTGTGCCGACACCAGCCACAACAGCGGCACTGTGGCGATGCCGTAACCGCACACGTTCAGGATCTTCTTGTTTCCGAAGCGATCGGAGAGTTCGCCCCAGTATCGAAACGTGAAGAATTGCGAGATGGCGGAGGCCGCGGTTACCATGGTGAATTGCAGATAGGAGAACTGGAGTTCTCTCAGCATGTAGAGCGAGAAGTACGGACCCGAGAACGCCACGGCCAGGTTGATGGTGGCCGCGAAGAGCGAAAAGCGTGTGAAGCCGGCACGCCCGCGGGCCGCGAGGAAGCCCTGCCAGGTGTCGGCTTCCGGGTGCGCCGGAAGGCGAACGGGCGGGTCGCTGTAGCGGGACAGCCAGAGGGCCGACCAGAATCGCGCAGCGCTCGAACCTACGAAGATGATGGCGAAGCCAATCACGGCGAGGTCGATGCGACGCGTGAATTCGAGCACCAGCCCGGCGACCACGAGGGCCAGGAACGTGTTGATTCCGGTGATGCGATTGCGCCGTCCGAAGAAGCGCCCCCGCATGTCGTCTTTGACCAGGTCCCCGATGAGACTGTTCCACACCGGCGTGATGAAGCCGCCGGCACCGTGATACAACAGGGCGAGCGCGATGAGCGAGAGGATGGCGGCGTGCCCGTGACCCACGACGAACGGAATGAGCGCGAGAGGAATCAACACGAGGGCCTGCAGACCCGCCCCGGTGACGACGAGCCGGCGGCGGCTGCCGGTCTGCTTCATGGCGAGCACTCCGACCCACTGCATGAGGGAGCCGAAGAGTGCCGGAATGGTGGCCAACAGACCGATTTGAAGTGTGCCTGCGCCGAGGAAGATGGCGAAGGGGCCCAGGTAGGTTTCGCCACCCCCGAGCATGAGTGCGTGGCACTGACCGTCTCGGATGGACACGCGCAGCGATGGGTTCTTCGCCCGCCTTTCCACCGGCTCTGTCACGCTCTCCATGCCCCGCTCCTCGAGGTATAGATTCGGAAGAACCGGGGCCCGGGAACAGTACAATCTATGGCTATTGATTCGGCGCCGCGTGCGCGCCGGGCCCGCGGCGGCCGCGGCGCTCAGAATGGAGTTTGGCGGCTCAGTCGTTGAAGAGATCGTCGAAGCGTTTCTTGCGATCGGACCGGGCATCGGAGGTGCCCTTCATCCCGCTGGATCCCTTCATGGCGTCACGCGCCGCGAACCAGTCGCAATAGTTGGCCGTCTCCTTGTTGCCCACTGGAGTGTCGATCTGTTCGCGGCACTGGTACTTGCGCGACGGGTCGAAGTGCCGGCAGCCGCGGCAGGTGCGCAGATCGGCGCCGCACTCGGGGCACTGATCCGAGCGCACGATGCGGTCGACCAGCCCGGTGGGCCGGCCGCACTGCCAGCAGAGTAGTCCGTCCTGGGGAGTAGCCATTTGTTCCCGGCCCCTAAAAAACCGGATGATCAAGCCCGCTCCAAGCAAAGAGAGCTGAAAAGCTCGATCATCCGATGATTGTGCTGCAAGGACTTACGACCCGCCACTCGATCGCTTCGTGAAGCGGCAGGGGGCCAACTCCTCGATAGGCCGTCCCGCCGCTCACACGATTGTTTACAGTACAGCTTCTCCTTTGTACCGGCCGCTCCCCGTCGGCACCGATCTGGATCCTAGTTGGTCGAGGATTGCGTGGTCTCGACGGTCATCAGGTTATTGACTCGCGTTACGCCATGGATGTCGGCCACGCGCTTGGTCGCCCCATCGATTTCGGATTGATTCGTCGCCACGCCGCTCAGGGTGACTACGCCCTTGGAGGTCGACACCTTCGTGTCGAAGGGCTTCGACCCGTGATAATACAGCTCAGACATCCTCACCTGGGCCGTGATGGAGGCGTCATCCAGCGTGTCGCCCGACGTCTGGCTTGACGTGGGACCCGTCGTGGTCACGGTCATTTTGTTGTCAACGCCTGTGACTCCGGAGACATCATTGGCGTAATCTTCCGCAAGCTGCTTCTGAGTTTCGCTGGAGGCGTTTCCGCGCAGCGTCACCGTGCCATTCGTGACCAACACGTCCGTTCTGGCAGCGCTCGTGCTGCGATGAAATCCAAGGTTGCCCTGCACTCGTTCACGAAGCTCCGCGTCCGACCCGGCGCCGGCGGGCGTGCCTGTGACCGTGAGTTGATTGTTCACGCTCTTGACCCCGGGCAGACCCATCACGGTGTGCTCGGCCAGCGTCCTGTGCGATTCCTGGGAGACGGTGCCCTCCAACGTGACGGCACCCTCCTCAGATTGGATCTTGATCTTATCGCTCTTGAGGTAGGTCTTGAACACATACGACTTCTTGACGGACTGTTCAATGCTCTGATCCGCCTGCGAAGCGCTCAGAGGAGCGTGGCTTGCAAGCAGGAACACGGCCGCCGCGACCAGCGACAGGGTGATCCTTGATTCAATTCTCATGGTGGTTCTCTCCTTGGTGGTTCTTGGTTGCCCAGGAGCAGCGGCGAATCCATCGCGCGCGAGTCCCTGGAGTGTTATGAAGCGGTACAAACGAATATCCTAAGGACTCTTGAGCCCGCCGACTCAGCCACCGGCATCGGTTCGGCCGGCTGGACGTGACCGCTCCGGAACATGGAGGGCACGATGTGCGGTCTCTCCTGCGCCTTGAGTACGCGGGGCACCACCAGCCTCCAGAGGATCCCCAACGGAATGACCAGACATTTCCTCATAGACAGCGTCCCAGGGCAGGAGGACGCAAAGTCTCAACAGTGCGTCGGCTGCCTGCCTAGGCACGGTCACCGACGGTCTGACGTGACGGGCCCGAGGCATGCCCCGAACCGTTGTTGAACCGCCTGGTCAGGATCTCCTGCAGCCAGTGGTGGCTGCGTTCGAAGGGTTTCGACGGGTCCCAGGTCCTGTGGGCCTCGGCCATAGCCTCGCGCATCAGGGTGACCGCGGTGCGCTCATCCTGGGTCAAGGACATTGCAATCTGCAGAAAGTCGTCTACGCCTCGTGGAAGACTGTCCTGGCCGGCCAACCCGTTCCCATGTTCGTTTCTCACAATTCTCCTCACCTTCCATGTGGCACGTCGAAGCGGGCCTCATCCGGATCCGGTGGAATCACCTGGAAAGTGCATTCCAGATGTTCCACCGGTTCCCGCGACGAGGAGTGTCTGTGTCCCGTGTGCAGATACATCGCTCCGAATCGCTGCGGCAATCCGTCGGAGGATGGGAAAAGGATCTAGTTCTGTGGATGGGTAGAGTCGATCCTGCACTGCATCGAGCCCACCCCCTCCGCGGCCTACTCCCTGCGCAATCGTCCAATCAGGAAACCGGAGAGGAGCGCTGCGGCCGCCACACCGCCAATATAGGGCCACGGATTCGTGTGTACGCTTTCGTCCACATCGTGTGCGATTTCCATCGCTCTTTGTTTGCCGGCCTCGAACCGCCGAAACGCCCCATTGTGTCTCGATTCAGCGAACGTGCTCATCACCGCTGAAAGGTCGGTGTACTTGTGGCTCATCGCAGTTTGAAGCTCGGTCCTGTTATCGCGGGCCGCCTCGTTCAGAAGTGCAAGCGCGTCGTGGATTTCTTTGTCTTCAACTCGGTGCATGGTCGTCCCTTCCATTCTTTGTGTGGGCGGCGACAGACGGTCTGTTCTGCGCCCCCTGTTGATCCAGTCAAGGTGCGACGGCGACCCACTTTGGAGGTGGGTCGCCCGTCACGTTTCCTAAGGTCTAGCTTTCACAGTCATCGTCGACATCGTCGTCATGATCATGACCGCCGTCAGCATCGCCGCAGCGCTGTTTGTGGATCTGAATGTTGCCGCCGCGGAGTGTGCCTTCTGCAAGCAGATCCTCCCCCACGACGATGGAGAACCAGTCGCTCGAGCCGGGCTCCCCTGCGTCCCTCACGGTCACCGTAAAACTGGCGGGCGTCTTGTTGATCATGCCGGTGCCGGTAAACGTGGCGGTCTGGCCGTCGACCATGAGTGAAGTGAACGCATGGATCTTGATCTTCTTTTTGTCGGCGTGATTCCTGTAGGTGAGGTTGCCTTTGACTTCGCCATCCTGGGTGTGTTGCACCACGAAGCCGAAGTTGGCGCGTGAGCCGCACACATCAATGAACCCGCCCCCTGTCACTTTGTCCCTGCAGGGACCGTCCGACACGGGGCCGCATCCCGCGGCCGAGACGGTGTCGGTATCCATGGTCACAGCGGCCGTGCGCGCCAGGGCTCGGCCGGACAAATGTACTCCGGTCGTCAGGGTGATACTCTCCTGCGCGAGGATCTGTCCGATGAACACGGTTCCGGTGCCGAGGGTCGCGGAACTTCCGACCTGCCAGAACACGTTGCACTCTCGATCTGTGTTGAGCATCACCACCGCCGAGCTGGATGCGGTCGTGAGCGTACTCGCAATCTGGAACACGAACATGGCGTCGGAGTGTCCCTCCGCGTCGAGATACAACGTTCCGGTCAGTTGGGCCGAAGACGCAAAGCAATAGACTCCCGGTGCCAAGGTCATTCCACCCAGGTCCTGGTCCGTCAAGTCTGTGCCACAGGGCAGGTCCGCCAGTGCCTGGTAGCCCGTGGTCAGGTCGAGTTGTGCTTGAGCTGCCACGCTGTCCGCGGCGTGTATGTCTCCGTCCACAGTGCCCGGAGGGAAGCCCGTGACTGCGGTCCCTGGACTGACCCCCAGGTCGCCGGTGACGAGGGTGAGGCCGGTATTGGTCACGGTCGAGCCGCCCAACACGGCGAACTGTGCCGCCGTGCCCAGCCATGCCAGTTCAGTGGATGGTGCTTCGCCATCGCCCGAACGCCCGGTGAACGGAGGCCGGGTGGATGGGTCGGACCCCGAGTTTCGGGACGATTTAGTTTGGGAGGCGGTCGAGGGATTGGTTCCCAGGTCCTGTTGCTGTGAGCAACCCATCCCGAATACAGTGATGCACGACAGCAAGACAAGCGCAAGGAAGCCCTGTGCTCGGACGGGCTTCGAAAACAATGTGTACATGATTAACTCCCCTTGGTCATTGGATTAGGTTTCAGGGTGCTGCACGAGCCTGTAAGAACGCCACCACGCCGGCGACCGGCCGGATCCGCTTCGGTCCTGTGATTTGGGTCCGCCGGCAGCCAGAATGCGGTTTCAGGCAGCCTTCGGCTATGGTACGACACCTCTGAGTGTGAATTTCCGACACCCTTGCAACTAAATCGCCATCCAAGGCGGCGACAATCCATCGAAGGATGGAAATGAGATCTAGTCCGGCGGAAGCATGAACCTATGGATCCCTGAAACGTGAATAGAACCGATGCGGGCAGAAAGGGCGCCGTAGCGGGTCGCTGGGTGGGCCGGTAGTGAGACAAAGCCGGCGAAGGGAATCGAACCCCCAACCTGCTGATTACAAATCAGCTGCTCTACCATTGAGCCACGCCGGCCTGTGTTCGGCACCAGAGTACGGCCGGGAGTGTCCTCAGTCAATCGCTACCGACGGGGTTCGCGGGCTCCGGGATTGGGCATTGAAGGAACCTGTTCGGGCGTTATATTGATGTCGCCCCGCGTCGAATGTGACGTTCGGAATGCCGACTTGAAAATCTCCCCCTTCGCCTTTGCCCTCGCCCTGCTCACAGGATTAGCGACCACGGCGCACGCCCAGTACGTTCGTGAGTACACCCCCTATACCGTGGTCGCAGGGGACACGCTGACCTGGCCTTTCTGGGGCGGCATCAACGATCCCAAGCCGTCCCTCGAAGATCTGGACGGCGATGGACTTACCGACCTGTTCATCGGCGAATTCAAGGGGAAACTCTCGTACCTGAAAAACGTGGGATCCTCCGGCGTGCCCCAGTGGCAGCCCGTCACGCAGCGCCTGGGCGGGGTGGATGTGGGCAGCTGGCATACCTTCGCCGACATCGACGACGACGGCGACCTGGATCTGTTCGGCGACTCACGTTCCGGTCAGACGGCGTTCTTCCGCAACCAGACGACGGGGCCCGATCCGGTGTTCGTGCTGGAGGACACCGAGTACGGAGACTTTCTCACAGCCGAGAACAACACGTCCGACTTTGCCGATCTCGACCACGACGGCGACCTGGACTTCTTCTTCGGCAATCTTTCGGGCACCCTCACGCTCTATCGGAATGTTGGGACGGCCGACTCCGCGGCGTTTCAGTTCATCACAGACTTCTACGACAGCATCATCGCCTTTCCCGCGGGGCTTGCAGCGTCCGAACGGGGCCACGGCTTTTCCACGGTGCGTTTTGCCGACATCAATGCAGACAACGACTTTGACCTGTTCTACGGCGACATCTTCAACCCCAGCATGTACTACTTTCGCAACGCTGGATCGGCCACCGTCTCCAACCTGGAGCTGGGGACCGAGACGTATCTGAGCCCACCCACTCTGGGGTTCAACCACGCAACATTCGCAGATCTCGACGGGGACACCGACCTCGACATGCTGGTGGGTGCAGCCAACGGACAGGAACTGAACAACCTGGTGTACTGGCGCAACGACGGCGTTCCGGCCATCGCCAGTTTCACTCTCGTGACCACCAATTTCATTTCCAATCTCGACGAGGGCAGTTTCAGCATTCCCGCGTTGTCCGATCTCGACGCCGACGGCGACGCCGATGCACTCATCGGGCGCGGCGACGGCAGGCTGTCGTACTATCAGAACACCGGAACGGCGGCCTCGCCTTCATGGCAGCGTCTGAGTACCGCCTACCTCGGCATCAACGCGGGGCTCTCAGCCGCGCCGGAACTGGCCGACTGGGACTCCGACGGGGATCTCGACGTGCTCCTGGGAACGGAAGCGGGCACGGTTCAGTATTGGCGGAACGACGGCGGTCCGTTCACGTTTGCGCCCGTGCTGGTGCAGTCGCAGCTGGGCGGGATCCAGGTGGACCGGCAGGCCACGCCGCGCGTAGCAGATCTCAACGGCGACGGGCTCAAGGACCTGCTCCTCGGCGAGTACGACTTCAATGGCATGGCCAACGTGCGGATCTACCAGAACGTGGGTCCGCCCTCCAATCCGCAGCTGGTGTTGCAGACCACTCACTGCCTGAAAAGGCAATTTCGTGACTTCACCCTGCCGTCGTTGCACGACTGGAACGGGGACGGGCGGGTCGACATGGTGCTGGGAGGGCGGTTCCTGGGATTGAAACTGTACCTGAATTCTGCGACCCCGGGCACGTTCCCGGACTCGCTTTCCTGGGTGAGCGCTCCCGACACTCTGCCCGGCACAGACGACGGCTATCGTCTCGCCTGGGCGGCGCGCGACATCGACTCCGACAACGATCGCGACGTGTTCGTGGGGGAGGAAGACGGCGGGTTGAACTTCTACCGGGTTCAGGGGGGCGTACAGTTCCTGCGCGGCGACGCCAATGCTTCAGGCGACCTCACCGCGGCCGACGTGGTGTACCTGGTGAACACCGTATTCAAGGCCGGACCGAATCCGGTTCCCGTTGCCGCCGCAGGCGACGTCAATTGCTCGGGCGGAATGAGTTCCTCGGACATCATCTACCTGGTGAACAGGGTCTTCAAGGGCGGGCCGGCGCCCTGCGTGATGTGACCCGGCCGGCTGGCTAGAACCGAAGCGTCGCGGTTCGCACTCGTGGTGCATCGCCTGATTCCGTCCAGGCCACCACAACGTCCCGTCCACGTGCCACCACCGTTGGGATTCCGCTCAATCCACCGGGAAGGGCTTCCGTGACGATCCTGGCCGAATCGGGCGCTCCTGAAGCCGCAACGGGCCGCGCCCACAGAATACTTGCCGAGTCGGACGTTTCGAGCCACACCACCAGTGCGCGTCCGTCGGCGAGAAACGTGACATCCACGCGCCCCTCGGCGTGCCGCCGATCCACGCGGATGGGCGCGCCGAAGCTCTCGCCTGAGTTGCGCGAGAATACCACCTGAACGCTCGGGTCGACGCCGCCGGACAACGCGAACCAGGCCAGGGCCAGAAGGGAGTCGGAGGCCGCGAGTGCCGGACCGTTGACGGGACAACCTGCGATCTTCCACTCATCCCGATTCACCGTCCGGGGTGCGCTCCACTCTCCATCGGCGAGCCGCACAATCGAAATGTCTCTGACGTCTTCGGGAGATCGATCGCGGTAGGCCACCACGAGGGAGCCGTCGGTGCAACGTACGGAGGCGGTGGGGCAGCAGTCGCACACGCGGGGATCGAGCACGGTTTCGTCCTGAATCTGTCCGTCGGGCGACAGGTGCGCCGTGCGCAGGGTGGTGGCACCGCCTGCGAGGGTCTCGCGGCCGTCCAGCCACACGGCCTGCACCAGGCTATCTGCGGACACGAAGGAAGCGAATCCATGTTCGCATTCTGACGTGTCGGTGTGCAGCCAGGCCGGATCCGGCGCCGGCCGTTCTTGCCGCAGCCACGCCACCTTCACGCCGTAGGCATGACGAGACCCGCCGATCCGTTCGAGCCAGGCAGCGGCGGTGCCCGCAGGGTGCACCAGCACGCTCGGAAGGTCCAGGTCGCTTGCGACCCAGCGTTCCCCCGAGGACGCGGACCACGGATCGGTCCACGTCGATCCGTCCCACCTGGAACACCAGAGGGAGGTGCCCTGCTCTGTTTCGGTCTGGAGCCAGCTCATGAAGAGCGAGTCTCCGGCGACAAAAAGATTCGGTGCCAGGCTGTTCGTGCTTTGTGCCTGGGGCAGTGGCACCATGGTTACAAAGGCAGTGTCGCGGACACAGGCGGACACCACCCAGGCCGCCACGATGGCCCACAGAAGGGTGAACCGTTTCATGACCGGAAGGGAAGGACTCTCACTGAATCCGGCGCTTCCACTTGGTGCCCTGGGCGGAGTCCTCGAGCACGATGCCCATCCCCGCCAGCTGTTCGCGGATCTCGTCGGATCGCGCCCAGTTCTTCTGTCGTCGAGCCTCTTCGCGCTCGGCCATGAGCGCCTCCACGTGCGCATCCACGGTGTCGGTCTGGCGTTTGAGCACACCCAGAACCGTGTCGAAGCGATCCATGGTGTCCAGCACCACGCGACCGTCTTCGTACGACAGCTTCTGGCGCGTCATTGCACGATTCACTTCGCGCACGAACTCGAACAGGGCACCCAGGGCGGGCGACATATTGAGGTCGTCGTCGAGGGCGTCTTCGAATCGCGACTGCACAGTCTCCACGGCGCGCGCCACCTCCGGATTGGGCGTGGCGGTCTTCAGCGTGGAGGAGGTGACGTTGTCGATGAAATCGTACAGTCGCTGCAGACCCTCGCCCGCGGCCGACAGCGAGTCGAACGTGAAATTCAGCGGCTGGCGGTAGTGGGTGGAGAGCAAGAGGTAGCGCACCGCCAGGGGGCTGTGGCCGCGCGCGACGAGGTCCCGAAGTGTGAAGAAGTTGCCGAGCGACTTGGCCATCTTCTGGCCTTCCACGATCAGGTGCGCGGAGTGCAGCCACACGTTGACAAACCTCTCGCCCGTGGCTCCTTCGGACTGTGCGATCTCATTGACATGGTGAGGGAAGATGTTGTCGACGCCGCCCGTGTGGATGTCGAAATGGTTTCCGAGGATCGCCGTGGACATGGCCGAGCACTCGATCGACCAGCCCGGACGTCCGCGTCCGAGCGGCGTGTCCCAGGCCACGTCGCCGTCGCCTTCATCCCAGGCCTTCCACAGGGCGAAATCGCCCACCTGTTCCTTCTCGTATTCGTCGGTGGCGATGCGGGCTCCCATTTTCAGCTGATCCAGCTGGATCCCCGCCAGCTTGCCATACTCGGGGAACTTTTGAATGCGGAAGTACCAACTGCCGCCCACCTCGTACGCGTAGCCCTTCTGTTCGAGCACGCGGATCATGTCCACCATGGCGTCGATGTAGTCGCTGGCGGCCGGATAATGCTCGGCCCGTTCGATGCCGAGGGTCATAAGGTCATCGAAAAAGGCCTTCCGGAAGCGTTCGGTGTACTCGCGAAAGGGGATCCCCTCCGAGCGCGACTTGCGAATGATCTTGTCGTCGATGTCGGTGAGGTTCATCACCTGGGTCACGCGCAGCCCCTTGTACTTGAGGTAGCGCCGCAGCAGGTCTTCAAACAGAAAGGTGCGGAAGTTTCCGATGTGCACGAAGTCGTGGATCGTGGGGCCGCAGGTGTACAGTCGCGCGTGGCCCGGCTCGATCGGGGCGAACTCCTCCAGCTTCCGCGTCAGCGTGTTGTGAAAGCGCAGAGCCATCGCAGGTCAGGCGGCGGGCTGTCCCGGGCGCGTGCGCGCCAGTCGGCAGATGGTTTCGCACAGGGCCGCCAGGTCGAGCCCGATGTGCTGCGCCGCCAGGGGCACGAGCGAGTGAGTGGTCATGCCCGGCAGGGTGTTCGCTTCGAGACAGTACGGCGTGCCGTCGTCGGCCAGGCGAAAATCGATGCGGGCGTACCCGTGGCAGCTGAGAGCCGCAAAGGCGCGACCCGCCAGTTCGCACACACGCTGCGTCACGTCGTCCGCCAGCGGAGCCGGGCAGAGATACTGGCTCATCCCGTCGGTGTATTTGCATTCGTAGTCGTAGATTTCGTGCTTCGGAATGATCTCCACCGGGGGCAGGGCGCGACCGTCGAGAATGCCCACGGACAATTCGCGTCCCGGAATGAACCGCTCAACCATCGCATCGCCCGCCTTCTCGAGCGCCTTCGCCAGCTCTCCCGGCTCCTTCACGAGCGTGAGCCCCACCGTGGATCCCTCCGCTACGGGTTTGACGATGAGCGGACGGCCCAGTCGGGCGAGGTCTGTGCCGTTCTGATAGGGATAGATCCAGTCGGGAGTGGGCACTCCCGCCTGCACAAGGAGTCGCTTGGTGGTGTCTTTGTGCATGGCCACGGCAGACGACAGAGGTCCCGAACCGGTGTACCGGGCGCCGGCGAGGGCCAGAAGCGACTGAACCGTGCCGTCCTCACCCGAGCCGCCGTGCAACGCGATGAACACCACGTCGTACGTGGCCAGGCTGGGGTCGCCCAGGGATTCAACCAGCTGACGACGCTCTGCGTCGTGCTGACCCGGAGGGGTGCGATGGATTTCGGACGTGCGTTCGTACCAGGCACCGCGGAAGGTCTCGCCGGTGGCGGGATCGAGCCCTGTCACTTCGTGTCCGCGTGATGCGAGAGCACGCGCCACTTCCAGCCCGGACGACCACGAGACATCGCGCTCCGCGGAGTCACCGCCCAACAGCACCAAGACTCGCATTCGGTTCCTTCCCCCTCGGACGGCTCAGGGAGCCGACCGATTTTGTCGGCGCCGGCGAATCTGCCAGCGGACGGCCCACGCTAAAGCCGCGACGCACAAGAGGGCAAGCACCAAACGGTTGTACAGGCGCGCAAAGTCGTGGATCGCTTCCCAGTTGGTGCCCAGGGCCAGTGCCAGGCCCACGATGAGTCCATTCCACGCGAGCGTGGAGAGAGTGGTGTAGAGCGCCATCTTGTAGGCGGGCACCTCGCCGAGCCCGGCCGCCAGCGCCACACCCGACCGGATTCCTGTGAGGAATCGCGAGATCAGAATGATGCGGGATCCGTAGCGTGCGAACCACCTCTCGATACGTTCCAGGTGGGCCGGGTCGATGAAGCGACCGTGTCGCGACAGGAAGTACTTCCGGCCACGCGAGTAACCGAACGTGTACACCAGCATGGCACCCGCGACGTTGCCGGTGATGCCCGACAACAGAATCAACGGCGCCGACACCACGCCGCCCGACGCCAGCACGGCTCCGGCGAACAGGATGGTGTCGCCCGGATAGGGCGGGAAGATATTCTCGAGGATGGCAGCGGAGAACACGATGAGGTAGACCCAGATGCCCCCGTGTCCGGACACCCACTCGACGGCTTCCCGGAAGCCGAGAGGCAACGACTCAGGCACGGGCGAACGAGACCAGGCAGACGGCAGTGGCTGAAATGGCCTCCCCCCGACCTTCCGGCCCCACCCCCTCCTTCGTGGTCGCTTTAACCGACAGAAGTTCGGGGTCGACTGCCAGGGCTGTGGCGAGGAGCGACCTCATCCGGGCCACCTGGGGGGCGATTTTTGGCCGTTCCGCAACCACCGTCACGTCGGCATTCTGGAGTGTGCCACCCTTGTCCGCCACCAGTTTTGCGACGCGGATTAGCAGATCCAAGCTGTTGGCATCCTTCCACTTGGGGTCGGATGGAGGGAAGTGCGTGCCTATGTCTCCCAGGCCGGAGGCCCCCAGTAGGGCGTCGGCAAGGGCATGGCTCACAACGTCGGCGTCGGAGTGTCCCAGAAGGCCCAGGTCGCTCTCGAAGCGAACCCCTCCTAATATGAGGGGTCTGCCGGGGACGAGGCGGTGGATGTCATAGCCCAAACCCACTCGCAGGGCCCCGGTTGCAGCCATCCGCCCATAATAGGCATCTCCCTCTCGGAGGCCACAGGATTCAGCCAGCAGCCTCCTTCCGGGTCGAATTTTCGCTTGCGACCATTTTGAGATGCTATTACAATCAGTGTTTGTCGTTAAAAGCCGGGGCGCAATTGCGCCCGCTTTCTAAAGCTTTGGCTAAAGCGGCAAGTGAAGGACCGGTCGCAGGATACGCTGAGTGGGACCGTCGGCAGTGCAATCGTCCGCCGACCCCGCCCTGTGCCGCACCGGTTCAGGCGAGCAACTAATTTCGGGTGCCGGGGAGAGCGGATAAGTCATGCCACGCGAGTTGATCACATTGGCGTGCGATCAGTGCAAGCGCCGCAATTACGCCGGCGACAAGAACAAGCGCCTACATCCCGATCGGGTGACGTTCAAGAAATTCTGTCGGCACTGTGGCCGTCACACCGATCACAAAGAAACCCGCTAGCCGGGGTCATGGAGTAAACGTGCGGGCACAGGAGTGTAGCTCAACTGGCAGAGCACCGGTCTCCAAAACCGGCGGTTGGGGGTTCAAGTCCCTCCACTCCTGCCAGAATCCACTATGAGTGTAAAAGAAAACGTCGTCCGCTACTGGTCGGAGACACAGCTCGAACTCAAGAAGATCGCCTGGCCCACACGGGATGAGGTCATCGGCTCCACGGTGGCCACCATCGTGATTTCCTCCCTGGTGGCGGCGTTCGTGTGGGTGGTCGACATGGGCGTGTCGAAGGCCGTGCTCGCAATGTTCAGGGCCCTGGCATGATCGACGAGAAGAAGGCCCCCGGTCGCGAGTCGGCCGCGGCGGATCCCGAAGGCGCAGGCAGCGCCGGCGAGGCCACGGCCCGTCTGAAGTGGTACGTGGTGCACACGTATTCGGGCCACGAACAGAAGGCGAAGAGACACCTGGAGAGCGCGATCGAGACCTCGGGCATGCAGGACAAGTTCGGACGCGTGATCGTGCCCACCGAACTGGTCACGGAGATGCGCCAGGGCAAGAAGAGCACGTCCACGCGCAAGTTCCTGCCGTCCTACATCCTCGTGGAGATGGACCTCGACAACGAATCGCGCCACCTCGTGGTGAGCACTCCCGGGATCACCAATTTCGTGGGTGCGGGCGGCAAGCCCCAGCCCCTGGGTCCGGAAGAAGTGGAGCACATCATCGGGCACATGGAGAAGGGCCCGATTTTGAAGTCCGATGAGATGCCGTACTCCGCCGGCGACGCGGTGAAGGTCACCGACGGGCCGTTCGCCGATTTCTCAGGCATCGTGTCCGAAGTGATCCCCGAGCGCAAGAAGCTCAAGGTGATGGTGTCGATCTTTGGCCGACCCACCCCCGTAGAACTCGACTATCTGCAGGTGCAGCCTGCGTAACCAGCCCGGGTCCTGCATCCCTGTGGGCCCGAACTAAAGAGAGAGCCTTGTGGCAAAGAAGGTAACGGGATACATCAAGCTGCAGATTCCGGCCGGTCAGGCCAATCCGGCGCCCCCGGTGGGCCCGGCCCTGGGCCAGCACGGCGTGAACATCATGGAATTCTGCAAGACGTT
>DAIOGN010000031.1:0-469 GCA_036745245.1 Candidatus Zixiibacteriota bacterium
GCCGGTTCAACCGATTCAGTCACACAATTCACTGGAGGGTTTGTCATGAAAGCCGCAGTTGTTTCACTCGCGTGCCTCGCGATCGTCGCCATAGGGTGCGGCGGAGGCGGAGGCGGAGATTCGGGCAAGATCGCCGCGAATTCACAGGCTGTGCCTGCAGTTGCCACGCAGGATAATCTCGATCCCGAAATCGTAAGCTCGGGTGTGCAGGATGTCGATGTGTCCGGCGCGCAGCCGGCGGAAAGTGTGTACACGCCTTCCCCTGCTGGCGTGGTTGAACTTCTCAAACAGGGTGACACTCTCTGGTTCGCCGGGTCCTCCGGCCTGGTGGCCAACACGCTGTACCACTACCAAGTGAAATCGCGGGACGCGGCTGGCAATCTGGCCACCTCCGGCGACTTCACCTTCACGACGGCCGCGGCGACCGATACGACGGCGCCGACTGTTTCGAATATCCTGGCGGGAGGAA
>DAIOGN010000031.1:479-12249 GCA_036745245.1 Candidatus Zixiibacteriota bacterium
CTGGGTCGCCGGGTCCTCCGGCCTGGTGGCCAACACGCCTCTCGGCGCACAATCTCTGAAAGACGAGCCGGTCTCGGCAGCCATCTACTTCGCCAACCGACTGTGGATAGCGACGGAGGGGGCGCTATCCACGGCGGATGGCCTGGTATCCATCGTTCCCGAGTTCGCCACGGCGTTCACCACGCTGGCGGTATTCGGGGACGAACTGTATGCCGGGACCGACGGCAATGGAGTGTGGAAGCTTGCGGCCGGACAGCTGGTGCCGGTGTCTGAAGACTGGCACGTGAAGGATCTGGCCGCAACGGAGACCGCCCTGTACGCGGCCACCGACAAGGGTCTCTTCAGCTACCAGGTTGACAGGTGGAGGGCCCGGAAGCTGGACGATACGTCCACAGCTCTTCTGAGCCCGACCGTGCTGTACGCACGCCATCCGTACCTGTATGTGGGGACGGAATCTGATCTGCTTCGCTTCGACGGCGGTCGCTGGGAGCAGTTCGGACTCACGGATGGCGTGACCGCGCTTGGATGGCACGATGCGATGCTTTACGTAGCATCCGCCGCCGGTGCACTCTTCGCCTTCGACGGCAAATCCCCGGTGACGGTGCCGTCGCCGTCCGCGGGTGCCATCACTGCGCTACTGCGCTTCGATGGCAGATTGCATGTGGCCACCGAGAACGGCGTGTATCGCCTGCGGCACGGCCGCTTTGAAAAGATCGACCTGGAAGTTCCTGCCGAAAGTGAACCCAAACACGAGCCGATCGCTTTCCTCCTGTAGGCAACGGCAGGCTCAACCGGTCGTGAAGGCCCCCGAAAGGGGCCTTTTTTTGTTCGGCAAACGTATGATGGCCCGCCAAACGCCCGATTCTCAACGGCCCCAGTGAATTGACAGATTTGACCTTTGTGGGTATACTAAGATGAAGGGCCGGCGGGAGCCGGCCGAAATCATCGCAAAGGCAAGGATATGATCACTGTAACAGATACGGCAGTAAAGCAGATCAAACGGCTTCAGGAAGATCAGGGGCTGAAAGACGTTCCGTTGCGCGTGGGCGTGTCCGGCGGTGGATGCTCCGGACTCCAGTACGCCATGAACTTCGACAAGGTCACCAACCCCAACGACCAGACCTTCGAGTTCGACGGCATCAAGGTGGTGTGCGACCCCAAGGCCTACCTGTACCTCAACGGCATCACGCTCGACTACACCACCGACATGCTGGGCGGCGGGTTCAAGTTCGTCAACCCGAATGCCGCGCGCGAATGCGGCTGCGGGCAGTCCTTCACGACCTGAGCGTACTTGTACGTCATTGACATGGCCGATTTCGCGGATGCCGGCTTAATCCGCGAGCGCTCATTCGCACAGAAGCTCTCTGAGTTCAACCCCGAGGACTTTCGGGGACAAGAGGTGTTCATCAAGGGCTGCGCCGGCATGCCCATTCCCACCTGGGCGTTCATGATGGTGGCCGCGCGCGCAGCGCAGACGGCCGACCTCGTGACCTTCGGTGAGGAAGCCGCACCCATGGTGGTGTTCGAACGGAAGTGACAGTTCAAGAAAAAGGGGCCAGCACACTTTTCCGTCTGGGCCGAGTCGAGCGAGTTGGCTCCTGATTCGGAAAAGTGTGCTGGCCCCTTTTTTCCCATTTGTTTCCCCAGAGGAGGTAGCGTGACGGCTGCGGAAGAATCCTGCCGCATCACGAAGTTCGCGCATTCGGGCGGTTGAGCCGGTAAAGTAGGTCCGGCGGACCTCACGGAAATCATGCAGAACCTGGATGTGCCTGTGGATCCGCGAGTAGTGGTAGGGATTCGCACGTCTGACGATGCCGGGGTGATGGAGATTCCCGGCACCGACCAGGTGCTCATTCAGACTGTCGATTTCATCACACCCGTGTGCGACGATCCGTACCTATTCGGCCGCGTGGCGGCTGCCAATTCGCTGTCGGACATCTACGCCATGGGCGGAAGGCCGATCTCTGCCCTCAACGTATGCTGTTTTCCGCACAAGGGGCCCACGAAGGAACAATACGCCGAGATTCTGCGCGGGGGTCTTGATGTACTCAAGGAGTCGGGTACGGCGCTCCTCGGTGGCCAGACGGTGAAGAACGAAGAGATCAAGTACGGCATGGCCGTCACGGGCCTGGCACTCAAGAGTGAACTCACGCCCAACTCGGGCGCGCGCGCGGGCGATGTGCTGATTCTCACCAAGCCGATCGGTACGGGCGTGCTCATTGGCGGCGTAAAGTCGGGCGCCGTACCCGAAGCTGTACTCATGCGCGCGGTCCGCAAGATGGCGGAGTTGAACCGCGCCGCCTGCGAGGCCATGGTCGCCGCCGGCTGCAAGGGCGCCACGGATGTCACCGGCTTCGGCCTGGCAGGTCACGGCTGGGAAATAGCCAACGCCTCCGGCGTACGCCTGGTGTTTGAGGCGTCGAAGGTCCCCGTGTATGCCGAAGCGGAAGCCCTGCTCGTCGAACGGGTGCGCAAAGGCGAACTACCCGAAACGCCTGACTGGGCTCAGGGGACCGTGGAAACATCTCCTGAGGTGTCCCCCGCGAGGCGCCATCTGTTTGCCGATCCGCAGACTTCGGGCGGGTTACTGATCGCCGTGTCGCAGGCGAAGGCGGCAGCCCTCCTCTCCGACCTGCGCGTTCGCGGTGTAGCCGACGCCGTCGTGGTGGGACGGGCGGAAGCGGCCACCACACCGACGATACAGATCCTCCCCTGACCCTTTCCCCTTGCGGTAAACTTTCGGTGCCGCCTACATATCCGTCCATGTGTGCCGCGAAATCCTGGGATGTGCTCACGTTCGACTGCTACGGCACCCTGATCGATTGGGAAGAGGGCATCGGCAGCGCGTTTGTTGAGGCAGCCACCCGCTCGGGCGTGCACATCGACCGTGAAGACGCCCTGCGTGCGTATGCTCAGAAGGAACCGCAGGTGGAGGACGCCCCGTACCAGAGTTACAGGTCCGTCCTGCAAGCCTCCGCGGCACGCACCGCCACAAGCCTCGGCTGGAAGCTCGACGAAGCAGACGCAGAGTTTTTGCCCCGGAGTCTTCCGTTCTGGCGGCCATTCGACGACACAAACGCGGCGCTCCTGAGCCTGAAGCGATCCGGTCTGGAACTGGGCATCCTCTCCAACATCGACGACGACCTCCTGCGCGAGACCCTCAAACATTTCGCGGTGTCGTTTGATTTCACCATCACGGCCCAGCAGGTGGGCTCGTACAAGCCGCACCACGCGCACTTCGAGACCGCTCGACGCAAGCTGAGCGGCCGGCGCTGGCTTCACTGTGCGCAGAGCTACTTTCACGACGTCGTGCCGGCGGCGTCCCTGGGCATTCCGGTGGCGTGGATCAATCGTAAGCAGGAGACGCCTTCGGGCGCGGCGAGGCCGAACTTGGAGTTCGCCAACCTCCAGCAACTTGCACAACATCTAACCTGACACGGTCGGTAGAATTACACTTTGGACATCAAGGCTCTTCGCGGACTGCGGTACGACACGTCACGCACCAAATCGCTTGCCAGCGTGGTGTCGCCGCCTTACGACATGTACGACGACGAAATGCAGGCTGCGGCGTATGCGCAGTCTCCTCATCACTTCGTGCGTATAATCCTCCCGCGTGAATCCGATCCCTATCAGGCCTCGGCCTCCACGCTCAAGGACTGGACACTCAAGGGCATTCTCAAGCAGGAGAGTTCGCCCGCGATCTATCCGTACTCGCAACTGTACATGGAGCCGCGCGGCAAAACGCGCGTGCGTCATGGATTCCTGGCCCTCGTAAAACTCACGCCGCACGAATCGGGCCCGGTGTACCCTCACGAGCGGACGCTGGCGAAACCTCTCGAAGACCGCCTCAAGATGATGCGGGCCACGCAGGCCGACCTAGAGCCCATCTTCCTGACGTTCACCGATCCGAACGGCACCGTGAGCGAATTGCTCGACCACGTGCACACGCGCAAGCCGGAGGCTGCGGTTCCGGATCTGGACGGCCACGAACACCGCATGTGGGTGCAGACGGAACTGTCGTGGATCAGCAAGCTCGTGGATCTGCTCAAGCCACTGGAAGCAGTGATCGCCGACGGCCACCACCGTTACAAGGCGGCGCTTCACTACGCCGACGAGTTGAAGGCGGGCGACGACCATCCGGCGCGCTGGAAACTCGCCGCCTTCTTCCCGGCCTTCGAAGACAACGTGACGGTGCTTCCCATCCATCGCGTGGTGGAGAACTGGCCGGACGGAGCCGATGCCGGAAAATTCTTCAACATTAACGGGATGCAGTTCTGGCGCCCCGAGGACGCCGAGCACGCCGTGGGCCACACGCCGGGTACACTGGGCCACTACTCGCGACAGGATGGCACCGAAGTATGGGCCTACAAGCAGGGCGCCGCACAGGTGTGGGACGGGCAGCCGTCCGACACCTACAAAAAGCTGCCCACGGCGGCGTTCGAAGCGTCGGTGATGCGCGGACTGCTTGGCTTAACGCCCGACGACATCATGCAGAAGAAGGGCGTGAGCTTCGTAAAATCGGTGAGCGAAGCGAAGCGACTGATCTGGGCCGGCCACAAGCGGGCCTTTTTCCTGCCGCCCACGCGCGTGGAAGACATCATCGCCACGGCCAGGAAAGGCGAGGTCATGCCGCAGAAGAGCACGTACTTCTACCCCAAGGTGTTGTCGGGGCTGGTGGCGTACCCGCACAAGTAGACTGCGGTCTGCCCCTGGCCTAAAGCGACGAGGTCGGACATTGCAACCCCACAGCCGGGCCAATCCACGCCATCGAATTCGGTGGGAATGGGACGCCTCCGACGCGGCGCCCCATCAGTGAAACGGGATCCTAGTTAAACGTTACGCTGAATCTCACCCCGTAGTTGGTTCCTGTAAAGTTTGGATCTATTGAAGCGTCGGGTATGCTGTGATACCCAAAGACGAGAGCGCCTCCCAGGCCCCATTTGCGGCCGACCCACCACTCCTTACCGAGTGAAGCATCTATGGCAATTCCCGCGTCACTATCAGAATCATCGGCGGTAAGGGTTCCCGAGCCCACCGAGCCTGACAGGTAGACGTTGGCCGGCATGATATAGTAGGTGAAGCCGCCTCCGATGACGCTCAAGCCGAAATCTCCGTCGATCGAACCGAAGTCCTGGCCATCGATTTCTGCATCCGGGTTGGACACAAACCAGCCCCAGAGAGTGCCGTGCAATGCCAGATTGGGCGCGATCATTGCACCGACGGCAAAATTGTAATCGCCACTGGTGCCTGAAAACTTCAGTTGATCGAACAGGCCGCCCGTCGCAGCGGACACCCCCGTGATCTCTGTGCTCGCAAATCCGCCGCCCACCGACATCCGCAGAAAGAAACCCCCGATGTGATCTCTGTCGCCCGCGACTGCCGACCCTGCCGAGACCAGGGTGACAAGAGCAAGAACTGCCCAGCGGGTTACCATCGTTCCAGGATTACGCATTACGAGTCTCCTCCTGTGAGATATGTGTGGTTGTCCGCTCTTTCAACAAACTACGCGCCGGTCGCTTTGCAAGGTGGACCGTGCCTGCACCAACTCTACCGGAAGCGATCTCTCAGAGCTTTACGATTCGCGTCTTGTGTCATAGGGGTCAAGGGTGTTCCGCGGGGTCAAGCCGACCGGGCAGGCACCGGTGCATGTGGAGATTGTGGGGAAGCGTGTTCTACGCGCGACGCCTAGCTGGCCCCGGCGGCCAGTTGCTGAAACCGCGGGTGGCTGCGCAGCGGCGCAAACACAGGGTCGAGCAGGATGTTGTAGTAGGAATCTTCGCAAGGGCCACGCAGAGCGGTTTCCAGCTCCGTCATGGCGGATTCGAGCTGACCCATGGTGATGTAGGTGTACACCAGCGCGTAGCGGCATTGCGGCATGTTGATGGCGCTATGGTTCAGTTCAATGGCCTTGTGCGCCGCCGCCAGCGCTTCCTCATGTCGACCTCTGGAGGCCAGGACCATGGCATACGATGCGTACGTGCCGGACAAGTCGACTTTCTTCTTCAGCTCGGCTTCAATCAGGTGTAGAGCCGAGTCGTACACCGCGACGGAGCGCTCCTGGTCTCCCAGCAGCCCATAGTAGAAGGCCCGGTAAAAATGTTCAAATCCGGGAAATGCAAACTCCCGCCCAACCTCCATCGCTCGAATGGCCTCTTCGTAGTGCCCTGTGAGGCCAAAGATGTACCCTTTCGTGAAGTAGTACGAGTTGGCCGGCTGGACCACCTTGTCCGCATCGGCCAGAAGTGCCAGGGCAGCCGCGGTATCTCCGTTTCGGGTCACCATGAATCGTGCCTTGGTGGCATAGGCATCGGCGTAGTCCGGCGTGAGCCCCAGGGCCTGATCCAGGGCGGGAAGAACCAGCTCCCGTTGTCCGAGCATCAGGGCCGACCGGGCCAATTGCAGATGGTAGTTGGCGGCCAGCGGATCCAGAGCCACGGCTCGCTTCATCTCGTCCACGGCGCCGGGATGCCCCTGACGACGGAGCACATAGGCGATCTCCATTACCAGATCGGCGTCATTGGGTAAGAGCTTCCTGGCCTCGTTGAATTCGGAGAGGGCCGCCTCGTAGTCTCCGGCATGGTAATGGAGCGAACCGATGGCGATGCGCACCTCGGGGCTTTGCGGGCCCAGGGCGAGAGCGCGGTCAATGTAGGTGCGGGCGCGCGTCAGGTCGGAGTCGTTGAACTGATGATGCCAGTACAGTTCCACGTACGATCGGCCCAGGCGTGCCCAGGCGTCGGCGTAGCCACTGTCGGCCCCCACACTCTGACTGTACAGATGTGCCGCGAGGCGTAGATTGGGCTCGTCATTGCCCGCCGAGATCTGACGCCAGTACTCGTTGCCCTTCAGGTAGTAGTTGTAGGCTTCGATGTCATCGGTCTGCGTGGAGGCGATGCGCTTTCTCTCCGGCTCGAGCAGCGTAACGTTGAGCGCCGATACCACCTTTTGCGATACGTCGGATTGTACTTCGAACACGGCCGAAATCTCGTCTTCGTAGATATTGGCCCACACGTGCGTGCCGTCGGACGCTTTCACCAGCTGCGGCGTGATGCGCACGCGCCCGGGCCCGGCGGCGGACTTCTGCCAGCGAATGGTGCCTTCGAGGATGTAATCCACGCCCAGTTCACCTGCAATCTCGGGGATGGTCTTGTCCGTGCCCTTGTACTGCATCACGCTGGTGCGAGCGATGACATCCACGCCCCGCACCGAAGCGAGGCGCGCAATGATCTCTTCGGTGATCCCGTCGGCGAAGTACTCGTCCTCGGCGGCGCCGATGTTCTGAAACGGAAGCACGGCAATGCGCGGCGTGTGCGCCTGGGCCTCCGGGTGTGAGCGGCCGAACAGGGAGGGAAACAGCACGTACGTCACCGCCGCCACCAGGGCCAGCACACCTACCAGGGCGATGGCAAGACCTGTACGTGAACGCTTCTCCCTCGAAGGAGCCGGCACCGATGTTTGCGACGCTTGCGAAAGCCTGCGCTCTCGCTTGAGGTCGGCCAGAAGATCGGCTGCCGACTGGTACCGTTCGGCGGGATCCTTCGCGAGGCACTTGGCCACCACCGCTTCCAGGCCCTGAGTGACACCCTTCTTGTACCGGGCCAGGGGCTCCGGTTCTTCGTGCACGATCGCGTACGTCATGGCCGCCTCGTGCTCACCGGCAAAAGGCAGCCGTCCGGCAATCATCTCATAGAGGAGCACTCCGAGTGAGAACAGATCGGAGCGCTGATCCACCTGTTTCCCCTGAAGCTGTTCGGGCGAAACATAGGCGACCGTGCCCACCGTGGACCCGGTCTGAGTGAGTTTGGCGGCTCCTTCGATTTTGGCCAGCCCGAAATCCAGAATGCGTGGTCGGCCGTCCGCATCCATGATGACGTTGGCCGGTTTGAGATCGCGATGGACCACACCCGCCGCGTGCGCCTTTTGAAGCGCCTCCGCCAGCTGCGAAGCGATGTCGAGAATCTGGTCGAGGCTGGGATCGCCCGAAGCAAACGCGTCTCCCAGCGTTCGACCGGCGACGTACTCCATGACGATGAAGTCGCGATCGCCATCCCGCTCGATGGCGTGTACGGTGACGATGTTCGGATGACTCAGCTTGGAAGCTGCCTGAGCCTCGCGGAGAAGGCGCTCGCGGGCCTCCGACCCGGCCGAAAGGGATTCGGGCACAAACTTGAGCGCCACCTGCCGGTTGAGGCGCGTGTCAGTGGCGAGGAACACCTCGCCCATGCCGCCCTGGCCGAGCTTGCGTTCTATCTTGTAGTGCAGGATCTGTGAAATCACGGCGTCAAAGTAACAAGCGGAACGTCGGATGGCTAAGGGAGAAAGTGGGGTCAGACTCGACTTTTTAGAAGTCGAGTCTGACCCTACTTTTCCAGATGTTCTTCAAACAGCTCGAAGATCCTGCGGTACTCGTCGGTCCAGGCTTCCGATTCCACGATCGAGTGGTCTTCCATGGGGTAGGAGGCCAGCTCCCAGTTCTTCTTGCCGAGTTCGATGAGCTTCTGCGAGAGGCGCACGATGTCCTGGTACTGCACGTTCTCATCGAGGATCGAATGACACATGAGCAAAGGGTCGCTCAGCCCCTCCGCGAAGTACATGGGGGAGCTGCGAACGTAGGCCAGACTGTCGGTCTGCGGCGTGTTGAGGATGCGCGCGGTGTACCAGTGATTGTAATGTGCCCAGTCGGTGACCGATCGCAGGGCCGCACCGCAGGCGAACACGCCTGGATGCTTGAAGAGTGCCATGAGCGTGATGAAGCCGCCGTAGGACCCGCCGTAGATGCCGATTCGTGACGAATCCACTCCATACTCCGACACGAGGAACTTCGCGCCGTCCACCTGATCGTCGAGGTCGCGGCCCCCCATGTGCCGGTAGATCGCCGTGCGCCAGTCGCGGCCGTAGCCGGACGAGGCGCGGTAATCGAGGTCGAGCACGGTGTAGCCGCGGTCGGCCAGCAGGTTGTGGAACATGTATTCCCGCTCGTAGCCGCTCCAGCCGTACGTAACGTTCTGCAGATAGCCCGCTCCGTGCACGAAGATCACCCCGGGCCCGCCGGCTGCCGGTTGGCGAGGTCTGTACAAACGCGCTGGCACCTTCGCGCCGTCGGAGGCGGGAATGTAGACGATCTCCGCCTCCCGCCACGGGTACGAGAGGAACTCGCTCGAAATCGACTGAGTAACAGGACGAGCCTTGGCGCCCGGCTTGTTGTCCTGAAGGTACAGTTGCGTGGGCCGGGTGCTCGTGGACGACAGGATGGCCAGCTTCGTCTCGTCGGGGGAAAGCCAGGCCCTGTGTTCGCCCCGGCCGGTCGTGAGCTGCACGGGTTGGCCCCCCGACGTGGACAAACGGCAGACCTGCCATTCACCGGCATGGTTCATGTTGGCCTGAAAGTACCAGGTCTTTCTGTCCCTGGAGATCGAAAGGTCCTGCACTTCCCAGGTTCCCGTGGTCCTCTGCGAGCGTTCGCCCGTCTCCACGTTGATCGTGTAGATGTGCGAATACCCCGACTGCTCCGACTGGAACCAGAGCGTCTTGTGGTCGGCCAGCCAGCCCAGAGATGACCGCCAGCCGATGCCGGGCCCGCCGATCCAGGCCTCATCGTGCTGATGGTCGATCACGGAAAGTCGGCCCGACTCCAGCGCGAGAGTGGCCAGCCAGCGGTCCTTGAAGTCGTGTGTACGAACATCCACGACGCAACGCCTGCCATCGTCGGACCACTCCGGCCCGTTGTAATACACCGACTTGGGCGACGCAGACGTTGAACTCGTGCTATCCGCCGCCGAATCAGGGTGTTCGTACTCGGCCAGGTACGCAGGCGGTGTGGTAATCCCCGGCAGGCTGTCCACGGATACGGTGTACACCGTATCGCGCGTGATGTCGTAGACACCCAGTTCGTACTCCGGCATCGGAGTTCCCACTTTTTCGCGGGCCGGGCTGCTCTTCGTGTATCCGTCCTCGGCGACGTAGTCCGGAACGTCGGTCTTCCGCGATTCGGAAGGCTCATCCGACAAGAGGTAGCAGACGAAGTGTCCGTCGGGTGACGGCTGCGCCCACTCCAGTGACTTCTTCTTCATGTAGATGGGCCGGGGGCGCTTCGGTTCGAGCTGTTTTTCCAGTTCTTTCCTCCGCTCCCGCCTGTTCCTGTGCTCCTGCAGGGTCTCGAAGAGCGCAAGATTCTCCTGTTTCACCCAGCCGTCGGCGCCCGTGGCTTCCTCCTCTTCATCACGCTTCGACCCTTCGCGGAAGTCGGTGAGTTGCGTCCACAGGCCCGTGGCCAGGTCGATGCGGTGCACGTTGTCATCGCGAGTAAACATCACGGCCTGTCCGTCCTGCGTGAACTCAGGCGATGACTCGTAGTCGAGGGTGGCCGTGAGCGCGCGCACTTTGCCGCTCTTCACGTCGAAGATGAACAAGTCACCGTTCTTGGAATACACCCTGCGTGCAAAGGAGCCGTCCCAGTCGCCACGAGACTCCGGCCGGGCCCTGCGCTCTTCGAGGGTCACCTGTCGAGGCACATCCTCCCGTGTCTCGATTACATACAGCGAATCTCGGTCGGCCCCATTCGGATTCCAGTTGAAGTACACTTTTCTGGAATCGAGCGACCACTCCACGCCGGACGGTTGCGAGCCCATCCACTTGAGGTCGCGCATGATGTACTCCACCGTAAGGACAGGGTGCGCGGTCGGTTCCTGTGCCGTGGCCGAGTCACAAAGGCCCGGCAGGAGGAACGAAAGCGCAATGAACCAATCAAACGCTTTACGCGTCCTCGACATGGTCCGGGGCTCCTATTCGTAGTCGCAGCTGCCGGGTCCGAACGCGCCGATCGGCGCACCCGCGGGCGGCCGCGGCGATTCGTAGAACTCGAATTCCGACGGGTGCTCTGCAAACCGGGTGATGAGCGCGCTTCCCCGCATGAGGTGGGCGCTCTGCGACGCGTCGTTGCTGCGGTCGAGTTCGGAAGAGATCCACTGGTTCAGTTCGTCGAGCTTGGACGCGGCCACTGCGCGCACCTGCGGAGATGCACCCTGGTTGGCCGCGAGCCGAATGAGGCGCTCCAGCACGACGTGGTCCGCCACGCGCTGCAGGTCGGCGGCGAAGCCGTCTTCGCGGGGCGACTTCCAGGTCGCTTTAAGGAGAGCGTCGATCAACTGCTGAAGCGACGGCTGCAGCTCGAGTCGGCTGCTCTGTTCCACAAGCCGCGCTGCACGATCGGAATTGAGCAGCATGCGCACCACCAGGTCGGCCACGTTCTCGGCCGCCATGAGCGGGTCAAACGCATCGCCCGTGCGCCGCTTGAAAATCTCCCGCGAGCGCGGAATTCCCGTGGTCTGTGGCGGCAAGAGGGACAGCACGGTATCGGGAATCGCGAGCTCTTCCGGTTTGAGGCACGAGAGGAGCGCCTCCACCGCGCGCCACTGAGCCTCGGACGCTACCGGCGTCGTGGTTTGCGGCCCGGCGCCACGCAGGGACAGCCCGTACTCCACGCCTCCCACCGACTTGGCACAGGCCTCGATCTGGTAGCGGTGGAACAGGTAGATGGGCACCAGCGTTTCCTCGAGCATCACCAAAGGAGTGCTCTCGGGGATGGTCGTCTCGGAAAAGTTGTCGAGCAACACGCGGCGCATCTCCAGGATCCGCAGCAGTTCCGCGGTAGCGTCGGGGCCGTTGTCCCACAGGTGCGCGTACGGGTGTGAGCTTCCCTCGGGGCGTGCGTCATCATCGGTGACGTATTTCAAACCCGTGGCATAGACGCTGTCGAGCACGGCGGCCAGGA
>DAIOGN010000031.1:12259-24583 GCA_036745245.1 Candidatus Zixiibacteriota bacterium
GGAACTCAGCGTAGCCGTAAGTGAAGGCGGCTTTGTCCCATGCACCCAGCCCCACGCCGTAGGCCTGCGACAAGTCCACACTTCCGTCGGAGGCCAGCTGGGCCCACGGATAGGCATAGTCCATCACCGACGTGCGGCCTTGAGTGCTGGCGATGTAGTTGTGCCGCAGCCCCAGCGTGTGACCCACTTCGTGCGCCGACAGCTGTCGCAACCGGGCCAGCGCCATTTCCTGCATTGGATTTGCGGAGTCGATGAGCGGATCGGACTCGCTGTCGTACGGTTGCAGCAATCCCTCGGCGATGAGGTAGTCCTGCCGCGCTCGCAGTGAACCCAGGGTCACGTGTCCCTTGAGGATCTCTCCCGTGCGCGGATCAGATACGGACGCGCCGTACGCCCAGCCGCGGCTGGAGCGGTGAATCCAGTGAATGGTGTTGTACCGCAGGTCCATGAAGCTCGCGGTGTCGGGCATCACCTCCACGCGGTAGGCATTCAAATAACCCGCGGCCTCGAATGCTTCCTTCCACCACGAGGCCCCTTCGATGAGCGCCTGTCGGATGGGCTCGGGTGCGGCGGGGTCCACGTAGTACACGATGGGTTCGTCTACCTCGCTGGGCGCGGGCCCGGGGTTTTTCTTGATCAGCCGGTGACGGGCGATGAACCGCTTCACCAGGGGTTCCGAGAGTGGCGCGGAGTAGTCGGCATAGTCATACGAAAAGTACCCTGCCCGCACATCCCAGGCTCGCGGCAGGTATCCTCCGTCCGGCAGCTTCACAAGCGAGTGGTGCACCTGAATCGTCACGGCCGTGGGCGTGGGTGTCACGATCTGCACTTCGTCGCCGGCCGAGTCGGTGGTGAACGTGAGCAGGCTCTCAAACTCCGTGTTCAGCGGAAACGAGCCGCAGCCGGCCAGATCGATGGCAGAGCGGGTATCGTCGAGTTTGAACGAGCCCTGACCCGCTTGACGGAGCGCGCCCACCACATCGCGCGCGTCGCGCAGCAGGAACCCGGTGGCATCCACGAGCACGCGGCCCTTTTCCGCTGCCGTCACGTCAAAACCCCACAGCACAGACGCAGCGAACGACTCCGTCGCGGACCTTTGCGCGGGCGCGTCACTGGATGTGGCACGCTGGCTGTAGTTCTTCTGCATCAGCAAGACCTTGGGCCCGATGCGGCGGAAGTACACCAGGTACTCGCCCGCGATCTGCCCGCGATCCAGGCCCACGTCGTTGGACCCCAGCCCGCGCGACAGGTAGGTGACGTACAGGAATTCCTGATCGAAGCGCTCGATCTCCAGCCAGACTTTGCCCTTGGCTTCGTCCCAGAAGTACTTGATGAAGCCCGGCTGCGCCGTCATGCCGGCCGACGCCTGGGCGATGGTCTTGACATTGTCATCGGCCCACGCGGACGTGGCCGCGCAGGCGATGAGCAGCGAACAGAGAAATCTCTTCATTTGGTGTTTCGTCTCCAGAGGTGCGTGGCGCAGAAATCGCCCGCGGGAGGTTGGCGATCTGCCTCAGTGTGCAAATTCAGTTGCGAGCCGACAAGCCGATCCTCTCCAGGAACCGTCCCCAGCGTGCATCGCTGTGAACGTTGGCCAACGTCGGATGGACCCGGGTCCAGCAGAGCCCGGCGTCATGTGCTTCCACGGCCACATCGAGCCAATGAAAGGCCGAGTCGATTCGACCCCGGTACGCCTCGGCCTGCGCGAGTTGAACCGCCCATTGACGACCGACCTGCTCGAGGCTCGCGGTGGCCAGATCCGACTCGCGTTGGTTGCGAAGTGCGTGATGGACAATGGCCAGGGCCCAGTGTTTGTAACCGCTTTCCTTCTCCAGTCCCGCCTCCACGAGCGCGGTGTCCAGGTTCCCAGCCATCAATTCCAGGATGGCGAGCGAGGCGCGGGCGGAGGTGAAGCCAGGGCTGAGCGCCAGAACTTTCTGCAGATCGACTCGGGCCAGGGCGAGCTGACCGGACCACCAGAGCATTCTGCCGCAGTGAAAGAAGTACACCGCACTCAGAGGCTCAAGCCCCTTGGCACGTTGCAGCAGGTCCACTGCTCTGGGCAGTTGATCCTGTACGGCCAGAAGGGCCGCGCGCAGAAACAGGACGTCGGCGGCACCGGGGGCCAATTCTTCCGCTCGCTGCGCTTCGTGTTCGCCCTGGGACCATTCGCAATGCATTACATGAAGCCAGCCCAGGTGTATGTGGGCCTTGAACGTGGAGTCGTCTTTCGCGATGGCGCGCTGTGCCGCCTCTCGAGCTTTGGCCAGCATGTCGCCCGTGTCGGCATGTCCGTAGCCGCCCTGGATGATTCGCGAGTAGGCCAGGACGGCCAATGCGTCGGGGTTGTCGGGATCGAGTTCCAACGCCTGTTCCAGTGAACGCACGGCTTCCTTGAGGCTCTCCTCGCTGTTCTGGTAGGCCAGATGCTGGCCCTGGAGAATGAGGGAGTAGGCTTTCGAGTCCCGGATCACCTTGGTGCTCGATCGCCCCAGAAGCGTGACGTTGAGGGCCTTGCTCACGGCACCGGCGATTTCGTCCTGCACAGCGAACACATCCTCGATCACGCGGTCGTACGTCTCAGACCAGAGGTGAAATCCATCCTTCGCCTTCACCAGCTGAGCCGTGATGCGCACGCGGTTGCCCGACTTCCGCACGCTGCCTTCGAGCAGCGTCTCCACACCCAGCTTCTGACCGATCTCGCGCAGATCCTCCCGTTTGCCTTTGAATACAAAGGACGACGTTCGGCCCGTGACTTTGAGCTCGGGGTTCTTAGCCAGCACGTTGAGCAATTCTTCCGTGAGCCCATCCGAGAAATACTCGTTCTCCGGATCGGCGCTCATGTTATTGAAGGGGAGCACGGCGATGGACGGACGATTGCCGGCACCCGGCGCTGGCGTACCCGCTTCGCGCGGCCGCGCCTGCTTCAGCGCCGCCACCAGCTCTGCACAACTCTGATAGCGAAGTTCCGGTTTTTTCTGGAGGCACGTTTCCACGACCTTCCGCAGGGCCGGTTCCAGATCCGCCTTCACATCGGCAAGCGGCCTGGGTTCCTCATGCAGGATCGAATACAACAACGCCGCCTCATGATCGGCTTCAAAAGGCAGGCGGCCGGAGAGCATCTGGTACAGTACCACGCCCAGGCTGTACACGTCGGACACTGGCTCCGCCGGCTGGCCCATCGCCAGCTCGGGAGGCGCATAGGCCAGCGTGCCCACGGTGGAGCCCGTCTGCGTGAGCCGGGCCGCTCCGCGCAGGCTGGCGATTCCGAAATCGAGAATTCGTGCGCGGCCGCGCTCGTCCACCAGAATGTTGCTGGGCTTGAGATCGCGATGCACCACTCCGGAGTCATGTGCGTGCTGAAGTCCGTCTGCGATCTGGATGGCCAGCTCGATGAGTTCCGCAGTAGAGCGCTTCTTTGACGTGCAGTATTCGCTCAGCGTGACTCCGGGCACGTGCGCCATGCTGATGAAAGGCCGGCCCTCGTGTTCCTCGATTCCGAAGATCGTGACCACGTTGGGGTGATCGAGCTTGGAGGCCGATTTGGCCTCGCGGATCAGGCGCTCCCGTGCCTCGGATTCGTTCCACAGCGACGCCGGGAGAAATTTCAGGGCGACCTTGCGGTCGAGCTTGGTGTCATCCGCGAGGAACACTTCACCCATACCCCCGGAACCGAGCTTCTCGAGGACCCGGTAGTGCGACACTGTGCGGCCGATCACGTCAGAATCCTGCCGCCTTCATGATAACCCCGAATCGAGGGTGCGCTCGAAGCGGATCGAGCCGGGGGTCGACCTTCATGTGCAGGTGAATGAGCCAGACCGATTTCTGACGCACGGACTGTTCCAGGCAGTCGAGAGCGCGATCGGTTTCACCCAGGCCCAGATGGATGGTGGCCAGGCTGTAAGGTGAGACAAAGCGACGAGAGCCCAGCTCGCGGGCTTCCTCGAGTACCAATCGCGCCTCATCGAATCGTCCGGCCAGCGCATGAGCGTGCCCGAGCGCGCCCAGGGTCACGGCCACACCTCCGGTGTTGGTCTTGCCGCGATCGAAGGCGGTCACGGCGTCATCATACCGCCCGAGCTGCTCGAGCGCCAGTCCACGCGTGAAGTGCGCCACGCCGAAATTCGGGTCCAGGTCGAGCGTGGCCCGGGACTCCTCGAGCGCACGCTCGAACTTCCGGGCCAGATACGCAATGAGAGCCTGCTCCGTGTGTATAATGAGCGAGAGCGGCTCGAGTTCGAGCGCGCGGGCGGCCTGACGCTCGGCCTCATCCAGGCGACCCGTGACGGCCAGGAGCAGGGCCAGCCTCTGGTGTGCCGTGCCGTAGCCGGGATTGAGTTCGAGTGCCCGGCGATATTCCGACTCGGCAGCAGTCCAGTTCCAGTCGTCCAGGAGTCGAACGTGGGCCACCGCTTCCCACGCCTCGGCCAGCGATGGATCCAGCTGTATGGCCGTGGTCGCAGCCTTCAGCGCCTGGGGCAGCGATTCCTGAGGCGACTTGATATGGTATCCACATAACAGAGAGTGGCAGTCGGCCAGCCCCACGTGCGCCGGTGCGTAGCGCGGATCCAGCGCCAACGCTTGCTCGAAGCACTCGACGGCCTGGAACAGCCCGCGTTCCGTGCGCTTGCTCCAGAAGTACCGTCCTCGCAGGGCGAGATTGTAGGCCTCCACGTTGTCCGTGCGGTGCCTGACCTGGGAGCCGCGGGGCGTCCCCACCAGGGTGACTTTCAGGGCGTCGACGATGGACTGCGAGATCTCGTCCTGTATCGCAAATATGTCCTCCAGTTCGCGGTCGAAACGCTCGCTCCAGAGGTGGTAGCCGTCCTTCACGTTGATCAATTGTGCCGTGATACGCAGGCGCTTACCCGCCTTGCGCACGCTCCCTTCGAGCACGGTGTCCACGTTGAGGCGACGACCGATCTCGCGGATGTCGGCCTCCTTGCCACGGAAGGCGAAGGATGACGTGCGCGACACCACGCGCAGTTGCCTGAGGTGAGTGAGCGCGTTGATCAACTCTTCGGCCAGACCGTCGGAGAAGTACTCGTTCTCCGGGTCTGCGCTCATGTTGGCAAAGGGAAGCACAGCGATGGAGGGAACGGTGGCCCGTGACGCACCCGTTTGGGCGCCCGACACATCGCGGCTCGCCTGGTCCAGATCGGCCGTGAGATCGGCGCAGGAGGTGTAGCGGTCCTCGGGCGACTTGGCCAGACAGCGATCGACGATTCGTTGCAGCGACTCCGAAGCGCCGGGGACGAATTCCCGCAGTGGTCGCGGGTGCTCGTGCAAGATGCCATACACGATGGCGGCTTCGTGTTCACCCGGAAACGGGAGGACGCCGGTTACGAGCTCGTACAGCAGGACCCCATAAGAGAAGATGTCGGAGCGCAGGTCGGCTTCGCGCCCCTCGGTGACCTCGGGGGAGGCATACGCTACCGTTCCCACGGTGGAGCCCGACCGCGTGAGCTTGGTGTATCCTTTGATCTTTGCCAGGCCGAAGTCGAGCAAGCGCGCACGCCCCGAGGTGTCTACCAGCACGTTTGAGGGCTTCAGATCGCGATGCACGATTCCCAGGGCGTGGGCGTGCTCCAGGCCCCGCGCCACCTGTAGGGCCACGTCAAGTTTCTCCGAGAGCCCCACCCCCGGTTTCGCTGCATGCTGGGAGAGGCTTACGCCGTCCACGTAGGCCAGTACGATGAAGTCGCGGGCGCCATCAATCTGAACGTCGTGCACCGTGAGAATGTTCGGATGGTCGAGCCTGGAGGTGGCCTGCGCCTCGCGCAAAAGTCGCTCACGCGCGTCGGGGTCCTTGTGCAGCGCGTCCGGCAGGAACTTCAGCGCGACCTTGCGGTTGAGCTTCGTGTCTTCCGCCAGGAACACTTCACCCATGCCGCCTGCGCCGAGCTTCTCGAGAATGCGGTAATGCGAAACGGTCTGGCCGATCATGGGCCGACTCCGAATCCCTGAAACCTCATTCGCCGCACGCTTAGAGAAGGCCGTATCATCACGATTGAACGCCTAGTTTTCTGAGAAACACCGGCCAGCGCGGATCGGAATGCAGATCGGACAAAAGCGGCGTGACGGCAACGGTCGTAAGGCCCGAATCGTGAGCCTCGCGTGCTCTTTCCAGCCAGTGGAAACCGGCCTCCCGGTCGCCCCGGTAGGTGCTGACGATCGCAAGCTGATAGGCCCACTGCTCACCGCGATTGCGCAACGACTGATACGCTGCATCGGATTCGGCCGACCTGCCCACCGCATGGTACACGATGGCGAGGCCATAGTCCCTATACCCTCCCTCGGTCTCCTGCTCGATGGTGGCCAGCGCCGTTAACGGCTGACCCAGGTCGAGGTATTGAATTCCCAGCCGGGTCCGTCCCCCTAGGAACGCCGGGCTGAGTTCTAGGACTTTCAGAAAGGCATCCACAGCCTCCTCGGATCGCCCGGCCGAAGAGCGGGCTATGCCCAGGTTGTTGTACGCTCCCGGGGCCAGGGGGTCGATCTCGATGCTGCGTTCGAAAAGAGAAAGGGCCTGGTCGAGGCGCCCGCTGCAGAGAAAGAGGTAGGCAAGGCTGGAGAGGCAACGTGCATTGGAAGGCTCCACTGACAGCGCTTTCTCCAGATGGTGCTGCGAGCCCAACCAGTCGAACTCGAATATGAACTTGATGACACCTATGGCCCGATGCCCCTCAACGCACTCGTCGTCCAGCTCCAGCGCGCGGGCCGCCGCCTCTTTCGCGGTCAGGTACCCCTTTTCCAGTTCCGCAGTGCCGTAGCCTTCCTGGGTTTGGTACGCCCATGACAATCCGGCCCAGATGAGGGCGTCGCCGGGATCGAGTTCCACGGCCTGCTTTAGAAGGCGCACTGCCGTCTCAACGTCTTGCCTGGTGTGACGCAGCAAAAAGTGACGGCTCTGCAGATAGAGACGATACGCCTCGGGGTGATGGACGTAGTGTGAAACCCTCGCGCCCAGCAGCGCAACTTTGAGCGCGCCGGCCACCGCCTTGGCAATGTCGTCCTGCACGGCGAACACATCGTCGAGCACTCGATCGTAGGTATCCGACCACAGGTGAAAACCGTCGGACACATTGATGAGCTGCGCCGTGATGCGCACCCGGTTGCCCGCCTTGCGCACGCTGCCTTCGAGGATGGTGCCCACGCCCAGCTTCTGCCCGATCTCGCGCAGGTCCACCTGTTTGCCCTTGAACGCGAACGACGATGTCATTGCTGTGACTTTGAGCTGGGGATTGCGGGCCAGCAGGTTGAGCAATTCCTCGCTGAGTCCGTCCGCGAAGTATTCGTTCTCGGGATCGGCGCTCATGTTGGCCAGAGGCAGAACGGCGATCGACGGTTTCTTGTCGGCGGCGCTCGCGGTCGCTTGCGCGGACGGGCGCTCGCTTGCCATGTGTCGTTTCAGAGATTTCAAATCAGCCAGCAGATCCGGCGCCGACTGGTACCTCTCCTCGAGAGATTTCGCCAGGCACTTGGACACCATGCGCTGCCAGGGCTCGGTGGTTTTGGTGGTGTAGCGGGTCAGAGGCTCCGGCTCCTCGTGCACGACCGCATACAGGAGTGCGGCATCGTGATCCGCGCGAAACGGCAGACGTCCGGTGCAAAGTTCGTACAGTATCACACCCAGGGAAAACAGATCGGATCGAGCATCCACCTCTTTCCCCTGCGCTTGTTCCGGAGACATGTAGGCGAGTGTCCCCACCGTGGAGCCTTCCTGGGTGAGCCGGGTGGTTCCGCGCAAGGTGGCGACACCAAAGTCCATGATCTTGGCGCGACCTTCGGCTGAGATCAAGATGTTGTCGGACTTGATGTCGCGATGCACGATCTGTGCTTTGTGCGCGGACGCGAGCCCTTCGGCAGTCTGAATCGCCAGGTCGAGTATTCGCTCCAGGCCGAGGTCGCCGGAGGCCACCAGCTGCTTGAGAGGCTGTCCCTCGACGTACTCCATGGCGATGAATGGCTGCCCCTGATGCTCGGCGACCTGGAACACGGTGACGATGTTGGGATGGTTGAGCGCAGCCAGGGCCTGAGCCTCGCGCTTGAAGCGGGCGCGCACATTGGCGTCGACGCTGAAGTGGCGCGGCAGAAATTTCAGCGCCACACGGCGTTGAAGTTCGGTGTCCTCCGCCAGGAACACCTCGCCCATGCCGCCTGAGCCGAGCTTTTCGAGAATACGGTAGTGCGAAACTGTCTGGCCGATCATGGGTAGGCGAGGTGAACCAATCCGGTCCGGGCCGGATGGGCACGGACGGTTCAGTAAGGAGCTAAGGTATGCAGTAAGCGCGGCGGGCAATCAACCTGAATGAAAAGCACTTAAATCAGGGCTTCGAGCCACGCTTGCGTGAAGCCCGGGCCGCCATGCCCAGAGCGATCGCCGGGCCGAGGGCCACGCCGATTCCCACTCCCAGGGCCACGTTACCGAGGGCGGCACCGAGGCCCGCACCGAGGGCGATCCCAAGGCCGAAGCCCGGGCCGAGGTAGTGGGCAAATGAGTCAGCCTTGCGGCCGGACGGATCGGGAGTGGTGGGAGCGGGCATTCGGAGTTCCTTTCGGGCTATAAGTAGGTGAAGATACGGATCGCGCGCCTCAGGGTTGCAGGAAGCTCCATCCATGGTGCGCGCCTTGACAGGTGCCCTTCTGCGCCTATACTGGCCTCGCTTTGACGCCTCGAATTCTCTTCGGCCTCGGCAATCCGGGCGCGCAGTACACGGACACGCCGCACAATGCAGGTGAGAACGCGGTGCGCGCCTGGGCGGCCAAAGCAAAGCTGGAATTCGAGCGAGGAGACGGTCCCTATCTGTGGACGGCGGTGCGGCGCGGAGTTCGGGCCGTGATTCCCACCACCTACATGAACCTGTGCGGACAGGCGCTCAACAAGCTACGCGCCGACATCGAATTCACTTCGGATGAAGTACTGGTCGTCTCAGATGACGTGTGGCTTCCGCTGGGCCGGCTACGTTTGCGTACCGGCGGATCCGACGGCGGGCACAATGGGCTGAAGTCGGTGGCTGAAGCGCTCGGAACCCAGCAATATCCCCGGCTCAGGCTGGGCGTGGGACCGGTGCCGGAGCGACAGGACTGGGCCGACTTCGTGTTGCGTCCGTATGCGGCATCTGAGAAGCCGGCCGCCCTTACGATGACCACCGACGCTGTGGCTGCCCTCGATCTCATCCTCGCTCGCGGATATTCTAAAGCGCAGTCGGAAATCAACAAGGGTCCAGAGCCCGAAACGGGGCCTGAAACCGGGCCGGAATAGGGCTCTCGAGCGGCCAGTGTGCAAAGTGACGACGGGGGTTTGACCCCAATATTGTGCTTTTGGGCCGGTAGGGAGCGGACTATATTGGCCGGTCCGCTGGGGGTAGCATCGTTGATCGATTCCCGCCGCGGCTGAAAAAAATAACCCTGCTTCTGCCGTTCCCTTGGAACGAGTGCGGAAGCGACTCCATGGGGAGGTTCAAGGTTGCGATACTACGAAACTACAATCGTGCTCAGCCCGTTGTCTGACGAGGCGAGTGTGGAGCGCGAGATTGAAAAAGTCACCCAGGCCGTGGCGCGAGCACAGGGCAGCATGGTGGCCACTCAAAAGTGGGGCACCAAGCGCATGGCGTATCAAATTCAGAAGCATGCGCAGGGGATGTACGTTCACTTCGTGTACCAGGCGCCGCCGTCGGTGCCCAACGAGCTGGATGCCGGGTTCCGCATCAACGAATCCGTACTCCGGCATCTGACGGTGCTGGTGGAAGGCCCCCTTCCCGTCCCCGGTGCGATCCCAGGCGCCACGCCCGAACTGGCTGCCGCGCCCATGGCTGCCGGTCAGCCCGCCGAAGAGGACATCTAGTCATGGCCATGGAAAGACGCACTCGGAAAACCTGCCGGTTCTGCGAGAGCCGGCTGAATTACATCGACTATAAAGATGAAAAGTCGCTCCGCCGCTATCTGTCGGAGCGCGGCAAGATTGTGCCGCGCCGCATCACCGGAACGTGCGCCTGGCATCAGCGAAAGCTGACCCTGGCCATCAAGCGTGGACGACATCTGGCCCTGCTCCCCTTCGTGGGCGAGTCGCACCGTTAACCAGAGAGACCATCTCATGAAAGTCATACTCAAAGACGACGTGGATAAACTGGGCGACGCCGGCGACGTGGTGGAGGTAAAGCCGGGATACGGCCGCAACTACCTGATCCCGCGGAATCTCGCCGTGGCCGCCACGCCCGCGCACATGCGCAATCTCGACCTGATCCGGAAACAGAAGGATCTGCGCGACCAGAAGAAGCACAAAACCTCCCTGGCCGAGAAGGAACGCCTGGAGGCTATCTCGATCACCGCATCGGTTCAGGTGGGCGAGGAAGACAAGGTCTTCGGGTCGGTGACCTCGCAGACGGTGGCCGAGCTCCTGGAAGCGGCGGGACATCCGGTGGACCGGCGCAGAATTCAGCTCGAGGATCCGATCAAGGAGCTGGGGTTGTTCACCGTGCCGATCAAGCTGTCTTCCGCGGTGACGGCCGACGTAAAGCTCTGGGTCGTCAAAAAGGAATAGATGGTCGAAGTTCGGGTGGACGGCCTGGCGCTCGACATCGCCAGCAATTCCCCGGTGGTGATTCTCAAGCCGGTGAAGGCCGAGGGGGTTCTGCCCATCTGGATCGGCCACTACGAGGCGTGGGCAATCGCCATGGAGATGTCGGGATTCACGTCCCGCCGTCCCCTCACGCACGACCTCATCCGCCAGCTCGTGAAGGAGCTGGAGGCACGCATCACGCGCGTGGAGGTGACGGAGCTGAAGGAGCAGACCTTCTTCGCCCAGATCCTCCTCGACACGCGGTCGGGCCGGATGACGGTGGACGCCCGACCCTCCGATTCCATTGCTATTGCCCTCAAGGCCAAAGCTCCCATCTTCGCCAATGAGGAGCTGTTGCAACCGCGGGCGCCCGAGGGCCGCCTGTCAGCCATCAATGACCCGGAATCTCTGCGCGAACGCCTGCGTCGGATCAACCCCGAGGACTTTGGCAATTACTCGTTGTAAAACCGCGGTCGCACTCTCGCTCTGGCTCCTGTGTGCCCTGGTGGCACCGGCCGGCGCGCAGCAGGAGGAGCGCCCGCAGGTCGTCCTTCAGCGTGCCGAGGGCGCTCTGAAGCAGGGCGATTTCGAAACGGCCTTCCGGGATTTCTCGGCGTACGCCGACAGGTACGAAGCCTCTCCCGCGTACAGCACTGCCGTGCTCGGCGCAGCCAAAGCCGCACTCTACAGTGGCAGGTACGAAGAAGCGCTGAAGTATGCGGACCTCTACGTCAAATTGCCGCCCACCTCCACACAAGCCGTCGCCTATCTCTACCGCGGCAACGCACTGGCCGCGCGCTATCAGGTGAAAGAAGCGCTGGCCGCCTACTCAGAGGGCTTCAAACGCACCGGCGATCCCAACCACCGGCAGGCGTTCATCACCGTGACCGGGCGGCTGGCGGGACTGCTCGATCCGCGACAGGCGCAGAAGATCTTCACTTTTGAATTACCTCACGACATGGCTGCGCCCGCCTGGCGGCAGATCGGCTCGGGCCTCGAAGCCACCGGGCAGAAGTATCTGGCGATGCGCTACTACGCGGGGCTCGCAGAACGATTCGTCGGACTGGATGTGGGTGAGTCCGCAGAGGCGCGGCGTTCGGCGCTGGAGGCTGAACTCGCCAAGTCCATTCGCATTGGTGTGGTCGCGCCGCTCTCCGGTAACCTCGCCAAGTACGGCGAGGAGATGAATCAGGGCATCGCGATGGCGGCTCGCGAGTTTCGCGAGAAGAGCGGACGCGAAGTGGAATTGATCGTAGAGGACTCGAAGGGATTGCCGGTGTCGGCCACGCGCGCGTGCCAGTCGATCCTCGACCGCGAACCGGCGGCCGTGATCGGGCCGCTCACTTCGGCCTCCGCCATCGGCTGCGCGGCAGCCGCCGCGGCGCGGGAGGTGCCCATCATCGTGCCGGCGGCCAGCGAATCGGAACTGGCCAGCCTGGGCGACCAGGTGTACTGTCTGTCGCCGTCGCTTGAAACCTACGGCAGGAACCTCGGCTGGTTCACCGTGGAGACGTTGGGTCTGTGCTCGCATCTGGTGGTGGCCCCCGATGACGATTTCGGTCACCGCATGGCGGCTGCCTACCGGCAGGCGGTGGAGGAAGCCGGCGGAACGATCTGGAGGGAAGCGTTCTACGCGCCGGGCGTTCCCGACTTTGGACCGTATCTCAAGGCCTTCAGGTCGAGCTTCCTCGACACACTCTCCGATACTTCATGGTCGCGCGGCACGGACGGGAAGAAGCGCGACGCCGAAGAGATTCCGGTGT
>DAIOGN010000031.1:24593-27168 GCA_036745245.1 Candidatus Zixiibacteriota bacterium
CCCCGGATACGCCGAAGACCTGGTGCAGCTCGTGCCGCAGGTACGCTTTTACAAGATCGAAGGCCGGCTGGTGGGCACCGACGCGTTTGCGGATGAAGAGGTGATGATGCGCGTGGGCGGCAATCTCGAAGAAGCCGTGTTCGCATCGGTGGAACCTCTGGCCTCGGGCAGCCTCGAGTGGGAGCAGTTCTCAAGCAAATTCGCGCGCGCCCACGGCCGACCGCCCGGACGACTCGCGGCTCTGGGATACGACGCGTTTCGGCTGGTGGCTGGTGCCATGACTCCCACCCTGGTGACGCCGGGCGTGATCGGCGACTATCTCGGCGGCGTGGACAGCTTCGATGGTGCCATGGGAAGAGTCGAGTTCGATTTTTCCGGCGAGAACACGCGCGTTCCCCTCTACTACATTCGCGGCAGCAAAGTGTTCGCTGCCAGGCGCTAGCGACATGGTCACGCAGTGGGAAGGGCGGTACGAGGATCTGTTGGCCTCTGTGCGCCCCTTTGGCTCTGCGGTGGTGGCCTACTCAGGAGGCGTGGACAGCACGCTGGTGGTGAAGGCGTGCGCCGACGCGCTCGGGACAACGCGGGTGATTGCAGCGCTCGGTGTGTCCGCTTCGCTTGCGCCACGCGAACGCGATGGCGCGAAAGACACGCTGGTGTCCGCGGGACTGGCCGGGTGTCTGCGTGAAGTGGAGACGCACGAGCAATCCGAGCGCGCCTATCAACTGAACAATCCCGACCGCTGCTTTCACTGCAAAACCGAGTTGTACTCGGAATTGCGTGCGCTGGCCGAAGCGAACGGCATCGAAACCATTGCGAACGGCAACAATCTCGACGATCTGGGCGACTTTCGTCCGGGCATGGACGCCGCCCGTGAGCGCGGCATCCGCAGCCCGCTGATCGACGCGCGCTTCACGAAGGACGATGTCAGAAACGTGGCGCGTGGCCTCGCGCTGCCCAACTGGGACAAGCCGGCGGCTCCGTGTCTGGCGTCGCGTGTGCCGCACGGCACGGAGGTAAACCCCGAAACGCTCCACCGCATCGCCCAGGCCGAGGCGGTTTTGCACGATCTGGGCCTTCGCGGGTTTCGCGTGCGTCACCACGGCGACGTGGCGCGCATCGAATTGCCCGAAGAGCACTGGGCGTTCTTTGAAGACGGTTCCCGCCGGGCAGACGTAGAGGCGGCTCTCATCCACTGCGGGTATCGGTTCGTGGCGCTCGATCTGGGCGGCTACCGGCAGGGAAAGGCGGTGATTCGATGACCGACGGACGCGTGGCCATGAAGATGGTGGTGGACGGCAAAGTTCGCGAGATCACCGTGGAACAGCTGGTGATTTCCAACCAGTTGTCTCAGGAAGCCCTCGTGAGCCTTCTGGTGAAGAAAAAGCTGATCGATCCCAGGGACTTACTTAACGAGATCGAGCAGATCCGCAAGGAGCGCTACCGTGAGGGCGAACCCGACGCAAGTTGAGGACCCGGTGAATGCGCCTTCGTCCGACGAACTGACCTGGCGTTGTCATCCGGCCCGGCGGCAGCCCGTGAAGGCCGCGATCGTGGTGGTGGTGCAGGCGGGGCTCTTTCTCCTTCTGGCGCAGTACACAGCCAGCATTCCGTTCGCTCTCGTGCTCTCGGTGGTTTTGTTCTTGTCACTTTCGGCGTACTATTTCCCCACGTGGTACCGGCTGACCGGGCAGGGCGTTTTTGTGAAGACCCTCATCACCCGCTTTGAGCGCCCGTGGAACACCTACCGGAGCCACTGGCCGGATCGCAACGGTGTGCTATTGTCGCCCTTTCCGCGCCGCTCGCGCCTGGAGAACTTCCGCGGACTGTTCGTGCGCTTCGAAAACAATCGTGAGGATGTGGTCGCGTTCGTGCGTCGCTACGTTCCCCCGCCGGAGACAGACACGTGAGCTGGTTTGGCAGCCAGGATCTGTCGGGATCGGAGCCCATCCCGGAAGATGAAGAACGCGTGCTCAACAAACTGGCCGAGCGCGTGGTGCGCTGGAAGATGACGGTGCCGGCCATCGTGTTTCTCGAGTCGGTGAAGCCTCTCAACTACATCGGTTCGCAGACTCTGGTGTTCTTCGAACCCATGGTGCAGGCGGTGTTCAATTTCGCGGAATACGATTCGTTCCGGCGCGCCATGGAACGGCGCGAAAATGTGGAACGGCTCATGCAGAAGATCGAGGCCGCGGATGCCGTGGAGCAGACGTGGGAGCGCGAATATCGGAAACGTTTGAAGCAGGCTCGCAAGGAGTCGCGCTCGTGGCTGGTGCGCCTGCGGTTACGCACGCCGCGCGTGGAGATGCCGCCGCGTGATATGGCGCCACCCCCGGAGCCGCCGGCATCGGGCGCCTAAATACACCTTGAATTGTCCTGCCTGGAATCTACATTACTCGATCGCGATCTGAATGCGTGGGGCAGTAGCTCAGCTGGGAGAGCGGTACGTTCGCAACGTACAGGTCGGCGGTTCGATCCCGCTCTGCTCCACTTATACTTGCGTGAAGGCCGTTCTAGTTGGACGGCCTTTTCCACTTCATTCCATTGGTCGTGGGAGGGCGAGGCTCCTGCCGAG